>JBATKU010000391.1:0-3404 GCA_049669725.1 Desulfobacterales bacterium
TTGTGTCATATAACATGGGGCTTCGCCCCAGTTTGGAATATTGGAATACTGGAATTTTGGAATAATGGGTTCCAGTACGATGATGAGATAGCTTCTAATCGCTAAGATGAACCCATGAATAAATAAAAATTAGATAGCATCCTTGAAATAACCAACATTCCATCCTTCCAATATTCCATTATTCCACCCCATGCAAATTGCAAAGCCCAATTTTTTCTCGACTTTATAAATTTGATAGCTTGAATCATCCAAACATTCTGGAGGTAAGAATATGCCGGTGAATAAAATTGATCTTAATTCCGATGTGGGGGAAAGCTTTGGAAATTATAAACTCGGAATGGACGAAGATGTCATTCCGTTGATCAGTTCCGCCAACATAGCCTGCGGATTTCACGCCGGTGACCCCACGGTGATGAATCGCACCATAGCCATGGCCCGTGAAAACGATGTTGCCATTGGCGCCCATCCGGGATTTCCTGATTTGATCGGCTTTGGTCGACGCAACCTGGATGCTTCACTGGAAGAAATTAAGGATTATGTGACTTACCAGGTGGGTGCGATTCAGGCATTTGCCGTTGCCCAGAAAATGAAACTACAGCATGTCAAACCCCACGGCGCGTTGTATACCATGGCTGTGCAAAATCCCGCAATTTGGGATGCCGTGGCCGAAGCGATTGCCGCACTGGATAAAGACCTCATTTTATTTGTGCTGGCCGGATCCAACCGGTCGGAGTTGGAAGCTATCGGGACCAAACACGGAATCCGGATAGGCTTTGAATTTTTCGGCGATCGGGCTTACAATCGCGACGGTTCGTTGGTTTCTCGCAAGGAGTCAGGTGCGGTGATTCATGACCATGAGATGGTGGCCGAGAAAGTTTTAAAAATGGTCCAAGAAGGCAAAGTTGTCTGTAAAGACAATTCTGAAATCGATATGGCGGCCGATACGATATGCGTGCACGGTGATAACCCGTCCGCGCTGGCACTGGTCAAAAATATTCGGGAGGCCCTGTTGGCTTCCGGGATTAAGATTGCACCGCCTGCAGAATTTTTATAGAAGAATGGAATCCTTTGTTTTTCCCCATAATTTTCAAAGAGTCGACTAATACATATCTGATTACCGATGCCCTATGATACACCCATATTTCGTCTGATGGGCGACCGCTCCCTGCTCGTCGAACTGGGCGATGAAATCAGCCCCACCGTGAACCAGCGTGTCCAGGAATTGTTTGCCGCCATCGATTTGTACCCGATTGAAGGGGTCAGGGAACTGGTTTCGAGCTATCGGTCACTGCTGGTGATTTATAATCCGCTGATCATTTCGCCGGCCGATCTGAAGCGCGCGATTGGCGGCACCTATCACAAATTGGATCAAGCCGAACTGCCGGATCCGCGCACCGTTAAAATACCGATCGTCTATGGCGGTGAAAGGGGTCCGGATCTGGAAGATGTTGCCCGTTATCATCATATTTCTCCGCAGGAGGTCATCGAGCATCACTTGCGGCCGACTTATCGAGTATACATGATCGGCTTTACACCGGGATATCCCTATATGGGGGAAGTGCCGGACGCCATTGTTACGCCCCGCCGTGAAACCCCGCGGATTCTCGTTCCCAGGGGGTCGGTGGGGATTGCCCAGCGACAAACCGGCATTTACTCGGTTGACAGTCCCGGTGGATGGCAGATCATCGGCTGGACTCCTGTGAATCTCTTCGATCCGCAGGCGCAGCCGCCAAGCCTTTTGATAATGGGAGACCGGGTCCGTTTTCAAGCGATTAGCGCACAGGAAGCAAACCAATGGCAGCCATAGAGACATTAGAGATTATATCTCCGGGGATCATGACGACTGTTCAGGATCTTGGCCGATACGGCTACGGCCGTTTCGGTGTTGCGCCCAGCGGCGCGCTGGATTCATTTTCGCTGCGGATTGCAAACCTGCTGGTCGGAAACAGTGAGGATCACGCCTGTCTGGAAACAATGCTTATGGGTCCCGGCATCAAGGTTTTAACCGATGTGGTTGTGGCCGTCACAGGCGGGGATCTTCAGCCTAAAAAAAACAAACAGCCCATCGAAATGTGGCGCTCGCATGCCTTCAAAAAAAATGACATTCTATCTTTTGGCCCGGTGGTCAGCGGCTTTCGTTCTTATATTGCTGTCGCGGGTGGCATCGGAGGGCCGCCGGTCATGGGCAGTCGGTCAACCAATCTTCCATCAGGCTTTGGCGGCCATCATGGCCGCTCACTTACCAAAGAAGATATCCTGACATGCGATGAGCCGCGTGGACCCGCACAGAGCACCGATAAGGCCTTTAACCCGGACTGGATTCCGCATTATTCAGACAAATGGAAATTACGCGTGATCTGGGGACCCCAGGATAACCACTTTCCGGCTGACAGCCGGCGTGCATTCTTGAGTGGCACGTATACGATGTCCCAGGACTCGGATCGCACCGGCCTCCGGCTGGAAGGCCCGGAGATTTTGTGCAAACCGGATATCGAAGCGTCGATTATTTCGGAAGGCGTAATTTCGGGTTCCATTCAAATTCCGGGTGATGGGAAGCCCATTATTATCCTGGGAGAGACGGTTACCGGAGGTTACCGCAAAATAGCGACGGTAATTTCAGCGGACCTCCCGGCGCTGGGTCAGATTAAGCCGGGTGATGGCGTCCAATTTGGAGCTGTATCGCTGGATGAGGCGTATCTTGCGCTTCAAGAGATGGAAGACAGGATAAACGATTTTAAGTGCAATACTAACTTTTTACTTTTACCCTAACAGCTTGCGGTCCGTTTTGCATTTCTTTAACTTCATAGGTAACGCGATCATTGCTTGTCAATCCAAAGAAGCCGTGGTCGGCAATGTTCGAACCGTGAAAGAAAATTTCTACATTTTCATCCGATTCAATGAAGCCATAATTCTTTTTTTTATTAAACCATTTAACGGTTCCTTCGTTCATAAATCCCCTTTTTTTATCATTTGGTCCGGTAGTGTTTAAATGTGACATTTTTAAATCTTGAACCTACTGTATATTGCTCATGAAAGCCAAAATTGTCAATAAGAAAACTCATTATCCGCATTATTCACAAGGCCCTATCATTTATTTTACAAGATCACTGACACCTTAGGAAAAGGAACCTAAAATCATGCGTATTGCCAAACCCTTGCGTTGGATTCTGTATTTACTGGGCGGTCTGATTGCAGGCCTCCTTTTAATTATCATACTCCTGTCGGTCATTCGAATTCCGATAGATTTGAGCAGTCAAAAAGGCATCGTGGAGTCGGCCGCATCCCTGGCTCTGGGCCGTACGGTCAAAATTGATGATAGAATCCTCATTACCACATCAGTGCGGCCAATTTTTTCGCTGGAAGGCTTGCGAATATCAAATCCCAAAGGCTTTGAAAAAGGCGAT
>JBATKU010000392.1:0-2149 GCA_049669725.1 Desulfobacterales bacterium
GAGTAAAAGAGCATATTGGCTTAACCTTTTTACTGGGGTCACTTGGAAAGAATTTCAGACAGGAGTTTCAGGGATAACCACTTTCAAGCGGTGTAACAAACTGAAATCAAAACAAAAA
The DNA here is from genome assembly GCA_049669725.1 of Desulfobacterales bacterium. Taxonomy (GTDB): domain Bacteria; phylum Desulfobacterota; class Desulfobacteria; order Desulfobacterales; family JAFDCJ01; genus JAFDCJ01. Next base: position 119 of record JBATKU010000392.1, read on the forward strand.
ACGAAAGATTTGGCGTAAGACCCCTCATGGCATGATTGGATTTGTCCACTCATACCTTGATATTATTACATTTAAGGCCATTTTGTGCTTGACAAGTAAGACCCTACCATATATAGTGGCAACATGGCTCATTTCCATGTTAAAAAGAAAAAAGGAAGACCCTACTTGTACGTTCGCGAGATCGCCCGTGTTGAGGGCAAGCCAAAAGTTGTTTCACAGGTATACCTCGGATCTCCAGAACGTGTTGCCAGTTTGGCTAAAGGCACAGAAACAGAGCCTCTAAAGATAAAAGTTGAAGAGTTCGGCGCCCTATGGATTGCCAAACAAATGGATGAGGATGTCGAACTGGCTGCTATTGTTGACAACATTATAGCCAGGGTCCCCAGGGAGACCGGCCCCACCATTGGTGAGTATTTTCTGTACTGTGTGTGGAATCGGATGATAGAAGCCGTCAGCAAAAATAGATTATACCAATGGTACGATAGAACAGCGGTTCAGCAAATTCGCCCGGTCGATATTGGAGAACTAACGAGTCAGCGTTACTGGGAGAAATGGGATCGTGTCAGCGAGAAGGATCTTAAGACAATAACCCGACTATTCTTCAAGCGAATCTGGGAGCTTGAATCTCCCAATGCGGACTGTCTCTTATTTGACACAACCAATTACTATACATTTTTAGCCAGCGATACCCCATCTGATTTAGCGCGTCGTGGCAAAAGCAAGGACGGCCGGCACCATTTACGCCAAATTGGTTTGGGGCTGTTGGTAGCCCGTGATTCTAAGTTGCCGCTTTATTACAGTGCCTATCCCGGCAACGTCCATGACAGCAAGCAATTTGAAACGATTATGGATGAGATGTTCGGGATCGTATGCGGTCTTTATAAAACCAAAGAGCGGTTGACCGTGGTCATCGACAAGGGCATGAACTCTGAGGCCAATTATGCCTGGATCGACGATCATGCCCGGATTCATTTTGTAACCACCTATTCGACCTATTTTGCTCAGGAACTCGCCACCACGGTGCTTGATCGTTTTGAACCCGTAGACATTGCCAAGAATAAAAAGCTGGTGAACGATGGCAATCATGAAGACCTGATACTGGCCTATAGAACCAAAGGTGAGTACTGGGGCAAACAACGTTCTGTCGTGGTGACATACAACCCGACCACGGCGCGCAAACAGAACTACAATTTTGAAAGCAAGCTGGAAACCATTCGCCAAGAGCTTTTGATGATGCGAAATAAGGTGCGTGACAAGGCTCCCCACTGGAAGAAACCCGAGGCCATCCAGGAGCGGTACTTAAGGTTATGTGAACGTCTGCATGTGTCGTCTGAGTTTTACGCGCTTAGATTTAACCATACCCATGATGGCTTATCGATGAGCTTTCGAAAGGATCCCTACAGGGTAAGCCGAAAGCAGGCCATGTTTGGAAAAAACATCATCATTACCGACAACACGGATTGGACGACCAGAGAAATTGTTGAGGCCAGTCTTGACCGATGGCAGGTGGAAGACCGGTTCCGTCTTAGCAAAAATGATGATCTGGTAGGCACGCGTCCGATTCGTCATTGGACCGACAGCAAGATCCGTTGTCACTTGTTTACTTGTGTTGCGGCGATGACATACTTGCGCAGATTAGAAATCAAGCTTTCGTCAGCAGGAATCAGTCGTACTGCAGAAGATGTAATGAACGACATGCAGCACCTGCATTCGGTGCTGACTTTAAACAAAGGATCCAGAAAACCCGTTAGGCAATTGGAGACCCCTACGAAGACCCAATCCGAAGTCCTAACAGCGTTAGGACACCGGATTGACGACGGTGGGGTCTTACACCCGGTTGCCGTATAAATCCAGGTGGGATGGGCCTTTGCGGCTTTTTGCGGTGGTTAAGCCTGAAACTCCTGACTAAATTTATAATACGTTACAAAATATTTTTCCCGAAATTCCATGACGGAGACTTCCAAGCGCATGGACTGTGACATATGAGGTGAAAATATGAGCGTAAAAAAGGAACTGCCTTCGTTACGCATT
>JBATKU010000393.1:0-1953 GCA_049669725.1 Desulfobacterales bacterium
GAATGTCTCCGATTTCTCCCCGGATATGGCTGTCATCTATGGCCCCCTCTTTTTTGGGGTAAAGAAAATCCCCCGCCTCGTTGAGGGTTGACTCCTTGCGGTCCACAAACAATTTCGAGTTTACCACCGCTGCCGTATCCAATTCCCTGGCAAAGGCCACGCTGGATCCCACTGCATTGATATGGGTTCCCGGTGAAATCCAATCGCCGTAAAGTACCGGTTCGGTTGCGGAAGTGACCGTGCAAATAATATCGGCCCCGTCAACTGTTTCTTTAACTGTGTCAAAGGCCCGTACGGAAATGGTGCCGGCCGCCGATGTCTGATCGGCGAATTTTTGAGCATGATCAAAATGTTGGCTCCAAACTCGCACGCCGGTGATTTGTCGTGCGATCCGCATGGCTTCAAGGTGGGTTCCGGCCTGTACCCCTGAACCTAAAATTGCCAGATCAGAGGCGTCTTCCCTGGCCAGCAATCGGGTTGCGACACCACTGACGGCTGCGGTGCGGATGGCAGTTATTTTGCCTGCATCCATCATGGCCAGCAGGCGGCCGTTTTTGGTTTCAAACAGCATCACGGTTCCCTGATGAGAGTCATAGTCAGTCGTATGATTGCCCGGGAAAACACTGATTGCTTTTAATCCCATCACCCCGGAGTCTTGCAGATAAGCCGGCATCATTCCGATAAGCCCGGATTTATCCGGCAGCCACATGGCATGCCGCAGGGGATTGACAGCATTGCCGCGACTTAACATTTTGAGAGTTTCGGCCATGACATCCATGCACTCAGCCATCGGGAGCCATTGTCGCACTTCTTGATGATTGACGATAAGGGCTTGCATCAAATACACCTTTCTTTACAGAATTTCTTTTAATGTTTCGAGACTGATATTGCCGCCGCAAATAACAACAACCACATTTTTCCCGGCCAAACGATCGCCCTGCTTTTTACAGGCGGCAACTGCCACGGCTGCAGAACCCTCGATCAGCATATGCTGGGACTGCATGAATTCCCGCAAACTTTCCTTAATTTCCGATTCAGTGACCGTCATGTAATCATCGACGAATTCACGGCAGAATTCCAGGGTAATGGAACCCGGCTCAACACCGCCGGCCGTGCCGTCGGAAAGGGTCGGCAGGGAGGGCAGGTCCAGGACTCGGCCGGCCTTGACCGACTGGATCATTACCTGGGAATTTTCCGGTGAACAACCGATAATTTCTACTTCCGGATTTTTGGATTTAAGATATCCTGCAATTCCGGAAATCATGCCGCCGCCGCCCAGGGCAACATAAACCGCATCTATCTGATCCAGCTGGTTTGTCAATTCAAAGGCAATGGTCCCCTGACCGCCAATAACTTTTACATCGTTGTAGGGCGGCAGGTGCGTCATCGCGTTTTTTTGGGCGTACCGCCGGGCCTGCGCTTCGGTCTCACTGCTATCACTGCCGAAATAGCGAATTTCGGCCCCCAGCCGCTGGATCGCCTCCACTTTGGTGGGGGATGCATTTTCAGGTACGAAAACCATGCCGGTGCCCTTTACTTTACCCAGACCGTACGCGAAGGCAGCGCCGTGATTGCCGGTGGAAGCAGTCACCACTCCCCGGTTCTTCTCTTCATCTGTCAAAGACAGGAGCTTGTTCATCGCTCCCCTTAATTTAAAGGAGCCGGTGTGCTGTAAATTTTCCAGCTTGAAGTACACCCGGGCGCCGGTCATCCGACTGTAGAAAGGGGAGAACTCCAAATACGTTTCCCTGATATAGGGCCTTATTTTTTTTTCAGCAGAAATCACTTCTCCGGCGATATCCATAGGGCTAAAGGTCTTTCGTACAATTTTTTTTGTGGTTATTCCAATTTGGGATGCGGCTACACAAAAAGATTTTTCAATAGCGCAGGAGATTAGCTTTTGGTCAGTTGATAAAGAGGGTGACCCGGAGTGTTGAAGCAATACGACACCGG
>JBATKU010000394.1:0-10502 GCA_049669725.1 Desulfobacterales bacterium
TCATTTCTGCATATTTCCTGCATATCATAGTAAATCTTTCTGCGCTTATCCGTATCCAGTTCTGCCCTTGCGCTGATCAGCAGCTCGTTAAAACGCTTATTGTTCCAGAGGGTATCATTCCAGGGAGCCCCGGCTGAGTATGCAACCGAGAACATCATGTCTTCAATGGGACGTCCGCCCCAGTAGCACATGCACCATTCTTTTTTCATCCAGACATTGCTCCAGTACCCGTCATCAGGCTCCCGGACAACGTTGATGTTGATGCCCGCTTTTTTAGCCTGTTCCTTTATGAGGACGGCAGCGTCGACTGCTCCGGCAAATGCGGCATCGGCTGCATGCAGATTAAAGACATGGTCCAGCATGCCTGCTTTTTTCATGTAAGATTTGGCTTTGTCCGGATCATATTTTCGTTGCTCAAGGTCTTTGGCATAATATTTATTTACCGGTGCAATGGGATGATCATTGCCGGGTTCGCCATAACCGCGCAATATCTGTTTCACTAATTCCTCACGGTCAACCGCAAGCTTTAAAGCCATGCGAACATTGTTGTCGCCGTATGGTGTTTGATCCAGCCGCATGGGGATGGTGTAGTGCGCTGTTCCCGTTGTTGCCGTAACATTTACCCCCGGCATCCTTTTCATGAGATGCACTGTTTTAAGTTCAACACGGTCCATGTAGTTTATCTGGCCGGTCTTCAGTGCATTGGTTCTGGCATTGGTATCAACAATGGACAGGGTTTCGATCTCATCAAAATGGGCTCTTCCTGCTTTCCAGTAATTGGGATTGCGCTTTGCAAAAGCCCTGACGCCAGGTTCCCAACTCTCCAGTATGTACCCGCCGGTACCGACGCCCTTTTCAAATTCCGGGCCTGCGGTTCCCGCAGGACACATGGTTAAGTGATAGTCGCCCAGGATAAACGGAAAATCAGCACTGCCCCCGGAAAGCTCAAAAACAACTTCATGTTTCCCGTCAGCTTTAATATTTTCAATATTTTTTAAAATGCCTTTAGCGGCGGATTTGGATTTTTCGCCGAGATGATGTTGGATTGAAAAGATCACATCCTCGGCGGTCATGGTTTTGCCGTTGTGAAATTCTATGCCCTTGCGCAGCTTAAACGTCCACACTTTTGCGTCAGGGGTTGAGTCCCAGGACTCAGCAAGTTCAGGGATGGCATTGAATTCGTGATCGATTTCCACCAGACTGTTTCTGATCTGCCAGTTGAGATTCTGGTTCATGTTGGAAGTCAATGTTGCAGGGTCCATGGAATCAGTGGTTGACCCGCCAGTAACCCCTATTATCAAACGCCCGCCTTTCTTGGGCGAGGCCGCTTTGGCCGTACCGCTCAGAAATGCAGGTGACACGGCGGCCATTAAACCCAGGGCCGAAACCCTTGCAATAAATTCACGGCGAGATATCCTTCCCTCTGACAATAATCTTTGAAGCATTTCCAGTTTCGGCATAGCTGCCCTCCTTTTGATAGTTTGGTTAGCGATTGTTTCCAACTGTTTGCTATTGATACTTCTTCGACTTGGCTCTTTCGGTTAAAGACCCTATTCCAGGGATAATCCCTCCACCCCTTTGGTATCGATCAGGTTTAGAATTTGATCCATTGCCATGGCCAATATTTGAAGATGCTCGGGTTCCAGATCGGCCAGTTGATTGACAAATTTCTTTTCAATGGGATCGGGAATGGTTTTGCCCAGTTCTTGACCGGATTGGGTGAGCGTAATCAATGCGACCCGGCGATCACCCTGTTTGCGGATCCGCTCAACCAGTCCCTTTTTTTCAAGCCGATCAATGATGCCGGTAATATTCGACGGGGTAACATACATCTGACGGCTTAAATCCGCAGACGACAGGGCCCCTTTGTTAATAAGCAGCCTTAATACCAGGCTCTGGGGGCCGGTTAAGCCATACTGCTTGCTCATTTTCTGGGAATCCAGGTATTCGGCCCGTACCAATCGCCGGATGGACTCGACAATATTCTTGACAACGGCTTCGTTGTTGGGAGCCACGGCATTCACCTCTGATGGAGAAATGGTGCTAACCGTCAGTTCATACCTATTTAAATTTAAATAGTCAAGGCTTTAATTATGTACCTTGAAATGATATAAGTTTCAATATTTAAGGGAGTTACGTCTGTTTTTCTTGATAATCACCGTCTTTTTTCTTAGAGTCTTTTTATGGGACAGGTTACGGAAATAATTCATCGGATAATGAAAGAAAATTACGACCTGGGGAAAGTGACACGGATCGAAGAGGTTTCAGGCGGGTATTGCAATAAGAGTTATGCGGTATGGATGACGACCAACGAACATACCCATCGGTATTTTCTGCGGTTGTATAATCCCAATGTCATTTACAGTGAAATCCTGTTTGAACATGCCCTGCTGAAACATTTGAGATCAAACGGGTTCACCCTCGCGGCAGGCATCGTTGAATGCCGCAACGGTGAGACGATAGCACAATCCTCGTCGCCGCATAATCACTGGGAAACAAGAGCGCTGTGGGCATTGTTCGAGTTCCTTGCGGGGGAAGACAAATATTCCTGGACGCACACCGATTTGACAGATAAGGAATTTGTCAGCGCCGCTGAAATTCTCGCCCACCTGCACCACTGTGCGCATGGATTCAAAAAACCTTCTGGAGCAGATCGCGCCCAGCCCCGGATCATGGAATTAATCCCCACATTCAAGACTAAGTTTGCCGCCTTTTTAGGAAAGGCGGATGATCGTCGCTGTGACCGGTTGTTAAAAAAAAATTTGGACCTGATTCGTAAATCCTTTGATCATGCGGTGTCATTTGAGGCCAGGCTTCAAGGGATGCCCCAAATACCGATTCACTGTGATTATCATCCCGGAAACTTGAAATTCGAAGATGAAAAAGTCATTGGCATTTTTGATTTTGACTGGTCTAAAATTGATTACCGCCTGTTTGATGTCGCCCTGGCGCTCGTATATTTTACCGGCCGCTGGTGCGATCAGGCAATCGGACTAAGACCGGATCAATTTTCCCTTTTCCTGGGCACGTACAATCAAGCCTGCCGCCGTCTGGCACACATCAGCCCAATGACAGAGCAGGAACAGAAACATCTGATTCCCATGCTGTCCATTGCCAATCTATATGTGCTCAACTGGGAGCTGGTCGACTATTACGACACAGTGGTGCCGGATGATGACACGTATTACAAATTTATCGACCATCATATTGGTTTGATGCAATGGATCAGATCAAATGGGGATGAGCTTGAATTATGGGCAGGAAATTCTTTTAAACAGGCCGGTGCCTGATAGTTGTGCGGATAATTTTTGTATAACATGTCTGGGTACAATCATTAAATCCATCTCAAAAATCCGACCATGTTGGATTGGCATGGCAACGCGCTTCGCCTTAAAAAAACCGGAGTTCAGTTTTTCAAGGCCTTTCCTTCCGGATCATATAAAATATCCGCCGCCACTTCGGCGGTCACAGTTTCGCCAAAAATTTCCACCTCAAGACGGGGCTTTCCATCGGCCAAATCCACGGGCAGATAGGTAAAGCCGATATTTTTTTTAACTGTATGGCCAAATCCGGCACTGCGCAGGCGCGAAACAACCTTTCCGTTAGAAAGGACAGCTTCTCCCCCGTAAAGGGTCAGATATTCTTCATCGCCGATTACCAGGGTATACAGGCGCTGCAGGGAATTTTCGGCTTTGTCCCTGATCAGGGCCTGTCGACCGATAAAGTCGCCGGCATTCAATTTGACACAAAATCCCAGGCGCGCCTCATAGGGATTATCAGCAGCGGTGATATCGCCGGCCAGGGCCAGATATCCCTTCTCAAGCCGCAGGGCATCCACAGCCTTATAGCCGAAGGCTTTAACACTATGCTTTTTCCCGGCCTGCCACAGACGGTCCCACACAAATACGGCATCGCCGGCTGGAATATAAAGTTCCCAACCCAATTCGCCCACATAAGAAATCCGTTGAGCCAGGATATCAATACCGGTGATATCAATGCTTTGGGCTGTCATATACGGCAAGGCACTGTCAGATACATCGCTGCTGGTTACCGCAGCGAGCACATCCCGGGCCCGGGGACCGCAAAGACCGATAACAGCGTAATCAGTGGTAACTTCCCGGATGGTTACCTGCGGATCTTCGGCCCGAATATGGGTCCGCATCCATCCCAGATCCGAATCCACCTGGGCGGAACCGCTGATCACCCGGAAATGGTTGTCCGCCAGGCGAGTTACCGTCACATCTCCCACGATACCGCCCTGTTGATCCAGAAACTGGGTATAGATGATCGTTCCGGTGGGCCGATCCATATCGTTGCAGGACAACCGTTGCAGCAGAGGCAGCGCGCCCGGACCATGTAAATCAATTTTTCCAAAACTGCTCATGTCGATCATCCCCGCCTGCTCACGGACGGCCCGACACTCGCGTTCGACCGCATCGCTAAAGGCCGGCTTAACCCAGCCGCCCCACTCTCTCTGGTCCTCAGCGGCCATCCGCCAGCCATGATCGGGGTTGAGATAATTGACCCGTTCCCAGCCGTTTTTGGTGCCGAAGACCGCCCCCAGATCCTGCATTCGCTGATGCAGCGGACTGATTCGCCGCGGCCGACAGACCGTGCTCTCATCGTGAGGATAGTGGGTGTAATAATAATATTTGTAACATTCGCAGGCCTTTTCGGCCGCATAAAAGGGATCATGATAATTGCGGCTGAAGCGCCAGGCCCGATAAGCATAGAGATCCCATTCGGTATGGCCGTCGATGATCCATTCGGCCATTGACTTGCCGATGCCGCCACCGCCGCCAAACCCCTGCATTGAAGAGGCGCAGGCCAGCCAGAAGCCTTTGCGGGTAGGCCATTCCCCCAGAAGCGGTCCGGCATCCGGACTGAAGGCATCCGGGTGGGCCACCAGGCGAATCATGCCGGCTTCGGCCAGAAACGGCATACGCTTGACGGTATCCTCAAGCATCGGGGTAAAGCGATCGAAATCATTGGGAAGGTCAGCCGCTTCATGATCCCATGGCACGCCATCAACCCAGCAAGCCGGCGGTTCAAGCTCCCAGCCGCCCACCAGGTAACCGCCGCTTTCTGGCCGGCCGTATACCAGGTAATCATAGTCCCGAAACGTTGGGCTTTCACCCGGTATCTCATGACCATCCACCGGCTCCAGTGCAATATGCTGGTGAACCACCGGTGTGGAGGGAATAACAACACCGGCCATGGCGGCCACCTGAGCGCCCCAGATGCCGGCGGCATTGATCACGACTTCACAGCGGATATCGCCCATGTCTGTTTTTACACCGCAGACGTCTCCGCCGGCGGATACTTCAATGCCGGTTACCCGTGTGCGGGTATAAACTTCAGCACCCAGCCGGGTAGCGGCTTTGGCAACGGCATAGGTGGTTTCGTGGGGATCGATATGGCCGTCTTCGGGCAGATAGACGGCGCCGTAAAGATTTTCCGAACTCATCCACGGGATCAGTTCCAGGGCCTCTTTTGGTGACATGATTTCCACGTTAAGCCCGATGCCTTTGGCACGGCTGACATTGCGCTGCAGGGTTTTGAGCATCTCGGGGCTGGAGGCCACATTGACACTGCCCACCTGGTTGTAGGCGTTTAATCTTTGATACAGGTTTGCACTGTATTTTCGCATGCGCATAATGGTTGGCGATGTGTTGAACTGGGTGAGTAAGCCGGCCGCATGGCAGGTCGTCCCGCTGGTCAATTCTCCTTTTTCCACAAGAACGGCATCTGTCCATCCGGATTGGGCCAGATGATAAAGAATGCTGCATCCTGTGATGCCGCCACCGATAATAACTACACTTGCCATATCTTTCATAAATAATATTTCCTGATCGGATTCCCTTGCGTCAGAGTATTGGAGCGTAAAACCACAGAGAGCAAAAAGCCAAAGCCATCACAATTGGGCGGCTAACTCACTGGTTACCCCGGAAAGGTACTGTCGGTAAAATTCTCAATCTTCCCATTCCGCATCTCCGGGCACGAGATCACGAAAACGTACCCTTAACTTTTGATCCAGCTCAGAAGAAAAAACCGCCGGATTATCCCTGCTCAGAATCCTCGTGGCTTCATTAAGGGCGCGGATTCCGGCACTGGTTCGACCGGCTTCTTCCCACTTGGCGCGCATTTCCCGGGTGGCGACCCTAGGTATCATTGCTGTATCATGCATTTTTTCAAGGGTATGATGCAGCTCCAGGTAGCTGCCGCCGTGGCCGGCTTCAGCAATGACATCCAGGGCCAGGTTCTCTTCGTTGAAATCCAGACCGCGTTGGAGACGTCTGAGCATCATACCCATTTCACTGTCAATGACAGCCTTGGCAAAATCGAACACCATCAAACTGCTCAACAATCCACCCATGTTGAACATATGAGTGCGGCCGAGCATGGCTGCGGTAATGTTCATGCCGGTTTCATAGCCCGCCTGGGCGTCATTGCTGTGGGCACCGCTCAAGCCGATATAGCCGCCGGAGGGAACATTATAAAAGTGTGCCATCTGGCTGTGGGCCATTTGCAATATGCCGGTTTCAATAGCGCCCGGGGCATAGTTTCCAGTTCGCATGTCACCCACCGTTGATAAGGTGGCATATATATTCGGGCTCCCGGGATTTATCATCTGTTTTAAAATGGCCACAGCCAAAAATTCAGCATTACCCACAGCCAGAGTCCCCAGCAAAGTCATGGGGGCCGTTATGCCCGCGTTGGGGGCGACGGTGGCATAACACGGCAGGTTCCTTTCGGTGAGGTATATGATGGCTTCTGTAGAGTTGATGTCCAGAGTTAATGGAGAAACTGCTGCACAGCAGTGATGGGTGATCAGCGGCCTTTCTCGATATTGCTGTGGACCGCCGGCTACGATGGCTCCCAACTCCAGCACCCGTTTTAAATCCTTGATATCGGTGGTATTTCCTCGAACCGGTTTTAGACAGTTTTTGAGTGCCGGGTAAAACCGAGCCAGGCTGAAATGATTCTCGGGTGCATCGCTGGCAAGGGTTGAGGTCGAAAAAACATCATAGCCCGGCAATTCGTTGACCAGAAAGGCGATGTTGGCTATATCCGCGGAGGTAGCCCTGCGCAGTTCTCCGGTGGCCGGATCAAGGATATCGGGGGCCGAGCTGGCCGTAACAATCACCGGGGCATCATCGGGAAGGATTTTGTCAAACTGCGGATCGCGCCCTTTAAATGTAAAGGTCGGCACAAAGGTCTGGCGGTATTTCTCAACAATGGTGCGCGGAATTTTTACCACGGCACTTGCAGAATCCACTCGACACCCGTGGCGTGCAAAAATGCTGCGGGCTTTTTGGCTGTGGACCAATAAGCCGACAGATGCCAGGATTTCCTTGGATGCATCATGAACCCTTTCGGCTTGCCCCGGGCTCATCAATTCAGCAAATTGCATGGCGACCTCCTGCCGATTCATACCCATTATATCGGACAAGAAAATTCACAGGCTCGGCAATATTTAATCACCAAATTGCGTCTCCCATTTACTCCGATTTCTCCAGCGGGAACTTTATTATCTTCGTCTGCATTCATTTGCCTGCGGCAGACTTCCCGACTATATCTTCCTTCAGAAAAAGGCCACCTTTTTCAACATAATATGCCAGAGGGTGAGCGTTTACATCATATTCTTCTCGTAGCCACTGTTTCATCAACTCTGATATTTCCCTAAGCAGCCGATTGCCCAACGTATCGCCTTGCTCCCAATAGTCTAATCGAGGGTCATTTTCTGGGTGATGTAAGCCCAATATCAACACTGTTTGTGCCGCCTTCGGCCAATCTTCAATCTGAATATCATCCAACATGGTCGTGGCTCCAGGACATTCTGGAGTAGCTTGATAAGAAGGGCCTTTCAAAACGTCTTCCAAACGGACCATTCCGGCTCGGATCCCATTAAACGATTCTGCTTGCGAGATGATTTCACTGGTTGGTGGAACTTTTAATGCCATCGTTATAACCGGAAGAATCGGGACGGTAAAATCTTTGACTCGGTTGGCCACTACCGTTACCATATAGATCATCCAGAGGATCAAAAAAACATGAAGCACGTCATTTTCAGAAAACCAGATTCCCTTTGCCCATAATTTTTTTGTAATGCGCTGTTTGCTGTAGATCCAATATGCCGACATGGTAACAAGCAGTATAATCCAGGAACCCAAAAGCACAAGGTCCATAGAGTCTCTGAACATGTAGTACCGCCAACCATTAAAGAAACACAAAAAGAAGAAAACCGGGGCCGAGACCCAAAGCATGAATTCAAAAGTAATGAGGGATTTTAGCGGCACTATTCCGCCGATGCAAGTAAGAATAACATATACCAGGGAACTCACTAATGCGTAACACAGCAGCACTGTCTGAAATGTTCCTGTGCTGCAGGAATACGCTATAGCGGCCAGCATCGCATTCATGCTAACCTGCTGTAACATGAGGTAAACGACCTCCCACCAACTGGTCCAGCTGCAGACCTTTCTCCCAGCGCATTTGATTTCGTAGCCAAACGCCTGGTAACTTGTTCCGGCAAAAAGCGCGCCGATTCCCCACAGCAAAAGGGAAACACCCCACCACAGGCGGGAATTTTCGTTATTTTGAATTTGGAAAAAATATAGACTGACGCCAACGGTAAAAAAACCCAAAAAATAAACCCAAAATGATGAAAGGGGTTGACATATGATCATCTCTTTTGAGGCGATACGGATCTTTATGCACGGCTGTTCCCTAAACCATTTTTCAGGTGTTAGATCGGGATCATCATGTGGGATCGATTTCAGGCGGCCAAAAACAGAAAACAGTATTTTTGAAATCTTAGACATGAGCAAATGCATCTTTGATTCAGCTAAAGCAAATATTGCTCTACATCATCGATCGGTGGTGGAATCAAAACGAATTTGCCCACATGCTTTTTTTCTGTGAATTCACGTTGTGCCTCAACAATTCTATTGAGTGGAAACATTTTGGCCAGAAGGGGCATGATCTCACCTTTTTCGATATAGGAAACAAGGTTTGGAAAAATAGGCTCATCCCACGCCGTACATCCAATCAGCGTCAAATCATTTAAATAAAGGTCTCGCATATCAAGTTTCACAAGCGGTCCTGCAATGGCGCCCGAGGAAACAAACCGCCCGCCTCTCTTCAATACTTTGAGCATCCCACCAAAGCAAGGTCCTGCAACATTGTCAACGACAGCATCCACCGATTTTTCTCCCAGACAATCCACAATGTCCTCGTCACGGGCAATGGCCTGATCTGCACCTATTGCCTGTACTTTTTCAAGCTTTGCTTTCCCTGCGATAGCTGTTACAACGGCCCCCCGTCGCTTTACCAGCTGCACAGCTGCGGACCCGACTCCGCCCGAAGCTCCCGCGATCAATACATGTTCACCTTTTGCCACCTTTGCCCGGTGGACCATATTTTCGGCCGTACCATAAGCGCATGGAATGGTGCCGAGCTCGGCATCGCTCCACTCGCAGTCTACTGGAAAAATCTCGGTTGCAGGTACTTTTACAAATTGTGCAAACGCGCCGTCAAAATCAGAAGCCATCCAAATGTTTTCCAATGAGTTCCATCCTGTAGTGCGCATACAAGACCGAACCAACACACGTGAACCTATAAGGCTTTTATCAACCCCCGGTGCAACAACCACCACCCGACCGCAACAATCTGTGCCCTGAATAAATGGAAAGGGCGTCGACTCATTCCAGCCCCCATCTCCCTGTGCTTTTGCCTCTTGTATTTCTTTTTCGCCGGTCGTGAGAGCTTCTGTGCTCGTCGTGACCCTGGAAGAGTACCAGCCAAGGCGGGTATTGATTTCCGTATTGTTTACTCCTGCTGCGAGGACTTGCAGAAGAACCTCCCCAGAGGCAAGCACTGGGATCGGGACATCCCGATACTCGAGTTTTTCATAACCTCCGTTGCCGGTTGTAACAACCGCTTTCATGGTTCTTTTGCAACCCTTGAGATCAAAGCGATCCTTTTTTTGAAATTGTTGTGATTTCATTGACCATGTTACCCCTTTCTTTCCTGCAAAAATCATCCAACATGCAACTATCGGTTTAGCTGAAAACATTCGAGACAGTTTTTGGTTACATGAAACACGTTATGGAATCAATCAGTATTTCAAACTTTGGTCAACTCAGATCCTATCTGTGCAATTTCCGTGATATAGAATCCCGACTAAATAATGCTTCAACCAATGTAATGAATTTTGGCTTGCCTAAAAGTGTAACTTTGCGTGCCTAAATCGATCGTGTCTAATTAATTAAATTTATTGTGTATTTGTTCAGACAATCTATCATTATTGGGTGCGTATTTACAGAATGGATGTATAGCCGCTACAGTTTGGCGGATGTGTGGGTTGCGTATTCTAATGCAACAGAGTAGAAAAACGCTTCAATTCATGGAATTGAAAGACTAATTAACTTGATTTAGCTTTCTATACGAATCCAAAAGTGATATCAGCAAACTGTCCAACGGGACATTACCGGACAGGC
>JBATKU010000395.1:0-2031 GCA_049669725.1 Desulfobacterales bacterium
CAGCGCAAGCCCCAGGGCCACCAGCGCATAGATACTGCCGGTTGAAAGTCCTGATACCAGGTATTGCATGAAATTTGACATTTAAACTTCCTTTTCAGTCATTTTCTGCTTTAGGAGAAGTTTAGCAAAGGTTGATTAATTTAAGCTATTCGGTGCCGATCTTTAAATCCGAAATCCGAATATCGAAACTCGAAACAAATTCGAATGACCAAAATTTTAATGACACAAGCAGGGATGCCGTGTCCCAGCAGTTTGGTTTGGAATTTTGAAGATTCGAAATTTGATATTGTTTCGTATTTCGAATTTCGTGCTTCGTATTTGGGAACTCCCTTTAATGCTATAAATAATCTGTAAACTATCAGTTTTGGTATCGTATCAACCCTTACAAAGATCTACCTAAACGGCCAGTTGCGAAAGTACAACCTCATCTTCAGCCAGCGACCATTTAATCCCAGCGGTTCGAATATCAACACCAGAAGAATGGTGGTACCGAAAACGACCGGCACCATTTCTTTGTATTCGCTAAATAACTGGGGCACCAGGATCACAAATGCGGCACCCATGATGGCTCCCTCGATGGATGCCAAACCGCCGATGACAACCGCTACAAACAGGGTAATGGATTCCATGAAAGTAAACATGTTGGGTTCGAGATATCCCACAAAAAGACCGTAAAGCGCTCCCTGAATCCCGGTGTAAAACGAGCTGATGGCAAAGGAAAGCAGTTTGTAGCGGGTTAAATTGACACCCAGAACCTCGGCTGCGATGTCATTGTCGCGAATGGCGATGAAGGCGCGCCCCATGTATGAAGATATGATATTATAGGACAGCAGGGTAAATACCAGGGCAATGAAAAAGTTGAAATAATAATTAAAGGTGACATCCGCTATGCCGAAAGGGGGCATTAGTTTGTTGACCATCAGCCCCATGCGGCCGCCGGAAAGCGTCTCAGAGTTGACGAAAACCTGATAAACGGCGATTCCGAACCCCATGGTAACGATGGCCAGGTAAGGTCCCTTAAGGCGCAGGGATGGAAACCCGACGATAATGCCGAAAACACCGGCCGCCAGACCTGCCGCAAGAATACCCACCGGCCAGGGAAGGCCCGCTTGATTGATGTGGCCGAAGGTAAAGGCGCCGATGGCCAGAAAGCCGGCCTGGCCGAATGATATCTGACCGGTATATCCGATGAGAAGATTCTGGCCCTGAACTCCGATGCTGTAAATAAATATAATGGTGACAATATAGGTAATGTGTTCCGGTGCAAACCACGGCAGCAGGAGCAGACAGAGCACAAAGGCACCCACCCAGATGCGGGTCCATGGCTTGCGGATGAGCTGGAGTTCTTCTTTATAACTTTCAATCAGATCCATACGTTTTACCTTCGAAAAAGGTCAACTGTGTTGCCTATCGCGCGTTATCGTGAAACTTTCCTTGTTAACTCCGACTATAAGGTTTCAGGTGTCAGGTTTCAGGTGTCAGTGTCTGAAGCTCGCTTTCCTGACACCTGAACACTGACACCTGACACCTAAAACGATGTTGAAAAAAGTCAAAATAACTATGGCAGCCTGTGCGCTCGCCAATAATAAATTACCCCGAGTAAAGCTGTTCGATCATCTCCGCATAGCGTTTTTCCAGAGATGCCCGCTTGACCTTTTTGGTCGGCGTCACATCGCCGTCTTCTTCATAAAATTGTCTGGGCAGCAAGGCGAATTTTTTGATGGTTTCGACTTTGGACAGGTTTTTATTCATTTCCTGTACTTCGCGGTGAATCAGTTTTTGTATTTCGTCATTTTGGGTCAGGTCGGCAAAGGTGGTAAACGGGATGCGGTTGTCCTGGGCGTACTTGGTGACATTGTCTTCGTCGATCAATATGAGCGCCGTCAAAAATTTACGGCGGTCCCCGATGACGACGGCATCCTGGATATACGAGCTGAATTTCAATTTGTTTTCGATAAACGCCGGGGTAATATTTTTTCCTCCCGCCGTAATGATGATATCTTTTTTGCGGTCCATAATTTTAAGATGACC
>JBATKU010000396.1:0-3785 GCA_049669725.1 Desulfobacterales bacterium
TCAGGCTGTCGTCGACACTGAAGGTTGAATCGCACTCGTTGCAGGAAATAATCATATGTTACCCCATTTGCTCATACCCTAATTGAGCGGAAACGCTCAATTAGGCGTTAATTGTTATTTGTTAATGGTTATTGGAATTCGATGACAACCCGGGTTTATAATTCTATGATGGGTGAGATATAAAAATAGATTTCATTCCTTTGAAACGATTAACGAATAACTGAAAACTGATAACTCCCAATCGGTTTTAACTCAATTAAGGTTATAGAAAATCATTGATGATGGTTTGTGTTCTAGATTACCTCGAAAGAGCCATCTTGTCAATAATTTTGATTCCTTACAGCCCGGTGGCCGCCAATTCTTCAACTAGTTTTTGTTGTTCTTTGGTAAGGTTTTGGGGAATTTTGATTTGGATGCGGACATAAAGATTGCCCCTTTGGCCCTTCTTCATTTCCGGAAGACCATGACCGGACAATCGCATCTTGGTTCCGTGTTTGGTGCCGGGGGGGATCTTAAGACTTAGTAACTTATCGTCGATAGTCGGAACCGAAACGGTGACACCCAGAATTGCTTCACTGAGTTTCAGTTCCTGATTCAGGTAAAGATCGTATTGCCGGGCACTGAATTTCGGGTCATCAAGCACCTTCGATTTGATGAAAAGGTCCCCTGGAGGACCGCCGTAGGGACTCGGATTGCCCTTGCCGGCCAGGCGCACCTGCTTGCCGGTTATCAGACCTTTGGGGATTTTAACTGTCAGGTTTTCATTGCGGTCCTGGTGCTGAAAGGACACAGTTTTGGAGACACCGGTGGCAACTTCGCGCAGTGTCAGAGGCAGTTCGTAGATCAGATCCGATCCCTTAACGCGGGCCTGCTGCTGTCCGCCTCCGTAATTAAATCGTCTTCCGCCACCCCGGGTACCTGAAAAACCAGCACCGCCGAATCCGAATTCCCTGAAGATGTCGCCGAAATCAAACCCTCGAAATATATCTTCCTGTGAAAAGCGCTGGTGAAAACCCTCAGAGCCGAATGTGTCATACTCCTTGCGTTTATCTTTATCGCTCAACACCGCATAGGCCTCACTTATTTTTTTAAATTTTTCTTCGGCGCTTTTGTCGCCTTTGGTGTGATCCGGGTGATACTTCATCGCAAGCTTGCGGTAGGCCTTTTTAATCTCGGCATCACTGGCTTCTTTTTTTACACCAAGAATACTGTAATAGTCTTCTGACATACTCAAAGAACCCCATTGTTTATCTTATGATTGGATTTTTTCCATCTAAAATAAGGTTTGTAGCTTACAGTGTCAAGATTACTGGTATTCCTTGGTACATGATGCATCAGATTTGTAAAATTCATACCTGCAGTCACTTTGTTTGCTTATGATTGGCCTTGAGCGCCACCATCAGCACGGATATTGCAGCCGGCGTGATACCTTCAATGCGGGTAGCTTGTCCGAGAGTCGTCGGTTTTATGCTTGCCAGTTTTTCTTTTAATTCGTTGGATAACCCGTGAACCGTTGAATATTTAAAATCGAGCGGTATTTTCACCCTTTCCATGTTCTTAAAACGCTCTATTTCCCGCAGCTGTTTTTGAATGTAGCCTTCGTATTTGATTTCTATTTCCACTTGGCGGGCGATGGGTTTGGGAAGGGCGGCCGGGCTTTCGGCCAGAGCTTCCACCATCTCGTAGTCCAGTTCAGCCCTTTTCAATAACTGCTCCAGGTGAACGCCGTGACGAATCGGTTTCGTTCTCCGGCGCTGAAGATATTCATTTACCGCTGTCGCCGGTTTGATGACAACCCCCTTAATCCGCTTAATTTCCCTCTTAATCTGTTGTTTGCGTTCCTGTAGCTCTTTATAGGTATGGTCATCAATCAAGCCAAGTTCATGCCCGGCACCCATCAGACGCAAATCGGCGTTGTCCTCCCGCAGCATGAGACGATATTCTGCCCGGCTGGTAAACATTCGATAGGGTTCACGGGTGCCGCGGGTGATAAGGTCGTCAATCATCACTCCCATATAGGCCTGCGATCGATCCAGGCTAAATTCCGGTCTCCCCTGAACTTTGCAGGAAGCATTGATGCCCGCCCAGAGACCTTGAGCAGCCGCTTCTTCATAGCCCGAGGTCCCGTTGATTTGTCCCGCCAGAAAAAGACCCGCCACCCGTTTGGTTTCCAGGGTGGATTTAAGCCCGATGGGGTTGATATAGTCATATTCAATGGCATAAGCAGGCCGCATGATTTCAGCAAATTCCAGACCTTCCACCGACCGAACCAGTTCTGTCTGGACTTCCAGAGGAAGACTGTTGCCCAGGCCGCTGGCATAGATTTCTTGGGTATCGACACCTTCGGGTTCAAGAATGATCTGGTGCCGATCGCGGTCCGGAAATTTAACAATCTTATCTTCAAAAGATGGGCAGTAGCGTGCCGATGTCCCTTTAATGATACCCCCGTAAAGGGCAGAGTGCTCAAGATTTTTTCTTACGATGTCATGACTTTTCTGACAGGTGTGCCCGATATAGCTGGGCAGCTGTGGCATGGTAATCTTATCGGTAAAAATCGAAAACGGTGTGGGTTGCGGATCGGTCTCATGAATACTGAATTTATTGAAATCAATGCTTGATTTTTTTAGCCTGGGCGGTGTCCCGGTTTTGAGCCGGCCGAGCTCGAAGCCCAAATCACGGAGGTTGGCGGCCAGACCATAGGATGCAAATTCACCGGCTCTGCCGGCCTTGATGGAATTAAACCCGATATGGATCAGACCGCTCAGAAAGGTGCCGGTGGCTAAGACGACGGCCGGGGCCTGGTAGCCGTAACCCGTGTTATCCTCAACGCCGATAACGCAGTTATCTTCAACCACCAGCCGTTGCACCTTTACCTGTTTAAGATCCAGATTCGGCTGAGTTTCAACGACCGCCTTCATGGCCATATGGTAGCGAATTTTATCGTTTTGGGTTCGTGACGATTGAACCGCAGGGCCCCTTTTAGTGTTCAGCGTGCGGTATTGGATGGCGGTTTTATCGGTGGTTTTGGCCATCTCGCCACCCAGGGCGTCTATTTCTTTTACCAATTGTCCCTTGGCCATGCCGCCGATTGACGGGCTGCAAGGCATGGCCGCCAGCTTATCGAGATCGATGGCCATCAAAACGACACGGCATCCCATTCGGGCCGCTGCCAGGGCCGCCTCACACCCGGCATGTCCGGCACCTACTACGATGATGTCGTATTCTTTAGAATAAAAAGACATAATGCAATGTTAGGAGTTCACTATCCTGGTTTTTAAAAAATTAATGAATTGAATAAACAAATCATGCATTCAACCGAGTTTTATAAATTCCAAAATCCAAACAGCAAATTCCAAATAAATTTCAATGGTCCAAATTCAAAATCCCCAAAAAAGATAATTCGCCAGAGGGCAGAGGTTTCCTTACAATATTGGCCACTGCCGGGAATGTTTTGGTCATTTGAAAATGAAATTTTGAGTTTATTTGTTATTTGGTGCTTGGGGTTTGTTATTTTTTGAATTATACTGCCACCATATATCACGGTCAAGTTCTGGTAAGCAATGATGGACAAAAGATATAATGATTTAAATACCTATTTGCGATCCCTTTTTGGATGCCGGGTTCAGAAAATAACGGTCGATGCAGGGCTTTCTTGTCCCAACCGGGACGGTACCGTTGCAACCGGTGGATGCATTTACTGCAATGTCCGTGGATCCGGAACCGGTGCCCATACACGAGGGTTGACCATAACCGATCAACTTTTTCAAGGGAAGCAGTCACTATCC
>JBATKU010000397.1:0-4073 GCA_049669725.1 Desulfobacterales bacterium
GCGCACATCACCGGGAAAACCCGGATAGGCATCATCCAGCACCATGATGCCCAAACCCATCCCATAACAGCAATGATCCTTGCGGGTTTTGATATGGTTGATATCCCGATCACGATTTTGATAGAACATGGCGTAACCTCCTTGCGGCTTGAGGCCAGGAAGCTGGAAATCATGAAGGCTTAAAAAATGATCCGGAGGCTTATTTGCCTCCCAGCATCCAAGCTTCCAAGCTTTCTGGCCACTAACCCGAATTGATGAATACTTATTTCAAGGTAGTAAAATATTAAATTTTTTACGTATAGCCACGTCGAGATCTTGAGAGATATAGGATTTTTCCCTTTCAGCCAGAATTTTTCTGGCGATCTCCCGCCCCCTGGCCCGGGCATCCAGGGCGCCTTCTTTTTCCCACAGTTCACGGTCCTTCTGATCGCTAATGCGGTTGCCCAGGTAGTATTCGCTGCGCATATGATCCAGGGTGTGATCGCTGATCATAAAACTGCCGCCCGGCCCCACCGCCTCGATCACATCCAGTGCCAGGTGCTCGGGGTCCACTTCAATACCTTTGAGCACCCTGCCGCACATACCGATAATTTCATCGTCAATCACGTACTGCTCATAGGCGACCGTCAGCATGGATTCCAGCATGCCGGCGGCATGGTGCACAAAATTAGATCCGCCCATAGCCGCCAGAAGCGTGGTGGCGGCTTTTTCCCACCCCGCCTGGGCATCGGGTATCTTTGAATCGGTGAGCCCGGAAGAATTGTAATTGGGTACCTGAATATGATTGGCAAGCTGGTGGATGGCGGCGTTCATCATTCCACACTCCACCGCACCCCCGAGATACCCCATCGATACAAGATTGGCCCTTCCCGGGATTCCGCCGTATAAAAGCGGTGCGCCGGGGTTGGTCAGCTGGCAGATGCAAATACCGGCCAGTTGTTCGGCATGCAGCTGGGCCAGGGTGCCGGCCATGGTTATAGGCGAGGTGGATCCTGACATGGGCGCGGACGATAGGGCCACCGGTATCCTGTTTCGGATAGCTTCCTGCATAATCAGGGTGGACTGGGTGCAAAGCTTTAATGGACTGATGGCAAAAGAGGTAATCACCGAAACAAACGGCCGCGCCTGTAGCTGATCTTTTCCGCCGGCGAGGGTTGCTGCCAGATCGATTACCTGATGAAGTCCGTTCACATCGTTCACACCGGACATGACATGTTTGGACGTGGATTTCAGGCAGGCATAATACGTATTGACGTCATACTGGTCTTCAGCAATATCAGTAGGAATGCAGGGGCGCAGAAAAAAATGGATATTTACAAGATTGTCGACAAGTCTTCCCAGTTGATACAAATCACTGAGGGTTGAAGGCCTGGGGTCTCCGCTTTCAATGTCCAAAATATTAACCGCGGCACCGCCGGTTCCAAGGTGAACCCGATCCTCGGTCAGATTTAAATCATCTTGGCCATCACGGCTGTATAGAATCACCTGAGAGGGCGCTTTGGCTACCTGCGCCAATATCAGATCCCGGGGAAAATAAATCCTGTTGCTCTTCGGGTCCACGAATGCTCCGGCATTTTCGAGCAAAATCAGAGTGCTGTCGAGGCCTGACTCATAGGTAAAACCCGTTTGCCCCAGAATTTTCAGGGAAGCTTCGTGGATAACTTCGACATCATTTTCTGAAAGAGGTTTGTACTGGCCGCCGGACAGTCCTTTGTAACTCACGGAGCCTCCTCGTTTTTTCCAATTGGACTGAGATCCAATTGAAAATGATTCGTTTTTCGTTATCTGGTAATAGTATTACAGGAATGGGACCCAGTTTTATATCTGATCTCCTAGAGAAAAATAAAATGAGCATGCCATCGAATTCTAATAACAATTAACAAATAACCTGTAACGCCTGATTGAGCGGTTTTTGCTCAATCAGCCTTCTACTTGACGGTAACCACAGGACATGGTGCCTGAAGAATAACATACTGGGCGGTGGAGCCGAATACCAGTTTGCCGACTTTGGACCTTTTTCTGACGCCGATAAAGACAATGTCCATCGCATTGTCTTTTGCAAATTGAACCAGATCTTCTCCGGGCGTCTTATAGGTAGCGGATGCGTGAGTTTCACAGGGAATTTTATCAGAATTAAAGGCCAGTTTTAAACGCTCCAGTTTGTCTTCCGCCGCCTCAATATCTTCTTTTTGCAGTTCAGGGCCTTGTTGCAAAGAAGTGACTAAATGGATATCGGCCTCAAAGACCCTGGCGTGCTTCTGCGCCAGTTTTAAAGCATCTTCAGCCACCCTGGATCCGTCATATCCTACGAGAATCTTCATTTTATTCTCCTTCCGTTTTTTCACTTTGGGAAATGACTTGAATTGGTTTCAAAATTTAAGATCACGCCCAAAGATCCGCCGTGGGCGGATTGGATGGGATTTAGATACCAATTCTTGAATCTTCTTGTTTAAGACGTATGCATGGAATGTATTAAACTCCTGCATACCTGTCAAGATAAGTGTATAAGGGTTCTGGGTTCACCGTTCAGAGTTCTGGGTTCAAGGTTCTCGCTCCTGTGCATCCTTCAATGGGTTTACTATTATAGAATTCCTTTACGGAAGAGCCGAAAAAGCAAAATAAACCTTTACCGGCGATTTGTTTATGCGCTAAATAAGAAAGAGTATAAAAACGAACTTGCAACACATAATTTTCGGTGTTTCTACGGCAAGCAAATTGTAGCTCACAAATACTTGCAAAAGGAGGAATCATGATTCAGTCCGGTGCAACCGAAAAAAGATCCGTCAGATTCAGGGTATTAAGCGATGACCAGATCTCGGAAATCAAGCGGGCGGCCTTCGAAGTAATGTCAAAGGTGGGATTTAGCGTTTTACATGAAGGTGCCCGTAAAATGCTCAAACAGGCCGGTGCTTTTATCAGCGGTGAAAATGTCAAAGTGCCGGAACATTTAGTGACCGG
Organism: Desulfobacterales bacterium; assembly: GCA_049669725.1. GTDB lineage: Bacteria > Desulfobacterota > Desulfobacteria > Desulfobacterales > JAFDCJ01 > JAFDCJ01. The sequence continues at coordinate 2,959 of JBATKU010000397.1, forward strand.
GTGTCTGCAAACTGCGCCTAAGGGTTGGACCATTTATGACCGTGAGGGCAACCGGGCCATGGAAATAGAAGGCCGCAAAAGTTACTACGGCACATCCACCGCCAGCCCGAGGACCAAAGATGCGCTGACCGGTGAAATTCACCCCACCCTTGTGGCCGATATAGCTACCGGTGCAAAGGTAGCTGATGCCCTGGAAAATATCGACTGGGTGATGCCAATGGGCTCTGTCCAGGACGTGCCGCCAACGGTAGCGGATTTGCACGAATTTGAGGCTGTGGTAAGCAACACGATCAAGCCAATTGTATTTTTGGGCTACACCCCCCGCGGTGCTGAGCTGGCATTTGAGATGGCCGCCGAGGTCGCCGGCGGACTCGACAATCTCCAACAACGGCCGTTTATCGTTTTTTATCCCGAGCCTATCTCCCCATTCGTCTGGCCGGCCGATGTGGTCGATCGCCTGTTTGTGGCCGCCGATTTGTCCTTGCCCCAAATACAGGGACCGACGGTTCAATTCGGTGCCACCGGTCCGGTGACCCTGGCTGGGGCCGTTGTGCAGGGTACCGCCGAAGCACTGATGTGCCTGGTAATGGCCCAGCTGCGCAGACCGGGGTGTCCCTTCGGCCTGGGCTGCAACTTCAGTATATTTGATATGGCGGCCGGTCTGCTGTCAATGGCGTCGCCGGAAATGAGTCTGGCCCTTGCCGCCCAGGCCGAAGTCGCCCAGTCCTTCGGCCTTCCGACCTGGGGGCTGGCCGGATCAACCGATTCAAAAGTCATAGATGCCCAGGCCGGTATAGAATCGACGTTTTCCATCCTGGCCCAGGGGCTGGCCGGCCTCAATTTAATCCATGACGTCGGCTATATAGACAACGGCATGGCCTGCTCCACCGCCCAACTGGTGCTGGGAAACGAAAGTATCGGCATGGCCAAACGCTTCATTCGGGGAATAGAGGTCACCCAAGAGAGCCTGGCCCGGGAGGTAATCGAAAAAGTCGGACCGGGGGGGCATTATCTGGACCAGGATCACACCTATAATCATTTTAAAAGTGAGCTCTGGATGCCCGACCTGATGGTACGCTCGGCCTATGATGAGTGGCAAAATCAAGGCTCTAAAG
>JBATKU010000398.1:0-1898 GCA_049669725.1 Desulfobacterales bacterium
CGGTTGCTCATGGCCGCCAAACAGCAAAAAATCGAATTTGGGCCATTGCCTTCCTGATATCCATGGCATTCAGCCTTTACAGCTGCATCCTGGCCTATATCTCATCTTATTACATTCAGTCCTATTGTATCGTATGCATCGCTACCTATGCGGTTAACTTTTTGCTGGCTTATTTTACCTGGTTAATTAGAAAGAGATTTGACTCGCAGAACATGATAAATGCGCTCAAAGAAGATTTCCAATATATAGCTCAAAAACGGAAACAAATTCTGGTTTTAGGCGGTATATTTTTTGCCATTTCGATATCTTTAATCGTTTACTTTCCGGACTACTGGAACCTTCGTCTGTCGCATCATTCCAGCCAGCTGCATACCGGAGTTACCGAGGATGGGCATCCGTATATCGGGGCTGACTCGCCGGAAATTGTGATCACGGAGTATACGGACTATCTTTGCTTTCAGTGTCGAAAGATGCATTCTTACTTGCGCGAACTTATTGAGCGGCATCCGGATAAAATCCGGCTGGTTCACCGGCACTTTCCAATGGACCACAAGTTCAATCCCATCGTAAAAACATCGTTTCACGAGGGTTCAGGCATGATGGCACTGGTGGCTCTTTACTCAGAGAAATTCGGAAAATTTTGGCAGGCAAATGATTATTTTTTCAGTATTGCAGGACAGGCCCAGGAAATAAATCTCCACCAAATGGCCGGAAAATTGGGCTTGAACGTTAAAGGGCTCACCGGAGCGTTGAGCGATCGAACGACCCGACGGCAACTGAGATCAGATATTTTGCAGGGGCTTAAGATAGGCGTAACGGGAACCCCGACCTATGTCATAAATGGTAAGGTTTATCATGCCACGATTCCTCCTGAAATTTTGAAAAAAGTCCTGGACTAAAAGGAAAACTATAATCGGATTAGAATGATATCGGCCAATTTAGGTTCCAGATAGAAGATATTTGTTATGTTCAAAGAAAAAAAAGTTATCGTCATCATGCCGGCTTACAATGCTGAGAAGACATTGCGTAAAACCTATGAAGCCGTAATGGCTCAGGACTATGTCGACCAGGTGATTGTGGTGGATGATAAAAGTCAGGATAACACGGTAACTATCGCAAAAGAGTTCCCCAACACCCTGGTTTACTCTCATGATAGAAATAGGGGCTATGGGGCCAATCAGAAAACATGTTATCGCATGGCCCTCGATCAGGGAGGGGATATTGTTATCATGGTTCACCCCGATTATCAGTATACGCCCAAACTGATTCCTGCCTTTGTATCCATGCTTGGAAATGGTCTATATCACTGTGTGCTGGGATCGAGAATATTAGGCGGCTATGCCCTTAAAGGTGGAATGCCGTTATGGCGATATATTGCCAATCGTGGTCTTACAGTCATCGAAAATATTTTATTAAATTCGAAACTTTCGGAGTTCCATACCGGATATAGAGCTTTTTCCAGAGAGCTTTTGGAAAAACTGCCTCTGGAGGCCAATTCTGATGATTTCGTTTTTGACAACCAAATGCTGGCTCAGATCTTATGGTATGATTACACCGTTGCTGAAGTGAGTTGTCCAACAAAGTATTTTACCGATGCGTCATCGATAAATTTCTTTAGAAGTTTAAAGTATGGAATAGGGTGTTTGCAGACTGCAACAGCTTATCGACTGGCCAGGATGGGAATTTGGCAGTCGAATATTTTTCCGGCGCAGATCGAGAGTTAATCAGAAATATGGACAGCCACCAACTCAACAGTTTTCAGGACCTATTCAAAGAGAGAAAATATTTTTTTGTAAAAAACTATCTATATAATTATCTTCTTCGGAAAAAAGCGGTGGAAAAATGTTTGAAAAATGACTTCTTTGAATTGACACTGGAAATTGGGAGCGGAATATCTC
>JBATKU010000399.1:0-1547 GCA_049669725.1 Desulfobacterales bacterium
CGCTTAGATTTGTCACGAAAAAAAGGCGACGCTATGGCAGGTAGATATCTGCATTTTCACCTTTTCCCTTTTACGGTTGGCGAAATATCTTCCGCAACAGTACGCTTGGCTGATCCAGAAATATTACGGGAGGTCCCTGAACAAAATAAATTAGCCCGCGGACTTTGGGAGACTATGTTTCAGGTAAGTGGATTCCCTGAGCCTTTTCTCAAGGGCACTAAATTAAAATACCGTCGTTGGGCAAACTCGTATCACAGCCAGGTTATAAGAGATGATATTCGAAATGAATTCGCTATTCGGCAAATCGATACGATGGAGGCTTTATATTACCTCGTCATTAACTGTGTCGGCAGTCCCTTTTCAGCTTCTAATCAAGCAAACGTACTAAAAATATCTCATAATACGGTATCTTCCTGGATAACAGTTTTTGAGCAATTTTTTCTTGTATTTAAATTGCGACCTTACAGCAGAAGAATTTCAAGAAGTCTCGTCAAAGAACCAAAAATATATTTTTACGACTACTGCCGGATTCAGGATGAGGCGTTGCGATTTGAAAATATGGTTGCCGTAGAGCTAAACAGGGCTGTAACTATCTGGAAAGATTATGGATTTGGCGAATATCAACTCTGGTTTCTGAGGAACAAAGAAAAACAAGAAGTCGATTTTCTCGTCACTGAAAACGCTCAACCACTATTTATGATTGAAGCGAAGTTTGCTGATGTGGCTGTAAGCCCGAATTTGATAAAGTTTCAAAATGCCTTGAATATTCCCGCAATTCAGCTGGTTCATCAGCAAAATGTGGCGCGAAAGATAAAAAATGGAAAAAATGTTGTAATTGTAGCCAGCGCTGCAGATTGGCTTGCCGGATTGAATTGAAGGAACTTTTCCTGTCATTCGATGACAGGCCAATTCACCCATCCTCATCTAAATCCGCCTTCCCTCCAGGGCTAGAAATCGACCTGGAGTCGAGTCGCCAGAATGGTCGAATGATTGCTGCGATCCACCCCGGGCGGGATATACTGTACGCTTGGAGTGAGCTGGAGCCACGGCGTAAGCGCAATGTTGTAGAAAGCCTCCATTCCCAACTCATTGTCGAGAACGTCTCCCAGAATCGGCTGGTCTTTAAGATCGTTAGATTCGAACATGGCGAAGAAGCCCAAGCCGTATCGATCGTTCTCGCGGCTCGGGATAACGCCGCGGCCGCCCAAGCCTGCGCTGGCAAACGTTCCAGGGATTCCGATCCTCCGGCGAGCAGTGGAAGCGGGCGAACACGCCGATGCCTTCAGGCTCCTTGTCAAATTGAGCATTGTGAGTGGCTGCCGCCCTGGATGCCTTCGGCATAGCGGCGCGTTCTTGCGAATAGGCCTGCTCACCACCGAAAAGAGATCCCAATCCACAGACTGTCAAGAAAAAAAGTAACGCCGGAATTGAGAGAAAACGGCATGCGGAGAGAAATTTGCAAACAATTTTTGAAAGCATGCTTCGATGGACGAACAAACTGTGGGGCCAACGCCGGAAGCACGTCCTCAAATAATCAGCCGCTATTA
>JBATKU010000400.1:0-38485 GCA_049669725.1 Desulfobacterales bacterium
TACCTGGATTTTGCACGAGTCGGAGGCTTTCATATGCAAGGCACTTAAGGGCGAAGCTATAGTGGACTATGCTGAGCCCTTAATAACACAGCATATGAAAGCCTCCGGCTCGCCCGCAGGGTGAAGATTAATGAGATAAAATCGACCATCATCCTTTTTACTGATTAAGTATTTGGTTGTACTGCTTTAATTCACTCACCCTACTGTTATTTAATATTATGTAAACTTCTCATTAATTTTCATGCAAGATTCAGGTATTAATCACTAATCAAGATTTGGCCCCTATTTTTTGGGCGTGCTCAAGATTGCACCATGAATGCGTCATAGGCCCACACGATGCAGAGTGCTGCCAATACCAGCCATATTAGGACAATTACCGCACCTGCGATCCGGCTCGCGGGTTCTCCATTCTGCATGGTTTCCTGTGCCCGTGTTCGGCAATCGGCTAAAACGAAATCGGGGATCAACTTGATAGCCAAGGCGATACCCATTGGTATCAGGATAAGATCATCCAGATAGCCAAAAACCGGCACAAAGTCGGGGATCAGATCGATGGGGCTGAAGGCATAAGCGACGATGCCAGCCACTATGAGCTTTGCATACCACGGCGTTCTGGGATCACGTGCGGCAAGGTAGAGAGCAAAAGTCTCCGTCTTGAGATGTCGCACACGTTGCTTCAGTTTTGCAGGCAATGCCATAGCGTATTGTGTAACTGGGGAGGTGTTTAGCCTGGGTTCATAACTGGGTCGGACCAAGCTACTCTGTTGATATTCAAGGATTATTATCCCAAAAGCCACTGTTTTCAAACCTTAAACCTTCATTTTCATATCCCAAATCACCCTTCTAAGATATCGTTATACATCCACATCATCGACTGATTAATTCTTAGAAGTCCAATTTGCCTATCGAAAATAGCATCCTAAGCCTCATAAGAGGGACATTTTTTTATCAATACTTCAGTATTTCAAACAGTTGTCTTGGTCCGACCCCAAATGCCATTTTTTATTATCCATAAATGTCATTTTGCCTCTTCGCTGTTTCAAGTGCAGGAGCGGATTAGATCGTCGGGTTCGGTTTTCAGGCCTAAATCCGGATAAGCCCGGGTATTCGGCTGTGCAATTTGAATCGGATTTCCCTCATCATCTCGCATGTTCCCAATACTCGTCTTTCGGATCGCTTGCCCGGGACTTAATATTTCCACCGGGTCGCCAACCTGGCATTTGTTTCGAACCTCCATCAGCATGTCACCGTCATCAGGCGCGTTCAGAACCTTGCCGATAAACCGATGGGTTTCGGCTGCCATTACAAAATCCATATCGGGTTGGGTTTGTTGCGGATCATCAAAGTAAAACCCGGTACAAAATCCCCGGTGGTCGATTCTGGTCAATTCGACCAGCCATTCAGGCTGTACAGCGTAGCCCATGGGATCCTGATAATATCGATCGAAAGCCTCCCGGTAGACCTTTACCACCGATGCCAAATAATTTATCCCTTTCATACGGCCTTCAATTTTCAGGGCCGAGACACCAGAGTCGATCATTGCAGGGATATGTTCGATCATGCAGAGATCTTTAGAGTTGAAGATATAGGTGCCCCGGTGGTCTTCGGCGATGGGCATATATTCCCCGTCACGGAGTTCTTCCACCAGGGCGTATTTCCAGCGGCAGGGATGGGCGCACATGCCGCGGTTGCTGTGGCGGTTGGCCATAAAGCTGGAGAGCAGACAGCGGCCTGAGTAGGCAATGCACATAGCCCCATGGACGAAGGCTTCGATCTCAATTTGGGTCTGCTCACTGATGGCTTTTATCTCGGCCAGGGTCAGCTCCCGGGCCATGTTGACCCGGCGAACCCCCAGCCGCTCCCAGAATTGGACGGTTTTATAATTGGTGCTATTGGCTTGGGTGCTGAGATGCAATGGTATCTGCGGCAAAAGTTCGCGGGCGGTCAGAAAAACACCTGGATCGGCCACGATAATGCCATCAGGCCCCAAAACGCCCAATTTTTCCAAATACGCAGCAATATCCGCCTGTTCATCATTGCGCGCATAAATATTGACCGTCACGTAAACCTTTATACCGCGATCATGGGAATAAGCGATTGCCTGCTTGATTTCATCCAGGCGGAAGTTGCCGGAAAAGTTTCTTAAACTGAAATCCTTTCCGCCGAGATAGACCGCATCAGCGCCGTAATGAATAGCGATTTCCAGCTTTTCAAAATTGCCGGCCGGAGCCAGCAGTTCTACTTTATTAGATTTCATATTTCAGATAACGAATTGTTAGTTTGGCCTATTGCAACTGAATATCCAATGTCTTGCTTAGCAATAAAGATAGTTTAAGAAACGATTCTCTAGTGGTATCGAGCCAATTTGATAGCGCCATTTTATTATCAATACTTCAGTATTTCGCATAGTTGTCTTGGTCCGACCCCAAACGACCAAATCTCGCATATGGCATCTGTGGGTTATTTACCAGGTTAACCCTCTCTTACTTTGTTTAACTGGGGTGTGCCAGACATGGCCGGGGATATAATGTCTTTTTGCACGATCCATTTTTTGTCGATTCCCTTAATAGGGCACTTTTAAGGGGAAAACCGATCGATTAAGACCGTTTAAGAGCCGTTTTTAAGACATTTTATTGGCAATGTCAATTACATGGCGTGGTACGCTCCCCATTCCGCTCCAAATACGCTAGATATTCCAGCGGTTAAGATTTTCGGCAGCCTCGACCTTGGCCAAACTGAAACATTTTGACATTGGCTTAAAAGTATTTATATTTACTATTTTTGAGCATAACCGCAAAAACTGGGATTTAGTCGATAGGGATTGTTTGTGTTAATCTCCTGAATTTGAAAATACTTGGACGTCTTTGCGGGATAGGCATTGTTTAATGAAAAGGGACTGGAAAAGGATCTACACAACCAACATTACCCTCGCCTGCGGCAAGAGGGTGTTGTTCAAAGACGTCAACATAAAATTTACACCGGGCAACTGTTACGGACTCATCGGCGCCAACGGAGCAGGGAAGTCCACATTCCTGAAGATTCTTACAGGCGATATCGAACCGGACTCGGGAACTGTCTCGGTAGGGCCCAGGGAGCGAATCGCGGTTTTGAGACAGGACCACTCTGCCAAGGAGAACCGGATCATGCTGAACAGAAAACCATCGATCTGTTTCAGAACCAGAGAAAAAAAGAGCCCAACGAGAAAAGAAGCCTGCTGCCGCGGCAGCAGAGACAGAAGAATAGAACCCTGATAGATCGCAAACAAAATGGGGTCTTGATTTTATGCTTTTCTTTTGATTGAGGATAAAAGAAATGCATTTTTTTATGACCCTAAGATACCTTTAACCAAACTATTCTTTTGCCAGTTTCCGAGCCTTCGATATCTCTTTCAGCAATTCCGTTCGGTCGAAATACACTTCGTTACGCTTGATCAGACCGTTTGAATCCAGCTGCACGAGACAGACACCAACGCATTCGACAATTTTCGGTCCGACCGGAATTTTGGCGTGCCACTTATTCAAAAAGCCATCTTCTATCGGAATCGCTTCGAATTGTGTCCAGATCCAATCTGGGTTTTGAGCTAGCAGCTTTTGGAAATATCCAAGCAACGCTTCCTTGCCCTTTACCCCGTTGGGAATTCCCGGATCGGAATAGAAGGTGTCCTCCGAATAGCAGGCAGCCAATTCTTTGGGTTTGTTTCCCGTCCAGGCCGGCAGCCAACGCAATGCAAACTCTCTCGCCTCTTCTCTCGTCATATGCGAATCCTTGCTCACCGTAGAATTAACCACCCCACCGCAAGCGGATGGGGTATTAAAAGAATTCAATAAAAAACCCCGCTCTCATCTTCGAGATGCGGGGTTTCAATCCATTTAATCCACGTTGATTCTCCCTTGATGTTAAAGGGTAATTTTTACGCTCAAATCATGGATCTTTTCGATTTTAGCAGTTGATTCAATTTACTATACAAAGGAATTTCTGGGATGTAAACAGGTAATACTACAGCTCATGGCTGATAGCTGATAGCTCATAGTAAAAGGTTAAAAACACTGGAAATTCGGCTCACAAGCCTCCATATTTTTTAATGATAGACTACAGTTTCGACATCCAATGCATCTTCATTTTCCCAACCAAAACAAATACGGGGAGAATACGGGAAATGAATTCTGAACTTTAAAATGAGGTAATTTCAGAAAACCAGGTCTTTATCGATTAGCGTTCCGGCCTTGATGACCGCCTGTGATTTCTGCCGGTTTTTTATGCTTACCGCGCCTTTAATGGTCACGTTTTTTTCAAAGCGCACGTCGCCTTCGACAGTCAGAGAATCGCATTCCACCAGGGAGGGGGCTCCGGCCGCAAAGCGTTGGTCGAGATCGTCGATTTTGGTGTAGTAGTCCGGGTCCAGTTTTACTTTGGTTGCTTCCAGTTTGTTGTTCTTGATTCGGATGGGGTTGATTCGCAGGCTTTCGTCTTCGGCGTATACAAAACAATCAGAGCGCACCGCCAGCAGATCGCTGCAGGTTTTGACGGGATAAAATCGGTGGCGGGGAACGTTTACCGCTGTGGCCCCTTCAAAAAGAGATATGGCCGCCCCCATGGCGGACTCGATCTGGTAAACCGGCGGGCTGGTTTTATCCCGCGGGTCCAGGGTTTTGGGGTTGAGGATTAGCGGCAGGTGGATCATTTTTTGCTCATCGAAAAGGGTTTTCAATGCTTTCAGATTGACCCAGACACTGTTGGTATTAAAAAACCGGTAGCGCTCAATGTCCTGGAAGGCATCTATCTCAGCTTTGGGGCACTGGGCGGCTTCTCTTAAAATCAGGCGGCCGTTTTTGTGGCGGGCCAGATGGCCGCCTTTTATATCGGCCGGTGTTTTTTGGGCCACTTCCATCATAAAGGGGAACTGGTTGTCGGCAAAATAGCCCAAAAGTGCTTCATCCAGACGCGCGCCCAGGTTGTCGGAGTTGGAAATAAAAGCATACTGGATGCCGTCATCCAGCAGGGATTGCAGCATACCCGAGGTTAAAAGGGCGGTGTAGACATCGCCGTGACCGGGGGGGTTCCACTCCAGTACCGGTTTCTGGGGCCAGGTTGCCGGTGAAAAGTCCTGCTGGAAGATTTTGGGGAATTTGTGCTGCACAAAGGTGATCGGGAAATTTGACAGATTCAGTTTCGAAAGGGCCGCCAGGGTGTCATCCTGGGTGCTGAAGCTGTTCATAAAGGCCAGGGTGACCGTGCTGTTTTCAGCCTGGCGGATGATGATGTCCAGAAAAGACATCCCGCTTTTGACCTTGATCAGGGATTTGGCAGCGGTTAACCCCATGCTGGTGCCCAACCCGCCGTTGAGGATAATGCGCACCGTCTGGTCAAAAACATCGACACCTTTGATGCCATACTCAATTAAATTAGCGTAGGATTCAATCTCATCCGGGGCCACCGGCTGAATTTCCCGGCCATAAACCAGACCGGTGGCACCGTTGAGAACTTCACCGTAATAATAGGAAAACGTATCGATCACCAGCGGCGGCAAGCCTTCAGATTCCATTTTGGAAATGAAGGCCGGTAAAAGATCTGTTACTTCCCAAGGCTTTGTTTTTCTGTTCACGGGTTCTGGCCTCTGGGTTTTTAGTTCATAGCTCTAAGCTGATAGCTGATAGTCTAAATGATAGATTCCTTATTTTACTATGAGCTATGAGCTGTCAGCTATGAGCTTCTATGTCTTCCGAATTCATGCCACCGGCACAACCCACCCCAACGGATCCTCCGCCCTGCCATACTGGATGTTGGTGATGGCGGTGTAGTATTTTTGAGCGACGGGGCCGGTCTGGTTGTCGTTTATGGTGATCACTTTGTCGCCATACTTAATTTCTCCCACCGGGGAGATGACGGCGGCCGTACCGGAGCCGAAGGCCTCTTTAAGGCTTCCGGCGGCATGGGCCTCGATGATTTCGTCAATGCTGATTCTGCGTTCGGTAACTTTTTGGTCCCAGTGTTTGGCAAGTTCGATCACCGATTTGCGGGTAATGCCCGGCAGGATGCTGCCGTTTAGCTCCGGGGTGATGATTTCATCATCGATCACGAAAAAGATGTTCATGGCACCCACCTCTTCGAGGTATTTTTGCTCCACCCCGTCCAGCCACAACACCTGGGTGTAGCCGGCTTCGTGGGCCCGTTCGCCGGCCAGCAGGCTGGCAGCATAATTGCCCGGGGTTTTGGCCTCACCTACGCCGCCGCGTACCGCCCGCACATAGTCGGAAGTTACCAGAATTTTGACCGGCTTGAAGCCTTCCGGATAGTAAGCGCCTACCGGCGAAAGAATAATAAAGTAGCGATAGGTATGCGCGGCACGGACGCCTAAAAACGGGTCCATGGCAACGATCGTGGGGCGGATATACAGCGAGGTTTCGGGTGCCCCGGGAACCCAGTCTTTTTCCAGAGTGATAAGCTGCTTGATGGATTCCAGGGCAAAATCTTCATCAATTTCGGGGATGCACATTCTGCGGCAGGAACGATTGAGGCGTTTGAAATTTTCCTGGGGCCTGAACAGCTGGATCTGTCCTGAATCCGTCCGGTAGGCCTTTAAGCCTTCAAAAACACCCTGCCCGTAGTGCAGAAACATGGTGGCCGGATCCATTTCAATTGAACCGTAAGGTTCTATCCGCGGTGCATGCCATCCGCCGTCTATTGAGTAGTCCATGTTGAACATGTGATCGGTAAAAAGCGTCCCGAAACCAAGTTTGGCATCATCCGGCTTGGCTTTTAATTTCTCGCTGCGTGTGATCGATAGTTCCATTGTGTTCTCCTTTGGGTAAATAAAATAATTCGCTTTTATTCTATCGATATAGTATATTGCGCCGATAAATCAAGACCTAAGTTCAGCGCGAAACGGGAGCTGCTTTTCCATCATCGGGTTTTTAATGGGTTAATAGCACCGGCCAGGGCTGTGTCGTGTAAATTCCAAGCACCAAAAACCGAATTTCAAGCAAAGTTGACAATAACCATCAGGTGGGATATGAAGCGCTTTTCGATTTAAAAGGAAGGATATAATTTATGGACAACCCCGAAAAAATGGCCCATGTCGAGCCGGTCAGACTCGACAAAAACAGTAAGTTCCAATTCAAATGCCATAAAGGTGTTAAATGCTTCACCGAGTGCTGCCGTGACATCAACATCATTCTGACCCCTTACGACATTATCAGACTGAAAAACCGGCTGGAACTTTCTTCGGAGGAATTTTTAGCGATTTATACCGAACCGCATATTCTGGAAAAAACCGATCTGCCGGTTATCACCCTAAAATTATTAGAAAAAGAGGGATCGGACAGCGACAGCAACGCCTGTCCCTTTGTGCGGGAAGACGGTTGCCTGGTTTATGCCGACCGGCCGACCACCTGCCGCTATTACCCACTGGGGGTGGCCTCCCTGAGTCATAAAGAAGATTCGGACGGCGACGAGTTTTATTTTTTTGTCCACGAACCCCACTGCCTTGGCTTCGAAGAGGATGCAAACTGGACGGTTGCCGAATGGCGCAAGGACCAGGGGGTTGATATTCACGACCAGATCAATGCCGAGTGGACGGATCTGCTGGTCAGAAAACGTTCCTTTCCACCGAATATGAAATTTACCGAACAGACTAAAAATATGTTTTTTCTCGCCAGCTACAACATCGACAAATTTAAAGAATTTGTATTTGAGAGTTCTTTTTTGAAACGCTATGCGGTTGACGCTGAAACCGTTGAGAAGATCAAAAACGATGAAATTGAATTGCTGCAATTCGGAATTAAATGGCTCAAGTGGCTGCTGTTCAAAGAAGGGGATTTTGAGGTTATTGAGGAAGAGCAGAAATAAACACTGATAAATCGTAGGCGATCATTAATAAAGCCGGTTTACCAAATGTTCAAGGTAAACCGGCTTTTTACATATGCGGCAATTATTATTTAGAAAAAAATTAACCGCCCATTCTCTGCGCTCATTCGAGGCGCAAAGAGCGCAAAGACGTTAGTTATTTTTGCTTTCCGCTGAGACGCTGGAAAACATAAAGAAAAATAACCTTTGCGTCCTTTGCGCCTGCGGTGAATATTCGTCTTTTAATACTCCTCATAGAATAGCCCCTCCCAGCATTTCGGATCTTCCAGCCGCTGCCCGATGTCGACATTGAAAAACTCCGCAATCGACTGCAGGATTTCGGGTGAGTCCGTATGAACCCTGCGCAGTCCCTCGAGCACGACATTCAACCCGTTTCGGGTCAGTCGACCCAGTGGCGGTCGGCAACCGCCGGAAGGCATCCCCAAAATGGCCATCATGGCCTTGTAGGCTGCCGGGTTTCGGGCCCGGCAGAGCACATTCCCGTAAGGGGTTTGTTCGGTGGTTGAAACGGTGACCAGGCTGAAAAGGGGCTGAAGTTTCAGCATCAGGTCTTTGGCCTCCGACTGGTTGCCCTCATTTACGAGTTCAACCATGCGTGTGAGTGCTTTGGGAGCCACGTTGGAGGTCACCGAAATTGTACCCGTCGCCTTGATTTTGGGATCAATCATCATCTCAAACGTCATGCCGTCATCACCTGAAAAGATGGTATAGTCATCGCCACAGCATTCCCGGGTCCGGCGCATGTTGTCTAAATTTGCAGTGGCTTCTTTGACGGTGCTGACGTTCGGGTATGATTTATACAGAATGGCTAAATCTTCGGGCAGCATCTGGGCGCCGGTGCGACCCGGAATGATGTAGGGTATAATTTTAAGATTCGGAAAAGCTGCCGCTATGGGTGCTACGTATTCTCTGCGAATTTCAAGGGAGCTGGGCCCGTTGTAATAGGGGTCCACCAGCAAAACCGCATCGGCGCCGACTTCGGCCGCATGTTTGGTGGCTTCGAGGGATTCGGCCGTATTGTTGCTGCCGGTGCCGGCGATACAGATGCAGCGGTCTTTGGTTTTTTCAGCGATGGCCTCGATAACCTTATTATGTTCATCCCATGACAAAACCGGGCTCTCACCGGTGGTCCCGACGGCCACAATTCCGGTGATTCCGTTCTGGATTTGAAATTCCGCCAGTTTGTCCAGGCCGTCATAATCAACGCTGCCATCATCTATAAATGGTGTTGCTATGGCTGTGAAGCATCCGGCTTTCATAGTCACCCCCTATTGAGACCATTGCAAAACGTCCCTTTTTGCCCAATTTTAGCCTTCCTTGAACTTGAATACCGGTTAAATATAAAAAAAATTTAACTGGGCAGGCAAAAATGAACATTTTGCAATGGTCTCAAGAAAAATATAGATTGTTGTTTTGCTTTGGCAAATAGCGTATATAAAGGTGCCTTTGCCCCAATATAATTGAAACGGTAATTAAAAGGCATACTTATGTCAAGGAAAAAGATGGTCTGCTAATTTTCCTTGACAAAAAAGGGGCCTTGCCCTAGAAAGCCGAATCGTTTTTTTGACAAATCCGACAGGCATCGTTATTTTGAACCCAACACAACCATCGTGAGTACTTGAAAATCTATAAGAGTCAAAAGGAAATCACAAAATGCCAAAAGCCAAAAACGCCGAAGAATATATCGCCCAGCAGCGCGCAGCCATTGCCGGAAACCCGGAGTGCGGCAATTCCCACTATAACCTGGCAGTCGGTCTCATGGGACAGCAAAAGTATGACGAAGCCGAAAAGGAATTGCTCGAGGCCGTCGACTGCAGCCCCGGACTGGCAGATGCCTATGTTTTGCTCGGGGGTATCTGTTTGCAGCGTCAAGACATGGAGGGCTGTTTGAAGTACAACCAGATGGCGGTTAAGGCCAAACCCGGTTTGGCAGAAGGCTACGGTAACATCGGTTTTATCGAGCTTCAAAGAGGGAATGTTGATGAAGCCATCAAAAATCTGCAAAAAGCCACTACATTCAACTTTCGCTACATACAGGCATTTGCCAATTTAGCGAATGCCTATTTGATGAAAGGTCGTGTAGAAGACAGCATTGAGATGAATTTAAAGGCCCTTGAACTCAGCGCCGACTTTGCCCCGGCCCATAATAACCTGGCCATAGCGTATCTGGAAAAAGGGGATCATGATCGTGCGATTCAACACTGCGACAAAGCGCTGGAGCTGGGATATGACATGGCGCCCGAGATCCTGAAAGAGATTGAGGAAGCTCGCAAATAGCAGCTCGCTGAGCTCATAGCTCAAAGCCCATAGTAAAAAAGGATCTAATCATTTTGACTATCAGCTATCAGCTGTGAGCTATGAGCTAAAATGCCCATGCCACCCAACCCAAAATTCTCCTATTTTCTGTATAACAACACAACACCGGTTGACAACAACCACACCGTCTGGCGGCAGCCGCTGCCCTTGTCACCGAATTATTCAGGAAAAAAAGACGAGAGTTCCATCAGCCACGGGGAATATTTTCTGGCCATTCGCCAATTCCTTGAAAACGACCACTTCGACATTATTACCCGCGCGCTCGGCCAGCGTCTGCAAAAAAAGGTCAAGGCGGCGGATATCCGTGAAATCCGTGTATGCCTTGCCAAGCACGGGGAATTTTATCATCCGGCCCGCCTTGAAGTCTGGGTCGGGCAGCAATCCGCTGACTTTGTGCTCAATGTGGCGGTTTCCGACAACGGCATCCAGACACTCCAGGAGGAATATCACAGTTTAAAAAGACTCAACGACGAATTTACCCATGCATTTATACCCCGGGTTTACAGTTTCGGTGAGATCAAGGCCGCCGGGCACCGGAAAATACCCCTGTTCCTCGGCGACTGGCTGGCGGATTATCACGAATTTCATATTTCCGGCGACCCGACAGGAGATGCCGCAAATATTCGGATCTGGGATGGGGATGCAAACCGGGCCTTGCTTTCAGCTGACCAGCAGGCCGAAATCTATCGCCAGGCGGCCAGAATCCTTACCTATTACTATAATGTGGAATCCTTTGAACAGATTTTTGCCTTCCATCATGCCGCCGGTGATTTTATCGTACGGGTTGAAAATAGTGTTGTTGACCTCAAGCTGATTTCCGTGCGCCGCTATGCTTCGCTTCTGAGGAATCAGGACAATCTTGAAAATGGCAGCCCGGATGTTGAAACGATACTGCAGGCCTTATTGCTGTTCTTCCTGGGCCTTTCCATCCGCATGCGCCTGGATCGCAGCGATGGTGTCGGTGACATCGTCTGGGCCGATCGCTTAGCGGTTGCAGCCACCCTCCAGGGCTTTTTTGAGGGCCTGTCCCTTAAACCGCAGATCCCGTCCTTACCGGATACCATTGACCGATGTTTTGCCTATTTTCTTTCCCTCTGCTCTGGAGAAGATATCGGTAATCTGTGCCGGTCCGTGGTTCATGCCATGGACCCCAGGGAGCCCGAAGCCGCTTTCATAAAGCAGAATCTAAATGAGCATATCTCTTCACTCACCCGGTCCATCGAACAGTTTTTAAACCCCTCCTGAAAATTCATTTTGGCTGGTGTTTGTTCAGCGCTGAAAACACAATATAAAGTGTTTTGGCACTGCTTTACCCCAAAATAGCCTATGTTTTGCAATTTCGAATTTTTTTAACGCCTTAACGAGATCAAACGCTGCTTTTCTATTGACAAGACTGGAGATTAATTTTATATCTGCCCCTTGATTGAAAAAATGAAATATTTCGCCGGAATTGAAAAATAGCAAGAATAATCCAATCATTGAGAGGAGGTGACACCGGTAATTCCCACGAAAGGGATATAATTTTTCAGGTCTTAGGTTTTAATATTAATAAATAATGGAGGTAACTAATGGCAAAACACAAAACCCCTTTGTTGGACCAGCTTGAAAGCGGGCCGTGGCCAAGCTTTGTGTCTGACCTCAAGCAACAGGCCGAAGTGAGGGCTAAAAACGAAGCTAATGTGGAATTCCAGATTCCCGAGGATGTCGTGGAGGACCTCCTGGGTGTGCTGGAACTTTCTTTCAAGCACGGCCGGACCCACTGGAAGCACGGCGGAATCGTCGGCGTATTCGGTTACGGCGGTGGTGTTATCGGTCGCTATTGCGATCAGCCGCAAGAATTTCCGGGCGTAGCGCATTTCCACACCATGCGGGTAAACCAACCCAGTGGAAAATTTTATACCGCCGAGTATCTGCGACAGCTCTGTGACCTGTGGGATTTTCGGGGCAGCGGCATTACCAACATGCATGGATCCACCGGTGACATCATTTTCCTGGGAACCACAACGCCTCAACTGGAAGAAATCTTCTATGAGATGACCCATACTTACAACCAGGATCTGGGTGGTTCCGGCTCCAACCTGAGAACACCCTCCGACTGTATCGGTTCCGCCCGTTGCGAGTTCGCCTGCTACGACACCCATGCCCTTTGCTACCATCTTACCCAGGAATACCAGGACGAGCTTCACCGACCGGCATTCCCCTACAAATTCAAATTCAAATTCGACGGATGTCCGAACTGCTGTGTGGCATCCATCGCCCGGGCGGACATGTCGTATATCGGAACCTGGAGAGATGAAATCCGCATCGATCAGGAAGCGGTTGCTGCCTATATCGGTGGCGAAATTCCTCCCAATGGCGGTGCCCATTCCGGTCGCGACTGGGGTCCCTTTGATATCCAGTCAGAGATCATCGATAACTGCCCCACCGATTGCATGTGGATGGAAGGCAACAAGCTGATGATTGACAACAAAGAATGTAACCGCTGCATGCATTGCATCAATGCCATGCCCAGAGCGCTTCGGATTGGAAACGACAGAGGTCTTTCAATCCTGGTAGGCGCCAAGGCTCCGATTCTCGATGGTGCTCAGATGGGCTCCATGCTGGTACCCTTTATCAAAGCCGAGGAACCCTACGATGAAATTAAAGAGGTCATTGAGGGAATCTGGGACTGGTGGATGGAAGAAGGCAAGAACCGTGAACGTCTCGGTGAACTCATGAAACGTCAGGGTTTCCAGAGGTTACTCGAGGCAACCGGGATTGCTCCCGATCCGCGGATGGTCAAGGAGCCCAGATCGAACCCTTACATCTTCTGGAAAGAAGACGAAGTCGAAGGTGGTTGGTCGCGTGACATCAATGAATTCAGAAAATATCATCAGAGATAGGGGGTAAAACCATGGCATTTATATCTTCAGGTTATAATCCTGACAAACCGATGGAAAACCGAATCAGCGACATCGGTCCGAGAAAGTTCGACGAATTTTATCCGCCAGTGATTGCCAAGAATAAAGGCACCTGGCTGTATCATGAATACATCCAACCCGGCATTTATTTTCATGTGGCCGAATCCGGCGACAAGGTCTTCACCGTAAGGGTCGGCGGCGCCCGTTTGATGAGCACCACCCATATCCGTGAAATCTGCGAAATTGCCGAAAAGCATTGTGATGGTTACATGCGCTTTACCACCCGCAACAACATTGAATTTATGGTGGACAGTGAAGACAAGGTCAAACCGCTGGTCCAGGACCTTGAAAGCCGAAAGTTTGCCGGCGGCAGCTTCAAGTTCCCGGTAGGCGGTACCGGTGCCGGAATCACCAACATTATTCACACCCAGGGCTGGATTCACTGCCATACGCCGGCCACGGATGCATCCGGTCCGGTCAAGGCCACCATGGACGTGCTCTTTGACGATTTCAAAGACCATCGACTGCCGGCCCATCTGCGGGTATCTCTGGCCTGCTGCCTGAACATGTGTGGTGCGGTGCATTGCTCGGATATCGCCATTCTGGGATATCACCGCAAACCGCCGCTGCTGGACCATGAATATCTGGACAAGATGTGCGAAATTCCACTGGCCATCGCCGCCTGCCCGACCGCGGCCATCAAGCCGACCAAGATGGAAATCAACGGCGCAAAGGTCAACACTGTGGCCGTCAATGAAAGCCGCTGCATGTTCTGCGGCAACTGCTACACCATGTGTCCCTCCATGCCACTGGCCGACACCGAAGGTGACGGTATCGTCATCATGGCCGGCGGCAAGGTGTCCAACCGCATCAGCGCACCCAAGTTTTCCAAAGTCGTTGTAGCTTTTATTCCCAACGAAGCACCGCGCTGGCCCAAGACAACTTCCACCATCAAGAAAATCGTGGAAGCCTATTCCAATGACGCCAAAAAATACGAGCGTTTGGGTGAATGGGCCGAGCGCATTGGATGGGAGCGGTTCTTTGAAAAATGTGAACTGGAATTCACCCATCATCTGATCGATGATTTCCGTGATCCGGCTTACTATACCTGGCGCCAGACGACGCAGTTCAAGTTCTAAGCCTACAAATCAGTATGGGGGGCCCCCTGCGGGCTCCCTATGCCTTATTGAAAAGAGGTTAAACATGGAGTACGAGGAAGCAAAAACAAAGATCGTCGAGGGTCTTACAAAAAAAGCAAAGACCAAATCCAAGTTTTATTTTAACGACCTGTCCAAAATTCTGGAATTGAAACCCCGGGAAGCCAAAAAGCTGATCAATAAATTGGTGACCGAAGAAGTTCTCGAGTACTGGTCCAGTGGGAGCACGTCGATGTACGGTCTCAAGGGTGCCGGCAAACAGGCACATGCCGAAACAGAGGATTAGACCCGGTTTGCATCGACAGTCTTTTGTTCGGATTCATCAACTTTAACCAATGCCGCCTAATGCAATGGAATTTCCCCGAATAATTATTGCCGCCCTGCGCGGCGGATCGGGAAAAACCTTATTGTCGATCGGGATCACGGCGGCGTTGAGCAAGACTGGTAAATCCGTTGCCCCTTTTAAAAAAGGTCCGGACTATATTGATGCGGGCTGGCTGGCGCTGGCTGCCGGCCGGCCCTGCTATAATCTGGACTCCTTCCTTTTAGACGAGGACCAGAATCTCCAGTCCTTTCTATCCCATTCCACCAATTGTGACATTTCCGTTATCGAGGGCAACCGCGGTCTGTACGACGGGATCGATCTTGAGGGCAGCACCAGCACGGCGGAGCTCGCGAAGTTGCTCAAGTGCCCCGTGGCGTTGTGCGTCGATTGCACCAAGATCACCCGGACGATGGCAGCGGTGGTGGCCGGCTGTATTCAGTTTGATCGGCAAGTTTCCATCAACGGCGTAATTCTCAACCGGGTTGCCAATGCCAGGCACGAAAAAAAATTGCGCGACACCATCGAGCACTATTGCGAAATTCCGGTGCTGGGCGCGATACCGAAACTGAGCCAGCAGTACTTCCCCGAACGCCACCTGGGACTTGTCCCGACGCCTGAACACGATTGGGCCAAAGATTCCATCAATGCCGTCATCAGAATTGCTCAGGAACACCTCGACCTGGATGCCATTGTCGCAATCGCCCGACAAGCACCCGGGCTGAATGCGGAATGCGGAATGCGGAATGTGGAAATCGAAGAACTGAGTTCGGAAAACCAATCCAATTATCGAGAATCGAGAATCCAGCATCGAGTATCAGGTATTGATCGCACAGAGATCGGTGGCCAGCAACCGGTGGCTATAGATCTGCAGCATAAAGCACGCATCGGTATTCTTAAAGATTCGGCCTTTCAGTTTTATTATCCGGAAAACATCGACGCGCTTGCTGCCGGGGGTGCTGAAGTTATTTTCATCAGCCCACTCAAGGACACAGGGCTGCCCGAGCTGGATGCTCTTTATATCGGCGGCGGTTTCCCCGAAACCCATGCCCAGCAATTGGCGGACAACAAAGGTTTCAGTGCCCGGCTGAAGGCCCTGGTTGAGGACGGATTTCCCATCTATGCCGAGTGCGGCGGGTTGATGTACCTGGGAGAGAATCTGGTTCTGGAAGGCAAATCCTATCCAATGGCCGGCGTTCTCCCGCTGACCTTTGATTTTTACCAGCGGCCCCAGGGGCATGGGTACACCAAGTTCATAGTTGAACGGGAGAATCCCTATTTCGATGTCGGATCAGAGATCCGAGGCCATGAATTTCATTATTCCCGGGTGTCGAATTGGACCGGAGCCAAAAATGATCTGGTTTTTCATATGAAACGGGGCGTGGGTATCGATAAGGATCGCGACGGGATTGTTTACAAAAATGTCCTGGCGACCTACACCCATGTGCATGCCGTTGGAACGCCGGAGTGGGGGCCGGCCCTCGTCCACCAAGCAACCCTGTTTCAAAAACGAACATCGAACATCGAACGTCCAACATCGAACGATGAACGATGAAAGGGCCGCCTACCGAGGCGGGCGGCAGACAGCTTACAGCGGAATGCATGCACAAGAGCCGAAGCTAACTATCCGGGTCAGGAGAATACATCAAGTCTTGAAATTAAATCGCGGAGCGAAGCGACATCATTATTCGATGTTCAACGTTGGATGTTCATCTTTAAAAACCAATCCTGGATGATATGATTGAGGTGCGAAACCATGCGCTTCGGGTGGTGGCGGAGTCGACGGCTCGGGTTACGCCGCCCGTTCTTGAAAAAACACTTATTGACACCCAGGGCTTGACTAAAAAGCAGGTGAAAGCCGTCATCCGGGATCTGGTTTCCGCTGGTGAGCTTGTCTATACATATGAGTTTGGATCCACTTTTCTTGAACCTTCCTTTAATAAACCGGTTCGCGTGTCGACCCATGTGGTATTAAAACCTCCGGGGCATCATTATCAGCCGGAATCAGAAGATGTTGTCATTCAGATCAAGCCCGGAGCCGCGTTTGGTGACGGCCGGCATCCGACATCACGGCTGGCCATCAGGGGCATCGAGTATGTCCTGAAAAAAATCAAATCAGATCGGCCCGGGGATCAGAGCAGGGTTTTGGATATCGGTACCGGATCTGGCATTCTGATACTTGCCGCTGTACGGATGGGAATACATCAAGGACTTGGTATCGACATTGATCCTTTAGCCAGATCTGAAGCCAAAGAAAATGTTTTAATTAACCGTCTTGATGATCAAATTGAAATTTCAGATCAGTATCTTGAGGCCATCCTTGGGCAGTTTGATCTGGTGACTGCCAACTTACGATACCCCACCTTGAAAAAAATATGCCCATATTTGAGAAAAAATACCAATCCAAATGGATTTATTGTTTTCTCAGGGATTCGCAGTCATGAATTGGCTGATTTAATTAAAGCCTATGCCAGGAAAAAATTTGAAGTAAAGTGGCGAGATATAGAGCATGATTGGGTAGGTGTCGTTTTTAAAAGTTTGGAAAGCGCTAAAATATAAAAAGGGTAAGCATCATGTTGATGCTTACCCTTTTTTATTATAATAGTTTAATTTAGATTTATTCTTTCTTTGTTTTAGGATGGCACTTGGTGCAGGTTGTCGGTGCCTTTTTGGGCTTATACTTTTTGTTGAATTTTTTGTGGCAGCCCTTGCAATTCTCATGCAGGGCTTCGGCGTGGTATTCTTTTACTTTTTCCTTTTTGGAAAGCTTCTTCGTGGCTTTCTTGCCCTTGGGAGCTTCTCCCGGAATTTTGTGGCAGTCAATACATTTTTGAACATCGTCCCCGTCTTTCAACTTTGTCAGCGGTTTGCCTTGGTCGTCATGGTGACATTCACCACAACCATTTTTGTAAAATTCCGGATACTCCTTGGCGTAAGCGTCCCCATGCTTCTTGTGTTCGAAACTTACCACCCCTTTTTTATGTTCCTTGTAGGCCGGATCCTGCAGCGGTATCACATCCGGCGCTGATTTCGCATAAATGCCTGCACTAGCAAATAAGATTGCAACTCCGAGAATTACCGCGGTTATTAAATACTTTTTAGTCATATTCCTGTTGCCCCCCCTTTGTCCTATTTGATTTTGGCTACCCTAAGTTTATACTTGAGGAATTTCAATTATCAGTTTAATGCAATTCTGTCAATGGCAAACTAAATATTATTATAATATATAACCAATTGATATAACTAAATTTTTAAACTCACAAATTAAGGTCCATCCAGTGCGTTTTAGACATGAGATGCCCACTATATGATTAGACGAATTCAATCGAGAAAAAGTTTACAAAAATTTCAAATTTTTAATTATCCAGCTTCTTGCTCAGCTTCTTTGGACGCTGCTTTTTTCTTACCGAATATTTTGGCTCCGATGATACTGACTTCATACAGAACCATTAGCGGCAAGGCCATCAGGACCTGGGTGATCACATCCGGTGGTGTCAGGATAGCGGCGCCGGCAAAAAACAGGAGCACGGCATATTTGCGGTTCTTTTTTAAAAAATCAACGGATACGATGCCCAGTTTGGCCATAAAGGTTAACACCAGCGGAAGCTCAAATACGAGGCCAAAAGCCAGCAGGAGCTTGGCGGAAAAACCAAAATATTCCTTCATGGAGGGAAGGGGTCGGATGGTCTCGGTGGCAAATCCCATAAAAAATTTAAACCCCCAGGGGAAAACAACAAAATATCCGAAAAGTGCGCCGCCGATAAAAAAGAAAGAGGACAGCAAAACAATGGGCACCATCATACGGCGTTCCTTTTGATATAATCCCGGAGCAACAAACATCCAGAACTGATACAATATGATGGGGCTGGCCACGATCAGCCCGGTGAGAAAGGCTACTTTTAAATAGGTGAAAAAAGCTTCCGGAAGACCGGTATAGATGAGGGTTTCCCCCTCTTTCATAACTTTGATAAGGGGTTGGACCAGAATCTTAAACAGTCGCTCCTTGAACCCAAAAGATACTACGAAACCGATACCAATGGCGATGAATACAGTAATCAGCCGTTTACGAAGCTCTTCCAGATGAGAGGTAAAGGGGAGTTTTTCATCCTCGATCATCGTCAACAGATCCTTTTAATTTATCTTCTTTATCATCATTGGTGGCGGGAGTCTCCTCTGCCGTTTTGGTATCATGGGTTGGAGATGAATCATTTTCGGCTTCCAGATTATCAAAGGCCTTTTTTAAATCTTCTAAATTGTCAAAACCATCTGATTTGGGATCGACCTCGTCTTTTGGGTCTTTATCGGCTCCAGCCTCATCGGGTTTGGCATTATCCTCCGATTTTCTATCAAATTCCGGTTTCAGGTCAACCGCTTGTTTGACATCCTCGTTGATATCATCAAAGGCCTTTTTCACCTCGGACAATTCGTTGTCGATTTGCATGGTTTCTTTGAATTCATTGGTTGCTTTTTTAAATTCCCGCATTGCGCGGCCGAGGGACTTGGCCAGGTCCGGTAATTTTTTCGGACCGATGACGATTAAGGCGATCGCCAGGATTAAAATCATTTCAGGCATGCCGATGCCGAACATATTTCACTCCTAATAATAAGCCTCTAGTGCAACTTAACCTTTAACCTATCGACAGGAACGTAAAACCAACCGTACCTAAAAATTAGTTTTAGGTTTCAGGTTTCGGGTTTCAGGCGTCAGGGACCGGGTGCGTAGCACTGAAAAACCCAAAATTTGCGTGATTAACTGTTCAAGGTCTTTTCCAACCCCGACGTGAGTGCTTTATCCGAGCACAATTTTGGAAAAAGTATGGGACCAAATTTTTTTCAAAAGAATTGTTTTAGTACTTGTTTCGGGGCCATGTGTCAAGGCTAACGAACACGGTTCTTTACTCATATCATGTTTAATCTGTTCATACGCCCATATGGCTCCGAACCGAAGATCCAGGAACGAGCATCGAGTTCGCAGCGACCAGGATCAAGAGGCTGATTTTAACACCAGAAAAAACAATTCACCGGTGTTCTTCATGTGTCCGGCGGCTATTTCGGCATAGGGCCCGTTGCCCCAGAACAGATCGGCCCGGCCCGGGCCCCTGATGGCACCCCCGGTATCCTGATTTAATGCAAAACGGGTAAAGGGCTGCCAGCTGTGAATTTGTCCGGTGCTGTCGATCGCCGGTTTTTCCGTTTGGATGAAGGCCAGGGCCGCCGGAGGAAATATATAGCGATCCAGGGCAATGGAGCGCCCCGGTGTTAGTTTGACATTGATATTGCCCAGCGGGCCGTCGGGCTCGATTTCAAAAAACACATAACTGGGATTATGATTCAAAACCGCATCAATCTCTTCAGGATGGTCGTTCAAATATTCACGGATTTTTTGCATGGACATTTCTTCCACCGATATTTTTTCTTCATCAATCAACAGCTTGCCGATACTGCGATAGGGCTGACCGTTGGTGGTTTGGTAGTGGACACTTATAACCTCTCCGTTATCCAGATAAACCTTGCCGGACCCCTGTATGTGCAGGAAAAAAATATCCACCGGATCATCCACCCAGGCCAGGACTTCGGCTCGGCCTTCAAGGGCGCCTTTGGTATCGATCTCGCTGCGTTCATAATAGGGTAGCACCGTTTGATCCGTATAGCGGCCGATAATTTTTTCTCCGGTGTATTTTTCCTTAAAAAGCGCCAGGTTGATGGTGATCAGGTCATCGGGTTGGGAATAAATCGGAAACTGGTATTTTTCCGAGCGGATGAGGCTGCCCCTCAAATTCGGTTCGTAATATCCGGTGTATAAAACTTCTCCCCGACCGTCACGACCCACCGAGCGGTAGACATGATAGTTGGATTGAATAAATTCATTCAAATCCTGTGTGGATGGCCGGGTTTGAATAAAATCAAAAAATTGCTGGAGGGATAAAATCATGTGATCGGTGTTATAGTGGTCCTTGCCGAAAACAAACTCGCGGTCGGCAGGTAATTTCTGAAGGTAGGAAAGGCTTTTTAAAATGCTGTGCTCCAGTCCGTTGTAGAGCATATCATCCGAAAAATTCGGATACGACCAGGAAGAAATCCGTTCCATGGCGTTTTCTTTGCCTGGTTTTTTTACACTCGGCGCACAGCCGAAAACCACGAGGGTAAAAGTGATGACCAATACAATAATGGCTGGGTAAACAGCTTTAGATTTCGATTTCATAGCTGATTGCGAATTCCTTTTTAAATGGGACACGGATTAACACAGATTACACATATAAGTACTTGCGGGCTCGGGGAAAAACGCCCCGACTGCTCAAATACTTTGCTATAACAACTCAAGATCCTATTTTTAAATCTGTGGTGATCTGCGCCAATCTGTGTCCTAAATTTATTATTCCTTATCAGGTTTCTTATAGGTTCCACTCTTGCCGCCCGATTTTTCAAGCAGCTGAATTTCGGAAACCCTCATTTCGCGGTCATAGGATTTACACATATCATAAAGGGTCAGTGCCGCCACCGATACGGCGGTAAGGGCTTCCATCTCCACACCGGTT
The DNA here is from genome assembly GCA_049669725.1 of Desulfobacterales bacterium. Taxonomy (GTDB): domain Bacteria; phylum Desulfobacterota; class Desulfobacteria; order Desulfobacterales; family JAFDCJ01; genus JAFDCJ01. The sequence continues at coordinate 21,095 of JBATKU010000400.1, forward strand.
TGATCGATGGTCCGAACGGCTGCCTGGATGCCGATGCGGTGATGGGCCTCGTCCGGATCAAAGTCTACCTGAACATGGGTGAGATGCAAGGGGTGGCACATGGGAATGAGTTCGGATGTTTTTTTGGCGGCCATGATCCCGGCGACCCGGGCGGTTTCCAGCACATTGCCCTTTTTGACTTTTTGATCCCTGATCAGCTGAAATGTTTCCGGCTTCATAAAAACTGATCCTTCGGCCACGGCCACCCTTACGGTCGGTTTCTTGTCGGTAACGTCCACCATCCTGACGTGTCCTTGGTCATCGATGTGAGTGAATGAAGACATGGTTTTTCCTCTGCCATTTAACTTATAACCACCAAGAAGCATAACCATGCGGTGGCCAGCATTTTAAATTAATTTCGGAGTACTGGAGCAATGAAGTAAGGGACAGAAGACGGATCTCTTTACCCAACACTCCAATACTTCAGTACTCCACGACCTCAAGATATAAGAACTTCAGACAATCTTGGATTTACCTTCTTATTGGTTATGGTTCTCTAATATTATCATAGATAGAATTCTGTTTTTTTCGTTACGGTAGATTTAATTGCATTGAGCGTGTCCGTTAACACCGCAATCACATTTTCCCGGATATCACCGGCCACCAGCAGCAACATTACATCCTCACCGACAGCAAGATCCCTGTCTTCGGCAATCTCCACCCGGATATCCACGATACCCGCTATTTTCTTTTGCGCGGAGATAATGTGAGCCAGTTTTTCATGATTTACTGCTACCCTTAGTCCTTTAACCTCGCGTCCGTCACGGGATGTACCCCGCACCACACCATTGTGGCACAAAATCATCCCTACTTTTTCATAATCAGGATGTCTTTTGATCGATTCAAACAGTAAGTTAATATCCATTCAATCACCTATCTTCTGCGATCATCTCTTCAGCCCGGACCAGATCCTCCGGTGTGTTGATGTTTAAAAAAGATCTAAGTTCGTGATCCACTTGGCGCAATTGATTTTCTGCAATGTGTTTAATCCTGTTGGAGCGAAATGCCCATTGGATCTTGACTTTGTTGGCCCTAAGATGATCCTCGGCCGGTTTAAGGCATCGTTTTGAGTAGATGGCGCACAGCGGTTCAAAACCGGCAGCCGTTTCCGGCATAATGATATCAAATTTTTGTTCAATTTGTTCAACCAAAATTTCAACCATTTCCTTTTTTAAAAACGGTGTGTCACAGGCCGAGAAAAAGGCATAGGGACTGTTCATGTAAAAAAGGCCGGTGTGGATTCCTGTAAGAGAGCTGCGCAGGTCAAAAATATCGGTGACGATCGTTAAATCCCACTTTAAAAAATGCTGGGGATGATTGGTCACTAAAATGATTTCATCGAAAAGATCTGAGAATACATCAAGGAGCCGGTCGAGGATGCGCCTTCCGCCGACACTTAGAAAGGCCTTATTTTTTCCGTCGAATCGTGAATTCAATCCTCCGGATAATATCACTCCGGTGCAGGGAATTGTCATTTCAGGGTTTGTGTTTAGTTTTTGGTGTTTAGTTTTTGATCTTCTGGCTCAACATAGATAATATGGCCGGTAAAATCAAGATGAATTCAAGGGGGTTGTCAGTATGCAGAAGACAGATGACAGAAACGTTAGCTCAAGGCTCAAAGCTGAAAGCTCAAAGTTAATAAAGGATTCTGTCATTTAGACTATCAGTCCCACCGCGGCGGGACTGTGAGCTATGAGCTGAAAAAGCCAGCAACCAGTGACCAGCCTGCCCTGCGACTTGTCCCGTCGAAGCTTTAGCGAAGTCGAAAGCCCACAGGGTGAAGCCGGGTGAACAGTAACCATTGTTTAAATTTTTTTATAGAAATTAATATGAATTCCGGTTATAAATCTAACATTCCATTTAGAGTAGGGCGGGCCTCGACTCGACTGAGCTCGTCGCAGGTCGTCCCTACTTTTTTACTATAAGCTTTGAGCTTTCAGCTATGAGCTATTCTATCAAGGGACCCTCATGGGAACACATGAACATAAAAAGCATGCGCCGAGAAAAGTTACCATTGGCATCATTACGATTTCAACCACCCGGGCCCTGGTGGATGACACCAGCGGGAAGTGGATTAGTGAATCAGCTGCCGCCCAGGGCCATGTTGTTCTCTATCACCAGGTCATTCCGGACGACGCGGATATCATTGCGGCTACGGTACAAAACGTCATCCGTAACGAAAAGCCCCAGGTGATTCTTATCACCGGCGGTACCGGTATTACCCCTCAAGATGTCACCATTGAAGCCGTAAGCCCCCTACTGACCAAGGTACTGACCGGGTTCGGCCCGCTGTTTGCACAATTGAGTTTTCAAGAGATCGGATCGGCCGCCCTTTTGTCGCGTGCGACCGCCGGTGTCATAGAAGCTACGGTGGTGTTTTGCATGCCGGGTAGTCTGAACGCCTGCAAACTGGCCTGCCGGGAACTGATTTTTCCCGAGCTGGGCCATCTGGTCAAGCATGTCATGGATTAGCAGCTGCCGAACAATGGGTCGGATTTATTGAACTTTGATGATGACCAGGGTTTCATCGTCTTTTCTTTCGGCGGGGAACCGAAAATTATCCAGAGTCTCAAACACCTCCTTTAAGATGTCTTTGGCAGGCATAGCGGCATGTTCGCGGATGATCGTCATCAAACGGTCGTTGCCGAAATACCCACCCTGGGAGTTGCAGGCTTCTTTAATACCGTCTGTTCCGATTAAAATAATCTGCCCCGGAATGATTTGAATTTCGGCCTCTTCGTAAGCCCAATCACCCATGATTCCCAATGGCACGCCGTCGCCCCCAAGCGTTTCAAAGGCATCTTTGGTGGTGTCGTACAAAATAGCCGATTCATGGCCTGCGTGCACCCAGCGGAAGCATTTTTGATTCAGATCAATTTCGCTGTAAAACATGGTGACGAAAAGGTTGAGCTGTTCGATGTCCTTTACAAGGCTGTTGTTGACATGGCTTACAATCGCAGGGCCATTCCCGGGGCTGAGGATGCGTTCCCGAAGAGAGGCCCGCACGGTGGTCATCAGCAGGGCTGCGGAAATCCCGTGCCCGATGACGTCAGCCACCACAATGCCGACTTTTTCCTGTTTCCAATCCCCGGGATGGATGAAATCATAATAGTCGCCGCTGGTTTCATCACACCAGATGCTTTGGCCGGCAATGTCATACCCTTCAACATCAGGTTCGGATTTGGGCAGCAGTGTTTGTTGGATGCGGCTGGCATCTTCCAATGACGTTTTGATCTTATTCATATGGATCTGACGGTCCGTGGTTTTGCGATACTTATCGATTCCGCTTTTAATCGCTTGCCCCAGCGTATCGGCCGGACATGGTTTGGGGTGAAACTGAAAAATGCTGCCTTCGTTGACGGCTTGAATGGCAGTGGACATATCCGCCGACCCTGTCAGCATCATGCGCACGGTATCGGGATCGACCTTCTTTACCTTGCACAGAAAGTCAATGCCGTTCATACCCGGCATATAGTAATCGGAGACGACAACGGCAAAAGGCCCATTTTCATCGATGATTTTCAAGGCCTCATCCCCGCTCAGGGCCGTTTCAATGCGAAATTGCCCTCTCAGCTGGCGTTTGAGACCCGCCAGTACCATGGCGTCGTCATCCACTAACAGTATTTTGTCTTTCATATACGCTGTTCCTCTCCTAGACCACTGCAAAAAGCTCTTTATTGAACTTTTTTCGTTGGTCTATTCCGCCAACTCGCTGCAAATCTGGCGCCATGCAGGGATTCGATCGGTTATGCCCAGGGTATCCAGGTATTGCGCATCATACTGCAAATCAGTGTTACCATTTGTTGAGGGTTGGCCGTTATGGTCGATGGCATTACCGATATGGACGGCCGTCAGCAGTCCCATATTCTGGGACATGCTGTTGGCGGGGCAGTGGTGAAAGGCGATGGCTTCAATGATAGGCGTTTCCAGGCTCCAAAGGCCCATTAAGTAGGCGCCGATTTCAGCATGACTGGTTCCGAACACTTCATATTCCAAATCCCACAGGTTTCGGTCGGATCCTTTGGCCGCTGTCAGAACCTCTTTGTAGGGTTCTTGAAAATCGGTCGCCAGGATAAGCTTACCCAGATCATGCAACAGGCCGGCCATCAATGAATTATTTATCAGGTCCTGACCCAGTTTTTCGTTCATAACGATGGTTTTGGCATAAGTGCTGACCGATATGCTGTGGCTGAAAAGAGCATCAATATTAAACCAGGCAAACTTTTTTTGACTGAATTCAGCAAAAATCTTGACGGAAAGCACCAGGGCTTTGATGGTTTCCAGGCCCAGCAGGGCAACCGCTTCCTGGGGACTGCCGATTTTTCGGGAAAGTCCGAAAAAGACGGAATTGACCACCTGCAATATTTTGGCCGTCATGCTTAGATCTTTGGAAATGATATCACCGACTTTTTTAATCGAAGGGTCTTCCGAATGCATTTCCTCTAAAATCTCGCTGTATATGGCGGGCAGGCTGGGCAGGGACTCGATTTGCGATACGATTTTTTTGACCGCCTCATCAGCCAGAATATCACGCAGGGCAAACAGTTTGGCCAGGGTTTGCTTTAAAATTTCGGCATCACAGGGTTTAGAAAGAGTTTGATGGGCGAATTGAACCGACTGGAGCGTCATCTCGTGTTCCAGGTGTCCGGATAGAATAATTCGCACCACGCGGGGGTGCCGGGTTTTTACTTCAGTCAGCAGCTGCATACCGTCCATCTCCGGCATTTTTAGATCGGAAACAATGACATCCATGGGTCGTTGGCCCAGGATATCCAGGGCCTCCTTGCCGCTGGAAGTAAAGGCCATGTTCCATTCAGTGCGCATTTTGCGCAAGGTTCGCTGCAAGCCTTTCAGCACCATGGGCTCATCATCAACAAATAATATCTGCTTTTTAGCAATTTGATTCATTGTCTGCTGGATCCGCCTCCATCGGCAGGCCGATGATAAAGGTTGTGCCCTTGCCTTCCTGGGTTTCCATGGTTAGGCTGCCTTTATGTTTTTCGACAATCACGGAGTGCGATATGGCCAATCCCTGTCCCGTTCCCTTGCCGGCTTCTTTGGTGGTAAAGAAAAGGTCAAAAATTTTGTGCCGGATTTCTTCCGGGATGCCGGCACCGGAATCGCCGATGCAGATTTTAGCCTGGCCGCCTTCTTGAATCGTGCGGATGTGGATGGTGCCCTTTTGAGATGGATTGTCCTGGTTCTTTTCGGCAATGGCATGGGCGGCATTGACGATCATGTTTAAAATGACCTGGTTAAATTCTGCCCGGAAACAGGGCACCAACGGCAGTGATTGGTCGAAGTCGGTTTTCAATTCGGCAACGTATTTCCATTCGTTGCGCGTGATGGTAATGGTTTTTCCGATTTCTTTGTTTATGTCCACAGGCTCTTTGGCGACCATGCCCGGATGGGCAAAGATTTTCATGGCCTGAACGATTTTGGCAATCCGCTCCACACCCTTGAGTGTATGCTGGACAGCCACCGGGATTTCCCCCTCAAGATATTCAAGATCCATTTCCTCGATGAGCTGTTCGGTTTTCTCAATGAGCTCATCGGTTAAAGAATTTGACTTGACGGCTTCCAGTGTTTCCTGTTGCTTTTTGATGATCTGGATTAAGTCATCAAATGCTTCTTGAAAAAATCGGGTGTTGTCCCCCACAAACTGGACCGGCGTGTTAATCTCGTGGGCGATACCGGCAGCCAGCTGCCCGATGGCCTCCATTTTGTGTGACTGCTGCAGTTGGGATTCCATCTTTTTGCGATCCGTAATATCCGCCCCGATGATGGTCAAACCAAGAACACTGTTTTCGTCGCCATTTAAAGGATTGACGGTTATGCCCAGATAACGCTTTTCGCCGTCCGGCCTCAGAAATTGGATATCATCCACCCGTGTGGGGACGTTGTGATAGCGGCTGTGAATGATCCCGTCGAGGATTTTATCCCAGTCCCACTCGATGCCGCATTGGCTTATGTGCAACCCGATCACAGATTCGGCGCCAGTACCTAAAATGTCTTCGGCCTTGGCATTCCAAAGGGCAATATCATTATCCCGTGACAGGCCGATGATCATCGTGGGCAGCGAAGAAATCAGTTGTTCAAATTCTTTTTGTACATCTCGGGCGTGTTTGGCGGTCATATTGTTTTCACGGGTGCTTCTTTCCCGATTTTCGTTGGTACTGGCCAGTTCGGCGGTGTAGTCACTGAGTAAATTTTGTAGTGTTTCCATAAGCTTAATAAGAATTTGTCCTGGAAGGGATATGCTGTGCTAATTTCCCAAAGATGTTATCGGCCAATAGAACGGAATCTTTAGGTTCTTTTAACCTGACGGGGCGATGTTGTTGTAATTAGAATCAATATAATTATTAGATAGTTATATAGAACATTGGTCATGTGTTAAGGGGTTCACCCGCACTGAATATTTTCCGTTTCAAGAGGAACCATCTTGATGGAGTATGGTTTGCGCCGCTTTCCAAAATGATGTTCCGCAACACGGAATTGCAGTATAAGTGGTTGCAGAAAAATACATTAGGATACCGGAATGTTTTTTGACATCCACGATATAACTCGGCTTTACACTAATCTGAAATCGTGTATGATCGGATATATGAAATTTTGATGATAAGCATTTATCAGAGGTCCAGGTGGCTAGAATCTTAAATCGGCGGAGAATCAAATCTAATTTGGAAGCAAAAACGGTTGAGTTAAAAAGTGTCGGAACCATAAAAATGGAGCGCAGTTTCCGGGCCAGGCATATCAGCGTCTCTGTGCGACCTTTCAAAGGCGTGCGGGTGGCGGTTCCCCGGGGCGTATCCTTTGCCAGCGCCGAAATGTTTGCCCAATCCAAGGCGGGATGGATAAAAAAACACCTGGACAAAATGAAACAGATGGAGCGTGCGGCTAAAGTTTTAGCAGAAAACCACCCCATCGATCGGCAGGCCGCCCGCCGGCGTTTGGTTGACCGGCTCAATTACCTGGCGGTGAAACATGGCTTTCAATACAACCGGGTATTTATTAAGAATCAGAAAACCCGCTGGGGCAGTTGCTCGGGTAAAAATAATATTAATTTGAATGTCAACCTGGTCAGGTTGCCGGATGAATTAATCGATTACACCATTTTGCACGAGTTGGTTCACATCCGCATAAAAAATCACGGCCAACGGTTTTGGGATCAACTGAACAGGTTGCAGGGTGATGCTAAACAACTGGACCAAGCTCTAAATGAATATAGTTTTCTGCTGGCTGTTAAATTAAGTTGAAATATACAGAAAATTTTGCTTTATTGCGTTAATTTGGCTTTTCTCAAAAATTCCGACCTTCTGGTGCTTCTTATCTAACATAAATAGCTAACTTACTATATTAATAACATAAAAACACTTCTAAGCTGCATAAGGTGACAATGACCGTATTTGTTGCGACCAGTAAACGCTTTTACGATGAGGCCGAGCGAATAGTTGAGCGTATCAAGGCCTGCGACGTGATGGTTCATCACCCCTATTTTCACCTTGACCCCATAGCAGTTGACGCTGATCCTGAATACAAATCCCGGGTTACCCTGCAGCATTTTCCGGAAATCGATGATTGTGACGTGTTCTATGCGTTGCTTCCTGACGGCTATATCGGCTGCAGTGTTACCATCGAACTTGCTTATGCCTATGCCAAAGGCAAGGAAATCGTTGTGTCTGAAGCGCCCACCGAATTTGCCGTCCGGGCGCTGGTGACAAAAATCAGCAGCCCGGATCATTTCATCGCCCGCTTTGAGCGGGGGTGATCCAATTATGGACATAAAATAAGAAGGGAGGTGAATAAAAGTAAAAATTATTTGAACCCCGGAGCGGTCATCGGGAAACAATTAAAACCCTTTTCATTCGTACTAAGATGTTCGACCTGAATCTGCCCTTCCCTGCTTAAATACGAAGCCGACGATTTTATGAGAAGCAATTTCAAAAAACCTATCTAAACGATCTAAAGGAGGTCGCACCATGAAAAGAATCACCCTGGTTGTCATGATTGTTCTTTTCTCAGTTCCATTTGTCTTTTCCGCAAGTTATGCCAAACCTTTTAAAATTGCCGCCATTTTTCAAACCGCCATTGAGGAACCTTGGGATGGCGTGATCCACCTGGCCTGCCTGAAGGCCAAAAAGGAAATGAGCAATGTCGAATATGAGTTCACCGAAAAAATTGCGGCTGCTGATTTCGAAAAAGTTCTGCGGGAGTACGCCGAAAGGGGATTTGACCTGATCGTGGGCGATGCCTTTCTGGCGGGCGAAGATCCGGCCCGAAGGGTGGCCAAAGATTATCCCGAGATTGCCTTTGCCTTTGGATCGGAGTTCGGTCCGGTGGCCCCGAATTTTTCCGTCTTTGACAATTGGATTCACGAACCTGCCTACCTTTGCGGCATCATCGCCGGCAGGATGACCAAGAGCAATGTGCTCGGTGTGGTTGCGGCGATTCCCATCGGCGAGGTAAACCGCCTGGTAAATGCCTTCAAGGCCGGGGCCCTCAAAGTCAACCCGAAAGTCAAGGTCAAAATATCCTATATCGGCGGCTGGTTTGATCCACCCAAAGCCAAGGAAGCCGCCATCGCCCAGATTGAAGCCGGCGCTGACCTGATCTATGCCGAACGGTTTGGTGTATTTGAAGCCTGCAAAGAAAAGGGTATTTTGGCCTTCGGCAATATGTCCGACCAGAATGCACTGGCGCCGACGGTGGTCATTACCGGACCGGTTTGGGATATGTATCCCACCATTAAGTTCGCCATTGAAATGGTGCAGAAAAAAGCCTGGGTATCCATGGATCTCGGTGAATGGTCCATGATGGGCAAAGGCGGGTCCCGGCTTGCCCCATATCATTCTTTCGAAAAAACCCTGCCGGCGGACGTGCTTAAAGAGGTCAGTGATCTTGAGCAGAAGATTATAAACGGAACCTACCGTGTTCCGGTGGATGAGCAGAAGCCGGTTTCGGAATAACGGATAGATCGGTTTATCCGAAACCAATCGTAGGAAATAAATATTTCGATAGCTCAAAACTTCGGTGCTTCAAAGAAATGCCTAAATTGATCTAATCCGCCTGAGGCGGGCTAAAGTGCCTAAAATAATGGTTCGCCTTCGGCGACTCGAATTTAATTAAAACCGATGGAGTGAAACGACACCCTTAATTTTAGGCACTTTAAATTTTAGGCAATTTAGGCATTTCAATAGAGGTGTTAAATGGTTGATGTCCGCCGGCCATTGGTAAAAATGTCCGCCATCACGAAGCGTTTTCTGGATGTTACGGCCAATAATAATGTTACCTTTGAGCTGAATCCCGGGGAAATCTGCGCCCTGCTGGGAGAAAACGGTGCCGGCAAGACGACATTGATGAACATCCTTTTCGGCTATTATGCCTGCGATGAGGGTGAAATTTTCATCAAAGGAGAAAAGGCCGATCTTTCCTCTCCCAAAGATGCCATCGCCCGGGGGGTGGGAATGATTCATCAGCACTTTGCGCTGGTCCCCTCTCAGACGGTGCTTGAAAACATTGTCATTGGTACGGAATCCGGCAAAGGCCTTTTTCTGGATCTAAATACGGCTCGTCGCAAACTGCTTGCCCTTGAGGAACAGTTTGGACTTCAAATTGATCCCGACGCCCGGGTGTGGACCCTCTCGGTGGGTGAACAGCAGAAAGTCGAGATTCTCAAATCCCTGTACCGCGACGTGGATATCCTTATCATGGATGAGCCGACAGCCGTTCTCGCGCCGGCGGAAACCGAAGACCTTTTCAAAACGTTGAAATCCCTCGTGGACGAAGGGCGGTCGGTTGTTTTTATATCCCATAAGTTAAACGAAGTGATGGATATTTCAGACCGCATTGTGGTTTTGAGGGGCGGCCGGGTTGTGGCGGAACGCCATACGGCCGAGACCTCCATCCGGGAGCTGGCCAATCTTATGGTGGGCCGGGACCTACTCGAAGACATCGACAAAAAGCAGCTCGAACCCGGCCGGCCCGTGCTGGAAATCCAGAACCTTGATGCCTTAAACGACAAAAATCTGCCGTCCTTGAAAAACCTTAACCTGGTGGTCAGACAAAAGGAAATTCTTGGAATGGCCGGGATTTCCGGAAACGGCCAGCGCGAGCTTTCTGAAGTTCTTTTCGGCCTGCGGGAGCCGACCCGCGGGGCCGTCCAAATAAACAACAACCCCCTGAAATTCGGAAGCCCGACAGCGGCCATCAAATTGAAGATGGGCAGAATACCGGAGGATAGAATGGAAACCGGTCTGCTGATGGATCTTTCCGTCGAAGAGAACATGATTTTGGAAGACCACACCTCGGCCGAGTTTCAGACCTGGGGTTTAATGAATTCAAAAAGAATTCACCGCTACAGTGATGAATTGATCGGTGCATACAACATTGCGACTGCCGGCCGGGATGCCGTAACCAAGAGTTTATCCGGCGGCAACCTGCAAAAGGTGATGCTGGCCAGAGAACTGGCAGGCAGGCCTACGGTCGTCATTGCATCCCAGCCCACCCGGGGGCTCGATGTTGGCGCCATGGAGTACATCCACCACAGAATCCTGCAGGAACGAGAAAGGGGCGCCGGCGTTCTACTGATATCGGAGGATTTGGATGAGGTATTTGCGTTGAGTGATCGGATTGTTGTGATTTATGAAGGAGAAATTATTGGAGAAGTGTCCGGTGAGAATGCCACCCGGGAGCAGGTTGGGCTCTGGATGAGTGGGGTAACACAATGATCAGATTCAGGCTCCAAAAGCGCAAGCCGTTGCCGGGGTGGGCCAAAATCGTTATCCCCATTGCAGCCATTTTGGTGACATTGATCCTTTCAGCCATTCCGATCCTTATGGCCGGCGGGCACCTCTGGAAATCTTACTACTATCTGTTTTACGGCGCGCTGGGAACCCGATTCAACCTTCTGGAAACCTTTGTGAAGGCCAGCCCGCTTTTGCTGACAGGCCTGGCGGTGGCGTTTGCCTTCCGGGCCAAGTTCTGGAATATCGGTGCCGAGGGGCAGTTGCTGGCAGGCGCCCTGGCGGCCACCGTGGCCGGTGTCCACCTGGGCGGCGTGCCTACGCCGCTTGTTTTGCCGCTGGTCATTGTCGCCGGGTTTCTGGCCGGGGGCCTTTGGGCCGTCATTCCGGCGATTCTCAAAACCAAACTGAAGGTGGATGATGTGGTCTCCACCCTTCTCATGAACTATGTTATGATCCATATCATGGGGGCCCTGCTTTTCGGGCCGCTGCAGCAGCCCGGCTCGAGCTGGCCTCGCTCGGCGGCCATCATTAAAGCCGCCTGCTATCCTATTCTAATGCCGCGTTCGCGTTTTCATATGGGAATCCTGATCGCCCTTTTTGCCGTGTTTGCCATTTGGTTTATCAACCAGAAGACAACCTTCGGATACCGGTCCAAAGCCGTGGGCGTAAACATCAGGGCGGCCCATTTCGGCGGGATCAATACCACCTCTGTTATTGTATGGACTGCATTGATATCCGGCGGGCTGGCCGGCTTGGCCGGGGTCGGAGAGCTCTGCGCGATTCAATATCGTTTGATAATGGATATTTCACCCGGTTACGGATATTCGGGCATCGTGATTGCCATGCTGGGCAATCTTCACCCCGTGGGGGTGCTCTTTTCGTCACTTTTTTTCAGCGTCATTATCGTCGGCGCCCAGACCATGAGCCGCATGACCGGTGTGCCGACCTATATCGCCGAGGTTATCCAGGGAATGTCGCTGATGGTGATGCTCATTTTCCTGCTGTTTACGGAATACAAAATAAAGGTGATGAAGAAATAATGAGTGAGCTTCTCGATATAGCTTTTATATCCGGTCTCATCGGGGCCACGATGAGAATGGCCACACCGATTATTTTTGCCACCCTCGGTGAAATCCTTTCCGAGCGCGCCGGGGTGCTGAATCTGGGTATCGAGGGCATTATGCTGATGGGCGCTATGACCGGGTTTCTGGTCACCTTTTCCTCGGGTTCCATCTGGCTGGGTGTTCTGGCTGCTGCCGGAGTCGGAATGCTTCTGGGTCTGCTGATGGCCTTTCTGGCGGTTTATCTGGGATTGAGCCAGCATGTATCGGGGTTGGGGATAACCCTGTTTGCAACCGGTCTGGCCATGTTCATTTATCGGCTGCACTTCGGATCTCCCACCGTGCCGCCGATCATACAGCCGTTTAAACAGATCACGATACCGCTGCTTTCCAAAATCCCGTTGATTGGCCCGGGCCTGTTCACTCAATATTCGTTGACCTACATTGCCTGGCTCCTGATTCCGGTCATTTCGATTTTACTTTACAGGACCAAAATCGGATTGAAGATCCGGACGGTGGGTGAAAACCCCGTGGTCGCCGACACCGTCGGCGTCAATGTCCTGCTGACCCGCACCCTTTGCCTGGTGGCCGGCGGCGCCCTTATGGGAATCGGCGGAGCGTTTCTCACCCTGGCCCATCAGAACATGTTCCTGATCGATGTGATTGGCGGCCGGGGATGGGTGGCTATTGCCATGGTTATCTTTGGCAACTGGGATCCCCTCAAGGGTGCCTTCGGGGCCCTTATCTTTGGTTTCCTGGATGGTCTCCAGCTAAGACTTCAAGGCATGGGGATTGCCATTTCTTTTCATTTATTCCTGATGATTCCCTATCTGATGACCATAGTAGCCCTGATCAGTGTTTCCAGAAAGGCATCCGTGCCGGCCGGGCTGCTGAAACCCTATCGCAGGGAAGAAAAAGGCGGTTAGCGCTGGCGGATGCGGGTAAATTTAAGGGTCTTGCGTGTCGTTTAAAATGGTGGGAGCGGCTTTCCAGCCGCGATCTGTACGGCCAGCCTAAAACTGATTCGCGGTTCGAAAGCCGCTCCCACAAAAGATTTTCGATGAATGTTCAGATATGCTAGCGTTGCGTGTTCCGTGTTGAAATGGCAATTTCCTGATTTTTACCTCGCAGCCCGCAACTCGTAACCGGCTATTCACCTACGAATAAGAGAATACTTGAGGCAGTTATGATAGATCTAATTATTCGGAATTCCAACCTTCCCGACGGACGCACCGGTCTCGATATAGCGGTTGACAAAGGTCGCATTGTCGAAGTCGAGCCGCGGCTTGCGGTACAGGCCGATCGGGAGATCGATGCTACCGGCCGGCTGGTTACCCCGCCTTTTGTGGATAGCCACTTTCATTTGGACTCCACCCTGAGCTATGGTCAGCCCCGGGTGAATCAAAGCGGCACCCTGCTGGAGGGCATCGAACTGTGGGGGGAATTCAAATCGAACCTCACCGCCGACAACATCAAGGCCCGGGCCGGTGAGCTTTGCCGCTGGGCCATTGCCCGCGGTACCCTGGCAATTCGCAGCCACGTGGATGTCAGTGACGATAACCTGCTGGCGGTCGAAGCGCTCCTAGAATTACGCCAGGAATTCAAACCCTATATCGATATCCAGCTGGTGGCGTTTCCCCAGGATGGTTATTTTAGATACAGTCCCAATGCCGCCAACCTGGAGCGAGCATTGGATCTGGGCGTCGAAGTCGTGGGCGGCATTCCTCATTTTGAAAGAACCATGGCCGAGGGCGCGGCTTCCGTAAAGGCTTTGTGCGAAATTGCAGCCGAACGCGGTCTGCAGGTGGACATGCACTGTGACGAAAGCGACGACCCCCACTCGCGCCATATCGAAACTCTGACATTTCACACCCAGCGTCTGGGTCTTCACGGGCGGGTTACCGGTTCCCATCTCACCTCCATGCATTCCATGGATAATTATTATGTCAGCAAACTGTTGCCCCTGATGGCAGAGGCCCGGATACATGTCGTGGCCAATCCTTTAATCAATATCACCCTGCAGGGCCGCCATGACACTTACCCCAAACGGCGCGGGATGACCCGGGTCAAGGAACTCATGGAAGCCGGCATTAATGTGGCCTTTGGCCAGGATGCCCTCATGGACCCCTGGTACAGCCTTGGTTCCCACGACATGCTGGAGATTGCCCACATGGGGTTACATCTGGCCCAGATGACCGGGGTGGAACAAATGCAGCAAATCTTTGCAGCGGTCACAACCAACGGTGCCAGGGTATTGGGGCTGGAAGATTACGGGCTTGAACCGGGGTGCCGTGCAGATATGGTGATTCTTCAGGCCGCCAATCCCCAGGAGGCCCTGAGATTGAAACCGGCCAGACTGTTTGTGATTCGCCGGGGAACCGTGATTGCCGAAACACCCCCGGTGATCAGCCGGCTATCATTGTCAAAGAAAACATACGAGATTGATTTTCGTTTTCCGCCGGAATCAAATTGAGCGATTGCCGCTCAAGCAGAGATAAGGCATTTAATCTAAATTAGCGGAGGAAGGTATTGGAGAATTACGATATTGTTTTTGTTGGCGGTGGCATCGTTGGGGTATCCACTGCCTGGCACCTGAAGAAATTGTATCGAGATGCGAAACTTTTGTTAATTGAAAAAGAATTATCTCTGGCCAAACATCAGACCGGTCATAACTCAGGCGTTATTCATGCCGGTGTGTACTATACTCCCGGCAGTTTAAAGGCCAATTTATGCAAACGTGGTGCGGCACAAACTATTGCTTTTTGTCAGGAACACAAATTGCCCTATAGACAGTGCGGCAAGCTTTTAGTGGCTACGGATATCTTAGAATATCAACACATGGAAGGGCTGGAAGAGAGATGTTACCAAAACGGCATTGAAAACCAGCGGTTGTCAGAAAACGAGCTGAAAAAGATGGAGCCTAGTATTACCGGATTGGGTGCTATCTATGTACCGTCTACCGGCATTACTGATTATAAAAAAATCACTGCAAAAATGGCTGAGCTATTTGTAACAATTGGCGGCGAAATCAAAACAGGATCAGAAGTTCAAGCTCTGCGAGAGAAATCAGATGGGGTTCAAATTCAGTTGGAATCAGGAACCATCTGCGCCAAATATGTTGTTGTTTGCGGAGGTTTACAGGCTGACAGGCTATCCCAAATGATGGGCTTAGAATTAGATTTTCAAATTATTCCTTTTCGAGGTGAATACTACCAGCTTCCCCAAAAACACAATCGAATTGTTTCACATCTTATCTACCCAATTCCTGATCCAAATTTGCCATTTCTGGGTGTGCATTTGACAAAAATGATCGATGGGTCCGTAACGGTAGGTCCAAACGCCGTTTTGGGCTGGAAGCGGGAAGGGTATAATAGATTAAACTTAAACCTAAAAGACAGTTTTGAGATGCTTAAATTCCCGGGTTTTTGGAGAGTGGTTTGGAAAAACTTAAAATCAGGATTAGGTGAAGCAAAAGATTCCTTTTATAAACCAGGCTATTTATCACGGGTACAAAAATATTGTCCAAGCATAACTGTCGCAGATCTTCACCCTTATCCAACGGGTATTAGGGCCCAGGCAGTTGATGAAGACGGAAACCTTATCCACGATTTTCTGTTTGCAGAAAGCAGCAGATCTTTGCATGTTTGCAATGCCCCCTCGCCGGCCGCAACATCAGCCATTCCGATTGGGGAATATATAAGCAAAAAAGTCCAAGATAAGTTTAGCCTTTAAAATAGCACAATACAATTTGTGGCAGTTAATTGTTATCAGTTATTCGCTATTTGAAATGCTCATGGTTCAATCACCCATCAATCGAGTTGTCGCAACTATTAACAAATAACGAATAACACCGAATTGAGTTTAACCTGAATTCGGCTTCAGGTATCTTTTCACGACCTTGTATATATCCTGATGCGAATTTTCCAGGCGGGCCAGAAACCTGTCCGACCGCACGATGGGGCTCCAGAGCGAGAAATCTTCCCTTTCAAAATCCATTCCGACCGCCAGCATGTCGCTGAGGGTCTCGACGAGGTGATCTTCCGGCTTGTATATCGAATCACCGATATCACCCACCCAGCAAAGGGGTGTGCCCTGGTAGCGTTCGTTTAAGTCGTGGTAGAAATGGCGCGTGAGGATGGTTTGCGGTTGAAGGCCGAGATCGGTGAACGGCATGGTCACACCTTTTTCGGCCACCTGAATAAGCGCGCCGTTGAAAACAGGAATGAGTTCGACACCCTGGTCGTTGCATATGCGGCAGATTCCCTCCAGCCCCTCAAGGCTGGCGCACACCGGAAAGAGAAATATTTTCTTGGGCCGGTGGTGCTGCAAAGCTTCTTCAACGAAATAGGTCAGGGTAGAGCCCGAAGCAATGCATTCTTCCATGATGATCCAGGTTTCGTCCTGCCACCACTCCCCGACAAAGGAGCTTTCAACAATGTTCCAGCCTCTGGAGACGGCCGTGTCTTCAACACGGGTAAGTTTTATATAAGTGGTGTCGAGGAGCCGGGAACGGTGCAGCGGAGGATTGGCGTCCAGCAGGTCCAGCGGGCGTCCTCCCCAGAGGATGACAAACTGCGCCAGATTCCCATCGAACATCCGTTCGAGAAGACGCATCATATCGTGGCCGATTTCCTTGATCATTAAAAACTTTTCGGCTCCGCAGGCCTGGCGGCTGAGCAAAAATTCCTCGCCGAGCCCTCTACCGGGGAAATCAACCACATAAATCTTATCGGGGAGACTCCTGCCCCGGAATGCTTCGTGCTGTGAAATCTCCTTCACCAGCCAGATGTCTTTGCCGCCGCGCGACATGACAATTTCCCCGACGTCTTCGAGGTAGATTCGGTTTTCATCCACCTTCATAAAGATCCTCCTTTATTATCAATAGCTCCCATCAGCTATTAAGCACACCTGATTTTGCGAGGGACTATAAAATAAAGACATTGGTGTGTCAATTACATAAGCTGGTTCAAAATTCCATATTTGGCCCGATGGCTGCGTTGTCACGCAAAGCCTGATTCCGCATCGATCTAAATTAACAAATGCGCATCATCCCGCGGATTAAAATGCTCACGTACGGGCGTGTACGCTCCGCTTTTAATCCGCGGGACGCCTTGCCCTCGAACCAAATCTGGATTTTGAATCAGCTTATAATTATCCAAACTGTCAGCAAAAATTTGAGCTGCGGCTAGAGTGTCATGCCGCCGTCCATGATTAGCAGCTGGCCGGTCATGAATGCACTTTTCTCACTGCCCAGATAAACCGCTGCCTCAGCAACTTCTTCCACCGTACCGAGGCGGCCCATTTTATGCCGGTTTATAATGGCGCTGCGAACAGCATCCGGATCCGGGCTAGATTCAATGCGGGTATTAAGGCCGGGGGTTAAGATGGTGGCCGGGCAGATGGCATTGCACCGAATTCTGCGGGTCACATAGTCAAGGGCCACCGATTTTGTAAGGCCGATCAAGGCCCCCTTGGAAGCCCCGTAAGCAAAACGCTCAACGGCCGATGATATACTGGACAACACCGAGGCGATGTTAATGATGGTT
>JBATKU010000401.1:0-9773 GCA_049669725.1 Desulfobacterales bacterium
AGGATGATGGTCGATTTTATCTCATTAATTTTCACCCTGCGGGCGAGCCGGAGGCTTTCATATGCTGTGTTATTAAGGGCTCAGCATAGTCCACTATAGCTTCGCCCTTAAGTGCCTTGCATATGAAAGCCTCCGACTCGTGCAAAATCCAGGTAATAATTGAATAAATCCAGAGACCAACGGCCAGTAACCAGCAACCAGATGCCAGGATAAGGAGACTGATAATATGCATGTATCATTTTATGGCGCAGTTCGGGAAGTGACCGGTTCCATGCACCTGATAGCCACTGAACAGGATCGCATTTTGCTTGATTGTGGCATGTTCCAGGGGCGCCGCAAGGAAACAAAAGAGAAGAACACGGTGATGCCGTTTGATCCCCGGATTTTAACCAATGTAGTGCTTTCCCATGCACATATTGATCACTCCGGCCGCCTGCCATTGTTGACCAGAAACGATTTTGCCGGCCGGATTATATGCACCCGGGCAACGGCTGCCGCCTGTGAATATCTCCTGCCCGATTCCGCCCATATCCAGGAGTCGGACGCCGAATACCTGAACTATAAAATGGTTCGCTCTGTCCTTCAGAAAATGGAAGGACCCAAAAAAGGGGGAAAAAAGAGGACAAATTCTCTGAAGAAAAACAAACATAAGCTTGATATCGATCGCATAAATGAACTGATCGACCGCTTTCATCTGGAAGGTGTCAGCCCCCTGTATACTGCGGAGGATGCACAGGAGGCGCTGACCCGCTTTGACGGCAATCCCTACCATCATCCGGTAACAATCGGAAAGGAGATGACCTGCACGTTTTACGATGCCGGCCACATCCTTGGTTCGGCGTTCAGCATCATCCGGGCGCGTGATAACGGCCGTAACTATACCATCGGTTTTACAGGTGATATTGGCAGGTTCGATAAACCGATCATAGAAGACCCGTCCCTGGCATTTGATGAACAGGACCGGGAGCTTGATCTGCTGATCATGGAAAGCACCTATGGCGACCGGCAGCATGAACCGGTGGTGGATTTAAAGCCCAAGCTCAAACAGGTGTTGGTGGAAACCTATGATCGTGGAGGGACGATTATGATTCCGTCCTTTGCTTTCGGTCGAACCCAGGAACTTCTTTACGTTCTGCACGAGCTATACATCGAAAAGGACGTTCCCCGCTTCCCGGTATACGTTGACAGCCCCCTGGCCACCAATATTACCCGGGTATTTGTGGAGCATCCCGAAGCCTATGACCAGGAAACCCATGAAACATTTCTCCAGCGGGGAAAAAACCCGTTTCAATTTGAGGGGGTTAATTTTGTCGGTTCGGTTGAAGAATCCATTGCGCTTAACCGGGATCAAACACCCCATATCGTTATATCGGCATCCGGTATGTGTGAGGCCGGTCGCATCCTTCACCACCTGCGGCATAAAATTCATGACGCTAAGAACACGGTTCTCATCGTCGGTTACATGGCTCAGAATACGCTGGGGCGGCGAATCCTCGAGCAGGGTCTGGCCTATGAGGAGAACGGCCGAAAAGGGGAGCCACCCCTGGTGAGATTTATGAACAAAGAATACCCGCTTAAAGCCCGGGTGGTCAAACTGGGCGGGTTCAGCGCCCATGCTGATAAAGATGAAATGAACCGCTTTTTGCAAAAATCAAATTTAAAAATAAAAAAGATTGCGCTGGTGCACGGTGAGGAAGATCAAATTCTTGCTTTCGAGAAGAATTTAAAGAGCCAGGGATTTGATGTGGTGGTACCCAGAAGAGGGGAGACTATAGAAGTGTGAATGCGGAATGGGGAATGTGGAATTCCTAAGGGGGAATGCGAATTTCGGAAGGCGGAATGGGGAACGCGGAGTCAACGGCCACCTATGAAGAAGGAGAATTTGAAGAATGCGATTTTTGATGGTGGACATCGGCGCTGGCACCATGGATGTCCTTTGCTACGACACGGACGCCGATTTGCACTATAAAGCGGTGGTCAAATCCCCGGTAAGATATATTGCTGAAAAGGCGGCCGCTATAAAGGGAAACTTGATAGTGACCGGCTGTGAAATGGGCGGCGGTCCCATTACCGCAGTTTTAAAGCAGCGAACTCTGGATGCCGAAGTTGTTATGTCCTCTTCTGCGGCCGTCACCCTCCATCATAATCTGGAAAAAGTGAAGTCCTGGGGAATCAAAGTCATTGATGACCACCAGGCCGAAGACTTTCGGCGGGCTAAAAATTATCATTCTCTGATTCTGGAAGATCTCGATGGCGAACGTCTCCGGCAGATTGTTGAAGGATTCGGCGTTCCTTTTGAATTTGATGCGGTCGTCGTGTGTGGACAGGACCATGGAGTGCCGCCGCCGGGCGAATCACATTTGGATTTTCGCCATAACATGTTTACCGATTTGCTTGAGAAAAATCCATATCCGCATGCGCTGCTCTTTGAGGCCGATGAGGTCCCACAGACCCTAAACCGCCTCCGTTCTCTTGCTCAAAGCGCCCGGTCCTTTCCCACCGCGGAAGTATATGTCATGGACAGCGGAATGGCTGCCATGCTCGGCGGTTCAATGGATATTCTCGCTAAACAAAAGCAACATGTGCTGATATTGGACGTGGCAACATCGCACACGGTAGGAGCCGCCATGATGGGTGACAAAATCGCCGGTTTTTTTGAGTACCACACCAGCGATATCACCCTTGCGCGGTTAGAGCAGTTAGTGCTGGATTTATGCGAGGGCAAATTAGAACACAGCCAGATTCTCAGAGAGGGCGGGCATGGCGCTTTTATGCGTCAGTCTTTTGGATTTGATGCTGTGGAAGTCATCATTGCCACCGGTCCCAAGCGTCGCCTGGTTGAAGCATCAAGGTTACCGATGGAATATGGTGCTCCTTATGGCGACAACATGATGACAGGAACGGTGGGGCTTCTGGAAGCACTGCGGAGACGCATGGGGTTGGAGACGATTAACTACATCTAAACGCAAAGGAGACTGTACCATGACTAAAGTCAAAACATTTGCCAGTCCGCTGAAAATATTTCATGCCCGGAAAGAACTCGAGGGGCTGGACGCGATGGTCAATAAGTTTATCGAGGAAAACAAGGTGCAAAAGGTGGTTTCCGTCAGCGACGCCTGCACCACCGATGACAGTGGCACCATAGGTGTAATTCGCGTTCTGGCTTATGAATAAATACAAATGACAGATGTCAGAAGACAGAAAACAGATGACAGATGTCAAAGGATAGATGACCAGGCTTCGTTACGGCACGCAGAGGCTTTTAATTTCGAATTGGGGATATATTCAGGGAAAGCTGTCTGATTTTCACCACACAACCCGCAACCCGGAACGCGCAACTTGGGCTAGCGACCCTACCGCAGCTGCCCGCAAAGTGGGTCGGAGATCAGCACCCAATTTCTACTTTATCTTCAGCTGTTTTTGGAAATCCTTTCGCAGATTTTCACGCCACAGATTGAATTCAGGTTCAATGGCTTGATGAAATGGACCATAGGGCTCAATGGTGCTTTCTCCGGCCACCATGACCGTAAAACCGGCGTGCAGATTTTTGGAGTATTCTTTCTTAAAAGGTAACAACTCAATTTCCATACCGTCTTTGATTTGATGACCCGCTTTATCTATGTATTTTTCCCTGACTGCAGCCTCTGGCTGGTTTGAAAAAACATCCTGACTGCTCCAGCAAATATAGCCGTTCTTGTAAACCCCCAATACATATTTTTTATCAGGATATTCCGGGATTATAAAAATTCCCTTGTCATCTGAAAGTGCCTGCGACGCATCAACTGTTTTGATATCGTTGGATTGTTGGCCGGAAGAGTCTGTGTACCATTTGATTGCGACTGCAGCTCCTTTAATAGGCTGCTGGCTTACAGCGTCCATTACCCGTCCTCGAACCACGCGCTTTGGACTGCAGGTTATTAATGAGAGGATAAGTACAAAAGAAGTGAGAATGAGCAGAACAGTGGTAGAATAGGCCTTCATCTAAACCCCCTTTAGATCAGGCTGGTGATAGTCAGGCAGCACCGGATTCGGTGCCCTCCATCGCCTATAAATTTTTTCCGCAACCTCCTGGTGATCTCCGGGTTGATCCAGCCTCCAGCCTGCTGGAATTGTAAACAAACGCGGAGAAACGCAACCTTCCGGAAATTAGCCTTTTTACCGCCCACATCACTTTATTGAAAAGCGGTTAGATTAGATAGGAGAACATCCGGAAAACCTCTCAATGTTATCGGCATTCTTTAACAAAAGTTTAGGATATATTTGCTTGACTTAGATGAGTTGGTCATATACAGGATAAATAATATCCTATTTATCCTATTTATTAGGAGACCTTTATGCGAATCACCCGGGCCGGGGAATATGGTGTGCGCTGTATCTTATATCTCTCATCAAAAGGGGTCGGTGTCCTATGCAATCGCAGGCAAATCGCAGCTGCCATGGATATCCCAGACCAATTTTTAGGGAAAATTGCACAGCAGCTTGCACGGGCGGGTTATATTGAAAGTGTGCAGGGTGCCAAGGGCGGTCTCAAACTGGTCGTTTCTCCTGAGAAGCTAACGCTGCTGGACGTCGTTGAAACTGTTATCGGAGAGATTTTTTTAAATGACTGCATATTGAGACCGGAGACGTGCAGCAGGAGCAATGCCTGCACGGTACATCGCGTATGGGACAAAGCCCGAAATCAACTCAGAGCAACTCTTCGAGAAGCTACTTTTGCTGGGCTTTTGAAAGAGGATAGTTGTCTGTCTCCACTTGAGCAAATTGGAAGTAAGCCATCGATCTGCTAATTTAACGTATAAGGTTCAGCGGTTCAGCGGTTCAGGGTTCTGGGTCCAGAGGTTAATGATTGGGAGATTCGAGAATCTGAAGAAATGATTTTATCCGAACTTTCTCTTTCATTTCATTTTGCGCCGGACTACATCGGGGACACAATACTCATTTAGCCGTTGGATATTGAAACACTAAAAGCAATTTGAAACTCAATTTCAAAAGTAGCACCAAACCTTAACCTCTGAACCTTGAACCGTTGCTACTAAAAAGGAAGGAGCGTAATCTATGGATGTATTATTCTTATCGCGGCTTCAGTTTACAGCCACAACCCTGTTTCATTTTCTGTTTGTTCCTTTAACCCTGGGACTGTCTATATTAGTGGCTGTTATGGAAACCCAGTATGTCCGCACCGGTGATGAAACCTACCTGAAGATGACTAAATTTTGGGGTAAACTCTTTCTCATCAATTTTGCCGTGGGGGTAGTTACCGGCATAACGCTCGAATTTCAGTTTGGAACCAATTGGTCCCGCTATTCAGCTTATGTCGGGGATATATTCGGCTCTTTGCTGGCGATTGAAGCGACCGCTGCTTTTTTCCTGGAATCAACCCTGATAGGGGTTTGGGTGTTCGGCTGGAAGCGGTTATCCTCCAAAGCCCATGCCACTGTAATGTGGCTGGTTGCCGGGGCCAGTAATTTATCCGCCATCTGGATTCTAACCGCCAATGGCTGGATGCAGAATCCCGTGGGTTTTGCCATCCAGAACGGCAGAGCCGAGCTGCAGGATTTTGGCGCGGTTATATTTAATAAATTCAGCCTTCTGCAGATATTTCACGTGCTTCCCGCGGCGCTTGTCCTGGCCGCCTTTTTTGTCATGGGAATCAGCGCCTATCACCTGCTCAAAAAACAGCATATCGATTTCTTTACCAAATCCTTCAAAATCGGGCTAACCTTCGGCCTTATTTTTTCGATTTTCGTTGCCCTTGAAGGTGATTTTCATGCCCGCCATGTGACCGAGGTTCAGCCGGCCAAACTGGCCGCCATGGAATCGCTCTGGGAAACGACCACCCAGGCACCGATTCATCTGATTGCCCTTCCCAGCGAAGAAGAGGAAAGAAATATTATTCAAATCGGTTCGATTCCCGGGGTTCTCAGTTTTCTAGGTCATCACGATTTCGATGCCGAGATCAAAGGCCTTAAAGACTTTCCTAAAGACGAACGGCCACCGATTATGCTGACATTTGTATCCTTTCGCATGATGGTGGCATTGGGGACGTACTTTATTCTGGTGACGATTCTCGGCGTTGTCCTCCGAAACAAGCTGATGGAATATCCGTTATATTTAAAATTGATGCTGTTCTCTGTGCCTTTACCCTATCTCGCCATAGAGTTCGGATGGCTGTTGGCGGAAGTCGGGCGTCAGCCCTGGCTTGTATACGGCATCATGAAAACCTCGGTTGGCGTTTCACCTATCGATGTCGTTCAGGTTGCCACATCCCTGGTTGCATTTGTGCTGGTTTACGCTTTGCTGGGTGCCGTGGGGTATTACCTTATAATCAAAAAGGCCGTGAAAGGGCCCGAACCGGTTTAAGAATCTTCATATACAGGAATATAAGTTAGGAGGATAAAATGATTTTAGAATCCATTTGGTTTTTTCTTTGGGGTCTCTTGTGGGCCATTTACTTTATGACAGATGGTTTTGATCTCGGCCTTGGAGCCCTGATGCCGTTTCTGGCCAAAAGCGAAGAAGATAAGAGGATAATTGTCAATTCCATGGGACCGCTCTGGGACGGCAATGAGGTGTGGCTGTTGACCGCCGGCGGTGTGACCTTTGCGGCATTTCCGCTGGTCTATGCCGTGATGTTCTCATCATTGTATTCGGCTTTGATGCTGATTTTATTTGCCTTGATTTTGCGGGGGGTGGCCTTTGAATTCCGCGGTAAAGTCGATTCGGATAAATGGCGCAAGGTATGGGATGGTTGCCTTTTCATAGGAAGCGCCGCACCGGCAGTTTTATTCGGCGTTGCCTTTGCCAATATATTTCAGGGGATACCCATTGATCAAAATGGAATTTACCAGGGCAACCTGTTTACATTGCTAAATATTTACGGGTTACTGGGCGGTGTTCTTTTCCTGCTGTTATTTATGGTGCATGGCGCTAACTGGCTGGCCATTAAATCCGAAGGCGATCTTCAGGCAAGAGCAGCCTCAACCGCCGGTAAACTTTGGCCGGTCCTGGTCGGCATTGCCGTTGCTTTTCTGGTGGTGAGCGCTTTTACGACAGGCCTGTACAACAACTATCTGGCCTATCCTTTCTTATTTGCTGTTATTTTGCTGGCGGTGGCAGCCCTGTTCGCTATCAAGGTATTTCTGGTCAGGAAAACCTATTTTAAAGCCTGGTTTGCCTCTGCCGCCACGATTGTTGCCTGCACATTTTACGGGGTGATCGGTTTGTTTCCCAACATGTTCCCTTCGAATATCGACGCGGCTTACAGCCTGACTGCTCACAATGCCTCCTCCAGCCCGCTGACATTAAAGATCATGCTGGTGGTGGTCATTCTTTTTGTGCCCATAGTTCTCGCATATCAGATCTGGACCTATTTTTTCTTTAAGGGGAAGGTTACGGAAGAAGAAATGGTTTACTAACCATATTGGGAACAGAGCATCAGTATCAGCAGATTCTTGATGGCATTAATTAAAGAAAGCAGGGTCGATTATAACCGGCCCTGCTATTTCTAAATATTGCCAACCAATGATTCCTTGACCCTAAATTTTCTATACTATATATGGTTACCACTTGATGCTCGATCGTTAGAAACAGTTAACCAATAACAAATAACGCCTATTTGTTTTCACCACATTTGGGAGCGGAGCGGTTTAATGGAAATTGGTGACCCTAATCTCTGCAAGCCCGGTTTCAGAATTCTTGATAACTCTCAAATTAGTCGAATTCATAAAGCAGTTCTAAAGATCCTTGATGAAGTGGGCGTGCGGGTCAATCATCCGGAAGCCCTTGACCTTCTGGCAGGCCACGGCGCCCGGGTCATTGACGACAATCTGGTCCAAATTCCACCTTTTTTAGTTGAGGATGCCATTGCATCAGCGCCATCCAATCTGGCTATATACAACCGCAACAAAACCAGGGTCATGGAACTGGGAGGACGCAGGAGCTATTTCGGTACCGGAACGGATTTGCCCAGGACCGTTGATCTGGAAACCAGGAAAATAAGAGACACCCGGGCTGATGATATCATCACCAGTACGATCATCAGCGATGCGCTGCCCCATATTGATTTTATTGGGTCTTACGGCCTGCCGATGGATGTTCCGGCCGGGCTTCACTATATTCGCTGTTTCCAGATGGAGGCCGAAAACAGCGTCAAGCCGATCTTTTTTACGGCCGGATCTGAAGAAGACTTAGCCGTTATCTGGGAGATGGCCTGTGTCATCGCCGGCGGAGCGGAGGCCCTGTCCGAGCATCCGTTTTTGATCAGCTACAATGAACCGACATCGCCTTTGGCCCATTCCGAAGAAGCGCTGGGCAAGCTGATGTTTTGTGCTAAAAACAAAATACCGGTGAATTATGCGCCGGCCCTCCTGGCAGGCTCTACCGGACCGGTGACCCTGGCCGGTGCCCTGGTCGTGGCTGTGGCTGAGGCGTTGTCCGGCCTGGTGATTCATCAGCTGACAAGCAAAGGTGCTCCGGTCAGCTCAGGCGTGGCAGCCACCACCATGGACATGCTCGAAGCGACCGTCTCTTATACCTCGCCTGAGTTTCGGTTGACCCATAGCGCCTGCGCCGACCTTTTTCACCATTACGGCCTGCCCGTGTGGGGGACTGCCGGCTGCAGTGATTCCCAGTATCCGGATTTGCAGACCGGTGCGGAATACGGATTCACCCTGTTGAACGCCGCCCTTGACGGCGCAAATCTCATTCACGATTGCGGATATCTCGGCCAGGGTTTTGTGGCTTCGCCGGAAATGATTATATTTGCTGACGAGACCATCGGCATGGTCAAGCGCTACATGCGTGGTTTTGAAATCGACAGCGAACACCTGGCCCTGGATGTCATCAACCAGGTGGGTCCGGGAGGAAATTTTTTGCAGGAAAAACATACCCTTGATTTTTTCATGAAAGAGCACTGGCAGCCCGGCATTTTTAATCGCAAAAATCTTCAGAACTGGATAAAAGACGGAAAAAAGAAAACCGATGATATATTGCTTGAGAGAGCCCGGGAAATTCTGACCAACCATCGACCGGAGCCCCTGGCTGCTGATATTAAGAACGAGCTTGACAGGATCTGGGAAAAGGCCAGAGCTGAATCCAAGCATTAGCTTGCAATAGATTTTTATTTTAAAAAAGGATTTTTCTATTCTGATAATTACAAAGGAGACTAACAGTGGGGATTTTAGAAGATGTCTATACTGCGGTTATAGAAGGAAAGGTGGAAGACGCTGCCGCCGGTGTCGAACTGGGGTTGAACTCGGGCATCGCTGTTGATGACCTTTTGAAAAACGGCTTATTATCGGCCATGGATCTGGTTGGCGAGCGATTTGGAGAGGGTGAAATTTTTATCCCTCAGGTGATTTGGTCTGCCAAAGCCATGCAGGCTGGAATGGATCTCCTGAGGCCTCATTTTACAGAAAGTCAGCAGCAAAAAAGCGCCAGGATCGTCATTGGAACCGCCCAGGGGGATATTCATGATATTGGGAAAAACTTGGTCGGCATGATGTTGGAAGGTGCCGGTTTTGAAGTTGTTGATCTTGGGGTGGATATTAAACCGGAGCAATTCGTCGAAAAGGCGGTTGAAGAAAAGGCTGATATCATTGCTGTCTCCGCCCTGCTGACCACGACCATGATGAGCATGGCCGAGGTGGTCTCTTTAAAAAATGAAAAAGCATTGTCTTCGCTTAAAGTAATTATCGGGGGGGCACCGTTATCATTGAATTTTTGTAAAGAAATCGGTGCCGATGCCTATGGCGTGGATGCCATGGATGCCGTCG
>JBATKU010000402.1:0-1810 GCA_049669725.1 Desulfobacterales bacterium
GCATTTCGCCAGGCTACCAGCGGTGTGTTTGATTTGTTCAAGGACAAATGGGAGCCTGGATTTTACCAGAAAATCCAGTCCGTGCGATAAATCGTTATGAGCAAAAAAGGGGCATTCTTTGCAGCCAAAGGATGCCCTTATCTTAGCCTTGCCTAATTCGCAACCACAGGGAGCTTAATTTGAATTCGGAGAATCGAGGAAAATACGGCCGGTTAAAAAAGTTCTGGCGATTTGTAGATTTTTTACCGGAATTGGTTTTAGGGATGACTGTCCTGGTGATGACCGTCACCATTTTTGCGCAGGTTTTTTTTCGCTATGTATTGAGCCGCCCGATATACTGGGCGGATGAGTTTGCCGTTCTCGTGTTTGCATGGATGATTTTCACCGGCACGGTGGTGGCCACCAAGTACAACGAGCATCTGAGTGTTGATACCTTTATCCGCATGCTTCCCAAACGAGTCCAAATGGTGTTCACGATAGTAACCAATACCGCCATTCTCATGGTAATTGTGCTTCTTTTTATTGAGGGCCTTGCACTGACTCAAAAAACGGCCGGCCTCAATTACCCCGCAATGGAAATATCAAGGGCATTTCTGTATATATCGATCCCGGTGACGGCACCCTTAATGGGGATCTATCTTTTACGAACCATCATAAATGATATCCGGCTGCTTGTCGGCAGTCAATATAGATAAGCAATGATCGCCATACTCTTAATTGGGTTATTCATATTTTTTGCCATGAATATACCCATTTCCTTTTCCATGATTCTTACCTCTGTGATTTATTTGGTGTTAAAAGGGGACATTCCATTGATTGTCGTTGCCCATCGGGTCGCAGCCGGGACAGACAAATACTTGCTCTTATGCATACCGTTTTTTTTTCTGGCAGGCGAGTTAATGAATGCCGGTGGAATCATGGAGAGACTCGTACGCTTTTCTCGCTCCCTTGTCGGTCATATCCCTGGTGGTTTAGGCCATGTCAATGTGGTTTCAAGTATGCTCTTTTCCGGTATCTCCGGTTCAGCGGTATCCGATGCATCAGGTTTGGGGATGCTGGAAATAGAGCTAATGCGCCGCAGCGGGTACGACGACAAATTCTCCGGGGCCATTACAGCAGCCTCTGCCACCATAGGTCCGGTCATCCCACCCAGCATCCCGTTTGTGATCTTTGGCGGAATTACCGGAGTTTCTATCGGCAAACTTTTCTTGGGTGGCGTGATTCCGGGTCTTCTAATGGGCTTATTTCTCATGGCCTTTGTTTATAGAATTGCTGTCACACGGGGCTATGAGAAGTCCCGGCGGGCGACCCTGAGGGAAATCATCAGGGAATTTTATCGCTCTCTTCTGGTGCTGATTTTGCCGGTTATTATCCTGGGCGGAATACTCAGTGGGGCTTTTACTCCCACAGAAGCCGCTGTTGTTGCAGCCGTCTATGCGTTCATAGTGGGAACGATGGTTTTGAAGGGGATTCGTTTTAAAGAAGTCTTTCCATTGATGATACGGGTCGGCGTAAATTCGGCCAAGCTTCTGTTCATTATTGCCTCGGCTTCTTTGTTCGGCTGGATCATGGCCCGGGAGGGAGTGCCGCTACTTTTGGCCAATACCTTTATGTCAATCTCTGAAAATCCATATGTAATTTTACTCATTATTAATATCATGCTGTTGGGATTAGGATGCTTCATGGAACCGATCACCATCATGATCATTCTGGTGCCGATTTTGACGCCCTTGATTGAAGCCCTCGGGATCGATCTGGTTCATTTTGGAGTGGTCATGACGCTTAATCTGATGATCGGATTGATTACGCC
>JBATKU010000403.1:0-17282 GCA_049669725.1 Desulfobacterales bacterium
ACCGGATCCGGGTTGCCGTCCGGGCCTTCCGGGTTCACGTAGATCAGCCCCATCTGCACGGCGGCGAGGGGGTTTTCGAGATCGCGGTCGCCGGTGTAACGGCTCTTGGGCTTGTCGCTCGTAGCCAGCCATTCATCTTCAGCACCCCAGTAGACATCTTCTTCGGGTTCCCAGATGTCCTCGCGCCCGCCGCCGAAGCCGAAGGTCTTGAAGCCCATCGACTCCAGCGCGCAGTTGCCGGCGAGGATCATCAGGTCGGCCCAGGAAATTTTCTTGCCGTATTTCTGCTTGATCGGCCAAAGCAGACGGCGCGCCTTGTCGAGGTTCACGTTGTCGGGCCAGCTGTTGAGGGGTGCAAAGCGTTGATTGCCGGACCCCGCGCCCCCGCGGCCGTCGCCCATGCGGTAGGTGCCTGCGCTGTGCCAGGCCATCCGGATGAAGAGCCCCCCGTAGTGACCGTAATCCGCCGGCCACCAGTCCTGCGAGTCGGTCATCAGCGCATAGAGGCCCTTCTTCAGGGTCTCCAGGTCGAGCTTCTTGAATTCCTCAGCGTAGTTGAACGCCTCGCCCATCGGATTGCTCATGTGAGAGTGCTGATGAAGAATATTGAGGTTCAACTGGTTCGGCCACCAGTCCCGGTTCGACGTGCCACCGCTGGCAGTGGATCCCGTTACCGGGCATCTGCTTTCGTCAGTCATAATGTTTCCTCCTTTCGTTGTCTGAATTTATGCACCGTGCTGCTATGAATAGAGTGTTTCGGTGCCCATCTTTCTGATTAACTTTAGCGGTCTTATCGATTGATTATGGTGATAGATTATTATATGATAACGACTATCAATTAATGGCAAAAAATATATTAAACTTTCTCTGCCAGACAATTGCTGCATATACCGAAAAAGTCCAACCTATGATTCAGAATTTTAAAATTAGTCTCTAATGCGACCTCTTTTTCCATTTCATCCAGGCTATCTAAGTCTGGGTCGACAATTTTTTTACACTTGATGCAGATGACGTGTGGATGGGGGGTAGGCTTGTTTCCATCATATCGGTTGCTCCCATCCGGGAACCCTAACTCAAGAACTTCACCTAATGATTTAATTAATACAATATTTTTGTACACAGTGGCAAGACTCATGGTCGGAAAGTCTTTTTTTAACTGGACATGGATATTTTCAACACTGGGATGGCCTTCACTTTTGGCAAGAATTTTAACGACAGCCAGCCGCTGAGGCGTTATCTTGAGGCCATTATCCCTTAATTTTTGGATGATGATTTCAAATCTTTTTTTATGGTCTGCCAACCGAAGCCTCTTTATCCTAAATAATAATTGTTTTCCATTAACATTAATTTTCTTTTCAGTCAACTCCTATTTCAATCGTTCACAGATGATAACTTCATCAACCAATCCTCAATTTTTACGCTGCATAAAATCAAATCGAGCAAGGATGGCCGTATTCTGCTGTTTGAATATTACCATGGGGGTTGAACCATTCCGGATCGATTCCGAGGGTCAGAAAGAAAGGCTATATTAACCTGTAGATCACACCGCCCCAGGTCAATCCCGCTCCTAAACCAATGAGCATGATGGTGTCCATTGGTTTCAGCATGTTTTTTTCCATGAGTTCGTCAAGTGCAATAGGAATGGTTGCCGCAGTGGTATTTCCATATCGTTGAATATTGTTATACATTTTTTCTTCCGGGATATCCATCCGTTCCCTGAAAGCTTCGTTTATTCGCAGATTTGCCTGATGGGGAATAACCATAGTCAGGTCTTCAATTTTCATGTTTGCTTTTGCCAACAGCTCCTCTGCAACCTTCGGCAGGCGGGTCACAGCCAATTTGAATACTGTCTTTCCATCCATATAAGGAAAATGCTCCTTGTTGTTTATTACGGTTGGACTAATGGCCTGCCCGGATTTTCGAGCGGGTAATCCAACACGCAACGCCCCTGAATATTTTCCGTCAGCATAAAGAATCGATGTTATGACTCCAATTTCCTTGTTAGTTTCAACAGCTTCAAGGCAGACAGCACCGGCACCATCTGCAAAAATCACCGCTGTATCACGGTTTTCGGTTGTCAATTCCAAGTACCGGCTCTGGAATTCAGCGCCTACCAAAAGGATCTTTTGTGCTTTTTCGCTCCTGATATAGGCATCGCAGATCTCCAATCCATGCAAAAATCCGGTGCATTGCTGACGAATATCGATAGCAGGTAAGTTTTTAGCACCCAGCCGGTTTTGCAGAAATGCCCCCGAACCCGGCACGTTCACATCGGGTGTCATGGTTGCAAATACAATTAAATCCAGATCCTCCGGATTCCAGTTCGCTCTTTCCAGTGCTATAATTGAAGCCTCATACGCAAGATCTGATGTCCCGACATCCTCACCTTCCCTGACCCAGTACCTGGCTTCAATACCTGTGCGTTTCACAATCCATTCATTTGAAGTGTCCATCAATCCGGCTAACTCTTCGTTTTTGACGTGTCTATCGGGTAAATACCTGCCGGTACTTTTTATAATTGACCGTTTCATAGTACAAGAATGCCTCGGTGTCGTTTTTTGTCTGTTTATTAGCGAGTTTTTTTAACCTGTAACTGATGAGATAAAGGGCGGGAAATTAACCCCTCGTCCGCCTCTGGCGGATTAAAAATATCAAAACCGAGCACTACTTGCCATAGTTCGCGAAACGGCAGAGCCCTTTAAAAAGGACTCCGCCGTTGAAATGGATTAGCTTGACAAAGTTGTTTGGCCGTTTAATAAATCTCTATTTAACAGCCTCTTTTAATGCCTTGCCCGCGGTAAATTTAGGAGCTTTAGATGCTTTAATATCAATTTCCGCTCCGGTCTGCGGATTGCGTCCCTTTCTGGCCTTTCGATCCACGACCTTGAAGGTACCAAAACCAACCAGGGTAGCGGTGTCCCCGGTTTTCATCGCTTTGGTAATAGATGAAAAAACACAATCCACCGCTTCCTGAGCTTCTTTTTTAGTGCTGACCACTTTGGCCACTTCGTTGATTAAATCGCTTTTATTCATTTTTTTCTCCTTTCATCAAATCTAATTATTAACGGAATACTGGGATTTTGCAGGCTTGTCCCCTCTCCGGTCGCTATTCTCGATAGTGAGAAACAAAAAAGTAATAAAGACCGGATTTTTCGGTAATCTACGATCTGATAGTAAAGATCGGACTGGCAGTAATTCATAAGTAACAAAAGGGCATCCCTCTCTATTCGAAGAATGCCCTTTTTTTGCTCGGAAACGAAGGCTAAATCACAGTGACATTTGCAGCGGCAGGACCTTTTTGTCCTTGCTCTATGTCAAAGGAAACTTGGTCGCCTTCATTGAGGGATTTAAAACCGCTTGAGTTGATTGCTGAATGATGAACAAACACATCCGGTCCGTCTTCCTGCTCAATGAATCCAAAGCCCTTGCTGTCATTAAACCATTTAACAGTTCCATTAGTCATAATAACATTCTCCTTTCATAAAGATTTTCAACGTTGCAAACTGGAGGATGCCACTTTGACAAATGGATTGTTCCTTCAGAAAGAAACCATCCCGATTCTAAAATGCGGGACTTAATTGATTGTGTTGGACATAACCCTTCTTTAAGCCAATAGCAAGCAAAATATTGATTTTTTAGACCGAAGACTCAAATCAGAGAATATTTTTCACGGAGTCTCAGGGAGAGGTCTTGGACCACTTTAAAGGCCTTTTCAACGGTTTTTTCGCCATCCGGGTTAACCAGACAGCAGGTTTCCGGGAATGGGCAAGGTATTCTCTCCTAGTATTCACTTGACGTGAAAGGCATAAAATAACGGGAAGACCACGGGATTAAATAAATGCATCACACGCCCCGCGAGCCATTAGTCGGGTTCTATATATCCTTAAGGAGCCGGTTCGCCGGCGAGGCTTCCATCTCCTCCCTGAATTTGTCAATCGCCTCGGAGAGGGCAGCGAATTCCTCGGTCCTGGCTACCGGGATATTGTTGGATCCGTTTTGATCAATGGCATCGATAACAAATTTGATGGTAAGGGCATTGATATCGCGGGCCGGCTGATAGCCGAATCGTCGATCTTGTCTGGTTGTGGTTTCAGAAATTACCCTACTTTGGACGAGATCATACAAGATCTTGTGCACAAGACGAATGGGAATTTTGAGCCGCGCACAGATTTCGACATCGGTTAACGCTCTTTCCCCGCTGGCAAAATTTTTTATCAACAGGTGAGCGATTTGCAGGGTGAGCACTTTTTTAAAAGCAGGGCTAACCTTGTTGCTGTCGGGCTCATATTCGTAGGTTCCCACATTCTGGTGGGCAAAAGACAGCTCGGCACCGAAAAGAACCACCCACCAGCTGATCTGCACCCACAATAAAAACAAGGGCAGCGCGGCAAAACTTCCGTAGATAGCGTTGTATCTCGCAGTCCCGATCTGAAAACTGATGTAGCCCCACTGGACAATCTGAAATATGGTTCCGGCAATAATACCGGCCACCAGACCGGCTTTCAGATTGACCTTGGTATTTGGCATCAAAACGTAAATGACCGTAAAAAGGACCCAGATCAGCAAATAGGGAATCAGCTTGAAACTCAAAAATATGAACGGGCTGATCATTCCCAGCAATTCAATTTTAGCGGTCAGTTGGGTGATCTGGGTTGTTATGAAGACTGTTGCGCCGCCGGATACCAGAATCATCATCGGACTGATTAGCATAACGGCGAGATAATCGCTGAATTTTCTTCCCCAGGTGCGCGGCTCTTTTATCTCCCAGATATCGTTTAATGAGCTTTCGATATTGCTAAGCACTTTGATCACCGACCAGAAAAGCAAAACCAGGCCGATCCCGGCAATCACACCGCCTTTGGTGGTTTCAAGCAGAGATTGGGCATACTGGATTACTTTATTCAGGACTTCTTCCTGTCCGGGTAGTTTTGCTACCACTCCCCTGAGCTCATTTTCAAGGATTTTCTCAAAACCAAACCCTTTGGCGACTCCGAACAGCATCGCCATCACCGGGACAATGGAGAGCAGGGTGTAAAAGGTCAGAGATGAAGCCCGGGTAAAACACTTGTCTTCGTCAAAGCCACGCACGGTCAGAATAAAGACTCTGAGCTGCTTAATAAGGAAGGATTTTCCGAAAGGCAGATCTTCAAGCCGAATGCGCCAGATATCGACGGTTACAAATTCTATGGCACGGCTTATCCCGTCATGAATTTCGTGCATTGCATCTTTTTTCACAATGATCCCGTTCCTTGGTGTTTGAAATTTTTTCAAATCAAGGACTCTATTTTTTAAAAAAAGAATCCTTACCACTTCTGTTTAAACAAAGTATCTGGGCTATGCTAATTCTTGATGCTCCTCAAAATGAAGCAGGCCTTCATAAATACCGTAAGAGCGGTGGTGGGAATTAGCTATCAACCTAATCTTCTATGGATGCATCAGGGGTATCAGGACCGCGATAATTATTTGCACCGGAAGCAAATAATTTGCTATCCGGGGTGAGACGAAATTCAGCCGTCAATATTGCGGAATCACCCGGGGACATCGTCTCTACCACGGGTTCAGCCGATTCCGGTTTGACAACTGTCCGCTGGTAATCTGACAGATAATGAATCTCTTCGGGCTCTGCCAGGCTCGTCACTTCAAGTCGGCTTTTTTCAAAAGTAAATATCTCGGTTTGCCCCGGATCCGCTTTGACAATAAAATCTGCCGCTTTTGCCAGGATATAAGCTGTTTCAGTCTGAACTTTAAACTCAGAGAAAAATGGTTCAGGTGTACCACTCACATAGAGGCGGATCCCTCCCTGTTTCAGGGACAGAAAGGACAGGCTGGATTTTCTGGCAGAATTAGAATTGAAAAGCAGAAGGGTGAGCATGGTTCCCGGTGCCATTGCCAATCGGCTTCGGTCGACAAGCCGGCATAAGACCCAGGAATTTTTGCGCGTATGCAGAATGTCTCCCTGATAAAGCGGCAGCCCGGTCTTGGCCCGGTATCCCACCGAAGGATCACGATGAAAAATGAATGCTTCGCCCCGCACGGATTGGATCTTTCCCACCGGCAGTCCGGTACCGGCTTGAAAAGAATCCTTAATGACCGTATCCGCGGGCAGCGACCTTTCTGACATGGACATTTCTGAAAAGGCCGGATGTATCCATAAAAGCGTAATTAAACTCACACCGCCGAGAAATTTTATCTTCGATAGGAACATTTTGGGACTCCTGAAAAGGTTTAAATTAGCAGCCAGGCATGCACGCATTCAAACAATTGCGCCCGAAGTTGTAACGGTAAAAAATTCATTAATCTTAAAGAAGAATAACTGAATGTAACAATATCTTGGATAATTGTAAAGAATCTAGGATGAAAATAGGCCTTTAATTTTTTTATGATTTACGGTATTTAAGATGTTCTTTACCAAATTTCGAAATGGGGATTTTATGCGTAACTATCCTGACAATCCGCGAAAAGTCTATTACTTCGGCACCTGCCTGGTGGACATGTTTTATCCCGGGGCCGGCCTGGCGGGAATAAAGTTGCTCCAACAAAATGGGATTAAGGTTATATTCCCGTCACAGCAAACCTGCTGCGGCCAGCCGGCCTACAATTCCGGATTTCCGGATGAAGCCAGAACCGTAGCCAGAAAGCAAATAGAGCTGTTTTATAAAGATTATCCGATCGTTGTCCCATCCGGATCCTGCGCCGGTATGATGCGGCATCATTACCCCAAATTATTTGAAAACGATCCTCGCATCGATCAGGTCATCAGTTTTTCGGAAAGGATATTTGAGCTGTCCGAATTTCTAGTCCATGCCTTAAACATAAAACTGGAAGATCAAGGCCTGCCGATCAAAGTAACCTGGCATTCGTCCTGCCACGCGTTGCGCGAGATGGAGGTTACGGAAGATGCCAAATCACTGATTCGGCAGTTGAAAAACGTGGAGTTGGTTGAACTGCAGAGGGAACAGGACTGCTGCGGCTTTGGAGGAACATTTGCGGTCAAGCAACCGGCCATCGCCGCTGTCATGGTAAAAGACAAAACCGATGACATCAGGCAAACGGGAGCAGAGCGACTCATCACCGGCGACTGCGGATGCCTGATGAATATCAGCGGCGCCATGCAATACGAAAACACATCGATCAAGGGCCAGCATCTGGCCGAATTTATCTGGGAGAGAATCAATGGCGAATCATCAACCGCTTGATTTTGAAAAAAACGTTGCCCGGGCCATTAACGATAAGCAGTTAATCAAAAATATCAAATCCGCCATGAACACCCTGGTCCTTAAACGGAAGAATATTTTCTCAGATGCCGCTGAAACCGAACAGCTAAGAACGCTGGGAAATGCAACTAAAAACCAGGCCCTGAGTAAACTGCCGGAGCTTTTGGAGCGGCTTGAAACAAAATGCAGCGAAAACGGCATCCAGGTGCACTGGGCGGAAACTATCCCCGAAGCCAACCAGCTGGTTTTAGACATTATGAAATCCCATGGTGCCACCCGTCTGGTCAAGGGCAAGTCCATGGTTTCCGAAGAAATGGAGTTGAATGCCTATTTACAAAAACACGGCATAGAGGCCCTGGAAACCGATCTGGGTGAATTTATTATTCAATTGAACAACGAGACGCCGGCGCACATCATTGTTCCCGCCATTCACAAAAATAGAGATCAGATTTCAAAAATCTTCCATGACAACATCCCCGGTGCACCCTATACCGAGAATGTGGACGAGCTCAACGCCATCGCCCGTAAAACACTGAGGCAGAAATTTGAAAAAGCAGACGTCGGCCTGAGCGGGGTTAATTTCGCAGTGGCGGAAACCGGGACCCTTTGTCTGGTGGAAAACGAGGGCAACGGACGCATGTGTACCACCGTGCCCGGGGTGCATGTCGCCCTAATGGGCCTCGAGAAAGTTGTCGAAAAGCTGGAAGATTTGCCGCCCATGCTGCGGCTACTGATCGGCTCGGCTACCGGCCAGTTGATCACCACCTACGTCAACATGATCACCTCGCCGCGCAAACCAGGCGAAAAAGACGGGCCGAAAGAAGTTCATTTGATCATCCTGGACAACGGCCGCTCTAAAATCTATGCCGACCCCCAGCGACGTCAGACCCTTTATTGCATTCGCTGCGGAACCTGCCTTAGCCATTGCCCGGTGTACAATCGAATCGGCGGCCACGCCTACGGCTATATTTATCCCGGTCCCATCGGCAAAATATTAAACCCGCAGGTTGAAGGGTTAGAGGCTGCCGGGGTGCTGGCCACGGCATCCAGTTTGTGCAATGCCTGCGAAGAGGTCTGCCCGGTAAAGATCCCCATCCCGGAACTCATCCGCCGCATTCGCAACGAAAGCTACTCCAAAGACCCCACGAGTACAGTGGCGGGACACGGTTACAAAAGCAATTGGATCGAAAGCCTGACCTGGAAAATTTGGGCCATTGCCAACACCAGGCCGCTGATCAATGCGGCCGGTATCAAAGTTCTGGGTGCCTTAAGGCTGAAATTGCCGAAGGTGGGGCCGCTAAAGATCTGGACCCGTTACCGCAAGGCCCCTGAATTTGCCCCCCAGAGTTTGCATGAACTTGTCAAACATAATGGAGTCGACAATGAGTGAACAATCACGTCAACAGATTCTTGCCAGATTAGCGGCCGGCAGTCGACAGGTGTCAGTGCCGACCCCACAGCCGGATCCGATACCTGTAAAAACTTACAACCGGACGGAAAAAATTGAAAAATTAAAAACGCTGATGGAAGCCATGCGCACCGAGGTGCATGTCACGGACGCCCAAAACTGGATTCATAAATTAAAAGATATTTTAAAGAACCGGGAACTAAAAAGCTTGGTTTATCCGCCACAGACGACGCTCGGTAACACCCTGGAAAGTCATTGGGAAAGTGCCGAGGGAGACTTGCCGCAATTAATCCCCTACGAAAAAGAAATTGAGGATTTCAAGGACCGGCTGTTTACCATCGATGCCGGCATCACCTCCACTGCCGGCGCCATCGCCGACCCCGGTGCCCTCATCTTATGGCCTTCGGAAAAAGAACCCCGCCTGATGTCGCTGGTCCCGTCCATTCACATTGCCATCCTGGAAGCCGACAAGATATTCAGCTCGTTTTTGGAGGCCATGCAAAAAGAGAAGTGGTCGACTAAAATGCCCACCAATGTCGTGTTGATATCCGGCCCTTCTAAAACCGCAGACATCGAAATGACCCTGGCCTTTGGCGTGCACGGACCCCGGGAACTGATTGTCCTGATTTTGGAAACGTAGTAAGGTCAGTTGTTTAGAAGTAAGATCTTTTTAGAAATTAGCATGGATCTCAGGACTCGCACCTGTGGGGGTACTGGATTACTGGAGTGGTGGAGTAATGGAAAATATCGAGATTGCGAATGATCAAGGTCCTCTCGGTTCATGTTCACCTTTGGTTTCAGTTGGGCTACTCGCGATCGTTGGTGACAAAACACCGCCGCCTGATCTCCATGATACTGTCCATCCACTGCAGTTGCAAATAAGCCCAGTACTCCAACACTCCATTACTCCAGCACCCCAATCGAATCGATTACCAATCACTGTCGTTATCTTTGATAAAAATTTATAGAAGAAATTTATAATGATGCAACATAGAACCACACATCCGCCTCTAAGCCTTGCCTGGACCATCTGGGGATTCGGCGCCACCTTTTATCTCATGGGTTTTTTCCAGCGCGTTGCACCGGCGGTGATGACCGCCGAACTCATGCAGGAGTTTAACCTCAACGCCACCGCGCTGGGCAATTTATCCGCCTTCTATTTTTACAGTTATGTATCGATGCAAATCCCCACCGGAATCCTGGCCGATCGCTGGGGGCCGCGCCGGCTTTTGACCGCCGGTGCGTTCGTGGCGGCTGTCGGTGCGTTGCTGTTTGCCATGGCCCCGTCCGTTTTTTGGGCTTACCTCGGCCGATTTATGATCGGAGGTGCCGTGGCGGTCGCCTTTGTGGGCAACCTGAAATTAGCCAGTGAATGGTTCCCGGCCCGCTATTTTGCCATGGTCTCAGGCGCTGCCCTGTTTTTTGGTATTGTCGGAGCGGTCTTTGCCGGAACACCATTACGGATTCTGGTACTCGCCTTTGGCTGGCGCAACACCATACTGGTATCTGCCGTAATAACATTCGCCATCTGCGCCGGGGTATGGGTGATTGTCCGAGACCACCCCGGCGAAAAAGGCTATGCGGGTTATACAAATGCTGCTGCCGGCACAGACCCAAACTCACGCCCGGGGATTTTCTCCGGTATCTTTGAGGTTCTGCGTTATCCCAACACCTGGCTGCTGTTCGTAATACCGGGTGGGCTCGTCGGCTGCGTGCTGACCTTTGGCGGCCTCTGGGGCGTTCCTTACCTGAGCACCCATCACAACCTTCCAACCACCCAGGCCGCAGCCCTAAATTCGGCCCTGCTGGTAGCCTGGGCCATCGGCGGGCCCATTTTCGGCGGGCTTTCCGATCGCATTGGCCGCCGCAAACCGCTGTATTTTCTAGGATGTGTGCTGGCGGTAGGCGGCTGGACCGTCATACTGTTTATTCCGAATTTACCCATTTTTCTGCTCGCAACCATACTGGTTATAACAGGCTTCGCATCGGGTTGCATGATTATCAGTTTTGCCTTTGCCAAAGAATCCGTGCCGGCGCACCTGGCCGGTACGGTCAACGGTGTGATCAACATGGGCGTGATTTCAGGCCCGACTCTGCTGCAACCCGCCGTGGGCTGGATGCTGGATCGAAATTGGGACGGCGCCCTGGTGCAAGGCGTCAGGATTTATGATTTAGCAGCCTACCGCAGCGGCTTCCTGCTGATGCTGGTGTGGGCCCTGCTGTCTTTGGCATTGCTTTTTTTCACCCGGGAAACCCGGTGTCGGCAAATTGTAACCAAATAAACTACCCTGCCGCAAGCAACGGGGTATCAACCGGAATTTGTCTTGATCCCCTACGTATTTGTTTATATACACGGTTAGATGGTAGAGGACAGAGAACGGATTTCAGGTTTCAGCACTTATATTCCTCGTTTCTGAAACCTCAAAGTTTGAGGCAAATCACCAAAAATCATTATTTATAAACGATTGTTTTTTTAGTCTTAAGGGGGGATCACAATGAAAGTAACATTTATCGGCATGGGAACAATGGGCATCGGAATGGCGATGAACGTCCTCAAAGCAGGTCACGAAGTCACGGTGCATAACCGCACCCGGGAAAAGGAAGAACGACTGGCTGCAGAAGGCGCCGCCCGCGCGGCATCTCCCAAAGAAGCGGCCGCGGGCGCAGAGATCATTGTTATCTGTGTCAGCGATACCCCGGATGTTGAAGGCATTGTCCTGGGAGATGACGGTATCATCCACGGGGCCCCGGAAGGCTCCATCGTTGTGGATATGTCCACCATCAGCCCGGCCGCTACCCGCCGTATGGCCGCAATGCTCGCGGAAAAAGGCGTCGGTATGCTGGATGCGCCGGTATCAGGCGGACCCGAGGGCGCCCAGAACGGAACCCTTGCCATTATGGTCGGCGGTGATGCCACCGTCTTTGAAAAAGCACTGCCCATCCTGGACACCATGGGCAAAACCGTCACCCATGTCGGATCAATCGGGGCCGGCCAGATTACCAAGGCCATCAATCAAATTATGATTACCGGAACGTATCTGGCCATGGCCGAAGGTCTGACAATCGGAATGAAGGCCGGGCTCGACATGGAAAAAGTGCTGCAGGCCATCGGCGGCGGCGCCGCCAGCTCATGGGTATTGCACAATCGCGGCCAAAATGTGATCAACAACACTTATCCGCTCGGGTTCCGTCTCAGCCTGCACCATAAAGATCTCAATATCGCCCTGGATACGGCCCGTGAACTGGGTGCCACCCTCCCGGCCACGGCCCTGGTGGCCCAGTTTGAAAACGGACTGATTGAACGCGGCTTTGGTGATGATGATGTTTCCGCCATTGCCCGTGCTATTCGGGAACTGTCGGGGTTGGGATAAAAAGTTAATAGTTATTCGTTATTGGGTAATGGGTATTTGCTAAATGAGATGTTTCAGGTTGCGAGTTACGGGTTACGCGGTTAGATATTCTGACGTTCAGACACGCAACGCGCAACGGTGAAAACCTGCATAAAATTAGATAGAAATTCGAAAAACAAACTCTATGGTAAAAGGGAGATAGAAACGATGGAATTTGAAACCGCTTTTTCGATGGACACCTCCAGTATTAAATACGGTCCCGGTGTTACCCGGGAAGTGGGTTGGGATATGGAAGAACAGGGGGCGCGCCGCGTAATGGTCGTGACCGATCAGAATATGACGGCAAGCGATCCGGTATCCGTGGCCCTTGAATCACTGGGCAAACATGATATCGATGCGGTGCTTTTCGATCAGGCCAGTGTTGAGCCGACGGATATCTCCTTCAAAGAGGCCATCAAGTTTGCTGAAGATGGAAAATTTGACGGATTTGTGGCCGTCGGCGGCGGTTCCAGCATGGATACCGCCAAAGCGGCCAATTTATATTCTACCTATCCGGCGGATTTAATGACCTACGTCAATCCGCCCATCGGCAAGGGAACTCCCATACCGGGTCCCTTGAAGCCCCTGGTGGCGGTGCCCACCACAGCCGGCACCGGCAGCGAGACCACGGGGGTGGCCATTTTTGATTATTTAGAAATGAATGCCAAGACCGGTATCGCTCACCGTGCCCTGCGACCGGTCAAAGGTCTTATAGATCCCAATAATACACGATCTCTGCCCAAAATGGTGGCAGCCTGTACCGGGCTGGACCAGTTGACCCACGCCCTGGAAGCGATGACCGCGTTACCATACAGCCAGAGACCGGCTCCCGAACACCCCAAAATGCGCCCTGCTTACCAGGGGGCCAACCCTATCAGTGATATCTGGGCATCACGGGCGATTGAAA
Source organism: Desulfobacterales bacterium (assembly GCA_049669725.1). Taxonomy (GTDB): domain Bacteria; phylum Desulfobacterota; class Desulfobacteria; order Desulfobacterales; family JAFDCJ01; genus JAFDCJ01. Next base: position 12,919 of record JBATKU010000403.1, read on the forward strand.
TGATCGCCAAAAGCCTGGTGCGCGTCATCGAAGACCCGTCGGATGACGCCGCAAGGGGTGAAATTCTGCTGGCCGCCACCTACGCCGGGATCGGGTTCGGAAACGGCGGTGTCCATCTGGCCCACGGCATGTCCTATCCTGTCTCGGGAACGGTTCGCGAGTATGTGCCCGAAGGCTATCCCCCCGGCCACCCGATCGTACCCCACGGCATGGCCGTCGTTCTGCATGCGCCTGCCGTTTTCAGGTTTACCGCTTCAGCAAACCCGGAGCTGCATCTACATGCCGCACGGCTGATGGGTGTGGACATCTCCGGTGCCCGTCCGGAAGAAGCGGGGGAAGTACTTTCAAAAGCCGTGGTGGATTTGATGCGCAAAGTCGGCATGCCCAATGGTCTGACAGCAGTGGGTTTCGGGCCGGAAAATGTCGACAAGCTGGTTGAAGGCACCCTGCCCCAGCACCGGGTGACAAAGCTGTCCCCGCGCCCGGCCAGTGCTGAAGATTTGAAGCAATTGTTTTTAGATTCAATGACACTGTGGTAAAAATGAAAAGGCGCCATATACCTTTGCGTAGTAAAGATCCGGGTCTACAGAGCCCGGCTTTGAGTCCACCTCGTAGGGGTGATAAAGGTGATGCCTATTTGCCGCCGTGTTCAGGTTTCAGATTTGATCTATGGCAGAGCTGATCACCTTTGACCTGCTCGACTATTGAGGGTCAGGGCTTTCTAACCCCAATTGTCCGATACTCTGGATATCGCAAGGGTGCGCTTTGTGCGCACCCAGCTGTACAAACGGGGCCAGCAGCCCGAGCGGGCCGACCGCAAGGGTGCTGAGCAACTCAGCGCCTTTGGTTAATAAAGAAAACTTGTCCGGGCCCACCTTGGGATCCACTATTGCGCCGCTGACCCGCAGGTTGGTCGAAAAGCTCAGGCTGGGATGGGCGGGTTTTGGCACGAGTAAAAAATGTATCTGTTCGGTATCCAGGTTGATCTCGCCTTCACCGGTCAGGATGCCGGCCCGGGTATCGAAAACAAAGGCCTGGCTGGCGGCAACTCCGTTCTTAATGTCGAACTGGACGACGGCACATTTAATCTGTTCTGCTTTTTTATGGCTTCCCCAGAAATTTATGACCTTTGGGGTGAGATTTACAGAGAGCATATTGAGGTATTTGGTCAAGAACCCTTGACCCATCACAGCACCGATGGCGCCATTTAGATTCGCCATCAGGCTGTGAACCGAATCACCTCTGCTATCCAGATGGGCTGCGATGTCAACGGTGGCCTTAACTTGATCGTTTACCCCGGTTTCCTTGAGAAAACCGCCTAGGTCGAAGTTTTGAACCAGTAATTTGGTGGCGACCCGGGTCGGTGAACCATGGTTGGTATGAAGGTCACCGGAAATTTTCGTTTGCTTATAGGTCGCTTCAAACTTATTAATGCTGAAATTACCGTCCTCGAGTTTAATCGTCATGTTGCCAAATTTAAAGCGCGCGTCTTTGGCATGGATATTCTTGGCTTTTAATACGATATCGGCGTCCACCTTTTTGAGGACGTCTAAATGCAGGGGATCATCCGAAAACAAACGACGCTTTTTATGATCCTTATCGGCCGTCTTTTGTTCGTCCTGCTCTAAACTTTTCATCATAGTTGTGAAATCGATCACCGACGATTCCAGGCGGATGGTAATTTTGGGGCGCTTGAGAAACTCTAATTTGGCCAGGCCGGCAAAATCGCTTTTGTCTACCGTTGCTGAAACCCCGTTCAGCAAAATGGCTTTTGCTGAACCCGCAAGCTTGCCGCTTATATCAAAGGGACCCAGCCCGGGCAGCTTTGTTTCGAACAGCGGCCCGATTTCGGCCAGTTCCTTGCCGCTTACCCGGGACTGCAGGTTCATGCCCTCAAGGGTAAGCAGATCTTTGACCGCACCGTTTAAAGACAGGTTCATGCTGCCCCGGCGGGCGCTGCCCTGAACTTTCTGCAAAGCCAGCGCATCGGTAGAGCCGCTCAGCCGGCCTTTTATCTCGAACGCATCGGTTGCCGGAAGTTTTTCTCCGATGACCTCACCAAATTTGGCCAGACTCTTGCCGGTTAGCCGGGACTGCAAGTCCATGCCCCTGAGGGTGAGAAAATCTTTGATCTCACCGTTGGCCGTGAAGTGCAGTCCGCCGCGCCTGGCAGCAGCCTGCGCGTTTTTCATTGTTAGCGCTTTGCTGGAACCGGTCAGGCGGCCTTGAATCTCGAATTGATCGGTAGCGGGAATTTTTTCTCCGATGAACGTCGATAGCACCGCCAGATCCTTACCGGAGCTTTTCAGTTTTAGATCAACGCCGCTGAAGGCGATCAAGTTGGCCACGCTGCCGCTGATGGCCATATCGAGAATGTTCCCGGACAGGTTCCCATTGATATTATCAAGTCTCAGGGAGTCTCCGGATCCCTTCAGGTGCCCCGAAACATCAAATGCTTGCGTCTTTGGTAGCTGAATATCCCAAAAAGGCCCGAGGGTTGCAAAATTTTTACCGTTCAGCCGGGCCGCCACATCTAGACCCTGAAGGGTCAGAATATCGTCAATCGCGCCATTAATTTTGACCGCGGCGTTGGCCAACGTCCCCGACAACTGAAGCGGGAAGCGCTGGTGCCCAAATACATCGCGAACCCGTCCGGTTTTACCCGATAACGTGAGCGGCTGTCCTTTATAATTAGCCTTGAGTTTAAGCGTCAGCCCCTCTTCATTCTCCTGCCGGTTCATCTCCAGGCTCGCTATTGTGAACTGCGTTAGGGGCGGTGTCCTATTCTCGCGAAATGTCAAATGCAGGTTCTCGATGCTGACCTGGTTTACTTCTATCGCGGTTGGTTTAAAGGCCCCGAGGCTGCCCGCCGAGTTGTTTCCCGCCTGAAAGTCCCAATTACCCTGGGCCTTGGGACCCTTTTCAAGCAACACCTTGACACCCACAAGACGGATATACTTTATATCCAGATCCTTAAACAACAGCGGTAACAACCGGACCCGGGCCTGCAGCCTCTCAATTTCGATCATTTGGGGCTGCGAGCCCCAGAGGACGTTGGCAAGCGCCACATTCGTCACCACCAGGGCCGGCGCAAATCCAATTTCGAGATTTACGTCGCCATCCAGACTCAATTTGCGGCCCGTGGCATCCTCAACCATTTGAGCAACCAGCGGCTTTAATTTATTGTAGTCATAAGTATTCAGGTAGACATAGACGGCCGCTATCAAGATAACGATCGTCAAACCACCGATTGCCAAAATCCATTTCCAACGCATTCGATTCCTTTCCGTAATCCGAACCCCAACTCAATAATTTACTTCCTCTGGCCTCTGCGTGCCGCGGCGAAGACGGGAGTCCCGCTGCAAGCGGGTCGACGATGGGTCTTTTGTTCCAAATTAGAACCGATAGCCCACTTCAATCATATACATATTCAGGCCCGGGTTGTTTTCGTAGAGAACACCATTGGACATGTGCTGCAGGCGAAATCCAATATTAAAGTGCCGGGTAAAATTAAAATTGATCCCACAAAAGCGGATTCACTGGCACCGCGCAGCACACCGGCATTGGCCTCCAGATAAGTGTTTAATGACCAACCGGATTTCCACTGCCATGACCAAGGCAGCTGCCAGGTTGTAAAACCTTCGTATTGCTTAAAATCTTCATTACCGCGATTGTCATCCATCCCGGCTCTTAAACCAAGTGATCGCCAGACGATTTCGTTGCCGGATAGTGGTTGAGATGCAAAGCTAATGAATACGAAAACCAGAATTATCGAGTAAAGTTTCAGTTGCATCACTAGTCTCAAGGTATCTAACTCAGATTAGACTTCAAAGACGACTTTTTGATCCGTATATGCCAGCAGCTTGTCGGCATAGACACCTTGCAGCAGTTTCCTGAACAACTCAACAAATTCTTTCTGCTGCTCGTCACTTATTTTTTTCCATCTGTTCAAACCAATAACTAATAACAAATAGCAATTAACTGCTTTCTTAAGTCTGTCATCTGCCCTCTGTCATCAAACCTCTGCCAGCCCAGTGGAATTCTGCGCAGCAGACCCGCCTTGGCGGGATTCCGCCGGGGTCATCTGTTTCCCAAAGCCTTTTTGATGGCAGCAGCCATATCCCGACTCAATTTTTCAACAGCTCGGCTTTTCGCCAATACCAAACTTCTGTATGTGTTATCCGCGGCCGGCTCCTGATATTCCGATCGCCGTATCACTATCAAATCGTCTTCCTCGCCTTCAAAAAGCGCCCATTGAGCAACCAGCGTTGCCTTGTCTGCCAGATTGCCGTCCAGGCGGATCACATCAACCTCCAGGCGGTAATCAAACATAATCGAGCTTTGCGCAGCCAGGTTGACGTCAA
>JBATKU010000404.1:0-1542 GCA_049669725.1 Desulfobacterales bacterium
GAAAACAACTTCTGAATTACCCTAATGTTGGTGCCGCATTTGAGGCTTTTATTTCCGAAGAAATAATCAAAGGAATTCAAGCAACCGAAACGGTAAACTGGAACTATTATTATTTTCGAACAAGAAATGGCGCTGAAATAGATATGATTATAGAGGGACCGTTTGGGACCCTTCCCATCGAAATTAAGTTCGGTAGCATGATTCAACAACGTCACATACAAACATTGAAAAACTTTGTCCATAAAAACAATCTTCCTCTGGGAATAGTAATCAATAATAGCGACAATATCCAGTTGGTCACCGACCGTATTCTTCAGTTACCTGCAACCTGCATTTAAGTAAAACTATCTCAAAATTTGCCTCTGTAATCCGTTTTCAGACTCTACTTATCTCCAAGCACTAATTAAGATTTTTGCAGCCATAATACCCTCCTTTCCAGTAATTATTGGTTGAATAATTTTTGCATCAGCCTGCTTTTAAGCCTGCCGCCGATCCGATCGCTTCAACGGCATTTTCAACGCTTACCGTATCCGTATTGATTACTATGTCATAATTGACCGACTCGCCGATATCCGAATTAAAGTATTTCCGGATGAACGCCCGGCGATCCGATTCGGTTTTGATCATCCGTCTTTTGGCATTTTTGGCGGAAACGTCGTAGTCCCGGGAAATATTTCCAATGCGCGTTTCCATCGGGGCGATGACACGTACCCTGAACCGGCTTTCCGGCGAAAGGATAAAATTGGCACCTCGACCGACAATGACCGCCCGGCCATGCTTGCCTATGGTTAATATCACTTTCATTAAGTGCTTCTGGTATTGATCGGGCCAGAGATGTCTGGAGTCCACCAGCGAGGCGATCCAGTTGTCCAATACGTTCAATCCCTTTTCGTCCAGGGTTTCGAGGACCTGTTTACTGACTTTGGCGCTTTCGGCCATGCGGTGAATCATCTCCTGGTTAAATAGATCCAGATTGAATTTTTCAGCGAGGCTTTCGGCAATGATTCGCCCGCCGCTACCGGGTTCCCGGGAGATGGTTACCACTGGATAAACCGATTCATCTATCTCCTTTTTTCTCCTGGCAACGTTCCATTTTTGGATCTGTTCCTCAACAATTTTTTCGATGGAGCGGGCCTTCGGCGACATTTTCATGAGATCCTCCTTACTTCTGGGTAATCGGTTGAAATACCTGGAAAGAAGCATTGCGAAAAATTATCGATTTTCCAACAGAAAAAGTCGAATCAAATTTTCTGGATGAGCATCGGCCAAGAATCGGATGAAGGATATCGCAGACTATAAAACCTCAACACCTAATTCATTAAAGCCTATGTTCATAGTCTTGCCGCTAATTGATTTCCCACGTATCAAATAAGGTGGTTTTTTTTTAAAATTTTCATACTTCATGCATTCTTCGACTTGAGCAAAACATCCTTCGTATATTCTAAGATTTGTACCTTCTATAGGAAAATCCTGAGTCATGATATAAATTTTTTCACCCTCCGGAATAGGTTCTTTTGATGCAAAACACAGACAATCTATACC
>JBATKU010000405.1:0-30060 GCA_049669725.1 Desulfobacterales bacterium
TTTCTGCAAAGGTTCATGGCCGGGTGAGGGGTTGTTGTACTTGGCCGCGTTTTTAAGGTTGCCGTCCCAGCAGCCTTTGGAAACCGCCCATTCTTTATCAAGAACGGAGGATGCCGTGTAGCACAAAATGCTCATCAGCGGCGGATAGGGCTTTGGTAAATGAAAAATAACCTTGTCGCCTTTGGCCTCCACCGATTTGTCGATGATCTCAAATATTCCGGGGATGATCTTTCCGTCCTTATCCCTGGTGGCGCCCGAGCCGGTAAGCGCCTCCAGTAGCATCCACATGGGACCGCCGTCCTGGTCCACAATCATGTTGCGCTTGAATGAATACACCACATCTTCCGCAGTGAGACCGCCGCCCTCGTGAAACTTGACCCCCTTGCGAACGGTAAAGGTGTATGTCATCCCGTCCGCGGAAATGCCGCCGTTAGCTACCGTGGGGACTTCGGAGGCTATGAGTGGCACATACTTTTCGGTGGAAGAACCGTCAAAAAAGATCAGCGTCTCATACAGGTTCCAGATACGCATGGATCCGGCAACATCATAGGAGGTGGACGGATCGATAGTTTGGACCGTTCGATAATCGGCCAGTACAAATGTATCGGGGTTTTTTACCTCGGCCTGAGCCCCGACAGCAGCTAAAACTATCAAGATGCAGCCAACAAAGCAGAACATTTTTTTCATAACCAACCTCCTTTCATTTCGAGGATCAAGTAGATTACTCAAAAAAAACCCCCAACCATAATTGAAATGGCGGGGTTTTTATGCTGGCTAAACCATTTTTAATCCTTTGCCGGATAGTATTCGGTTTAAAATAGATTTTGATTGTTCGAAATTCAATAGCAGGAAATAATCAGATAGGTCAACAAATTTAGCGGATAGTCTCATAGTTGAATGGATCCACTTTATGAACAGCCCCGCCGCAAGCAACGGGGTATCAAACGGAAAATTTTTAACGCCCCAAGGGGCGGGGAATTAAACCCTCGTCCGCCGCAGGCGGATTAAATTTATTCCCTTCCTTCTCGATTGTCATAAAAAAGCCTGTTTTGTGGCCATATTTTGACTTAGATCAATGCTAAACTTCTATGTTCTATCTAATAAAGAAGAAAAGAGTAACTTTATTAACCTCTCAGGGGAGAAAAGAAATGAAACATCTTAACCTTTACGAAGAAAATGATTTCGCCGAGAAAGCATTCAAAAAATTGCTGGTGCACGATTCACCGTATTTTAAAATTCTTAATTTCAACTTCAAAGCCGGCCAAGAACTTCCCGTCCACAGCCATGAGATCGAGGGGCAGCTGAGTTTGGTAATCATCGAGGGCGAAGGTGAATTTCTGGGAAAGGACAACGCTGCAATCCCGGCTAAAACCGGAGATGTGGTGATCAGCGAAATTGCCGAACCCCACGGTCTGCGCGCCAAAACCGACCTGCGGCTGCTGGTGACTATCGCTCCACCGATCTAGTTTCAATAGGGTTCTCTACTTCAAGCGCATAGCTGATCAGTCAAAGCACAAGTTTAAACGTTTTTTTCTATTATGGGGATGAGCAGCTTCTGCGAAGGAATAAGTGCTCCGAAGTCCACGCCGGCATTGTATCTTTTTATCAGCCACAGCGGCACTTCAAATTCCTGGTGGGACAGGGTCCAGATATTGTCGCCCCGTTTGATGGAATAGGTGAGTACTTTTTCAATTCGATAGGATTCAAAAAAGTCTTCAGCCAACTCCTGGTGGTATTCAAAACGTTTTTCTACAAATTCTTCCTGTGTGACCCTGTGGAGCGGTATCTTGATTTTCTGGTTTAGATGCAGCGCTCGTCCGTAACGAAATCCATTTAAGCGCCTGATTTCCCTGGCCGAAACATTCAGCCACTCGGCATAATGTCCGAGGGTCTCTTCGACCTCCACCCGTATGTTACCGACCTGTTTACCATTCTGGTTCCAGGTATTCCTGACGGTCAGATTGGCCAGAACCAATTCGGGATGATTCTGGGGGCTTTTAACAACGGGGGCTGCCGGTCGGGTTTGCATTTCACGGGATAAAGCGGGTTCGGTCTCTACGTTCGGCAACGCCGAATATTCGGCCTCCGCCAAATATTCCACCTTCATTTCCTGTGGCTCCTGATCGTCCGCTTTGTTTACAGGCTCTGATTGCGATACTTCGGCCCCACTGGTTCCTTCAGCATCATCGGATACAAGGTCGGCGAATTCGGCAGCCGGTTGCGAACGCTCTTGCCGGGCAGGCAGATATTCTGCCATGGGATAGTCCACAAACAGGTTGTTGTCCGGTGAGCCCGCCGGAGATTCTTCGGGTGCCTCTTCCCGGTTTATCTCAGAGGTCCTATCGGCGACCGGCACGAGTGGATGTTTGGCTTCAATCACCTGCGTTTTCTGCGCACTCCCCCCGGTGGTCTGCATGGCTGCTTGGCTGGCGAGCACCAAAGGCGTCTCAGGTTCTTCCCGGTTTGTAACCACTGTCTCAGTCTCAGCCTGCTTGGACGTTGACGCCCCTGCGTCCTTGCTTTGATACGGTGTCTTCGGTTGGTGGTTGGCAGCCAGGATGGATTTTTCATCCGGCAGCGGAATTCTTAAGTTCTGATTGACATAGATGGTCGCCCGGGAATTCAAATTGTTGGCCGCGATCAAGTCCGCCAGCTCAACACCGTGTATTCTGGCAATTTCTCCGGTAGTATCGCCCCGCTGGACCGTATATATCCTGCTTTTTTTCTGATAGTGCTTGTAAAATTTATCTTCAAATTTGGCGACTACAATTTCCCAATCTTCATTATTACTATACGGCAGCCTTAAGCGGTATCCTTTGGGTACATATTTCTGGCCGCTAAAAACCGGGTGCCGCAGGGCCGGGTTCAGATCGCGCAGATCGTCCATTTTTAGGTCAAGGTGCCGGGCCATCTGGAGCAGTGAAACGTAACCCTTCAGCACCACTTCCCGGCTTTGGACAGGAATGTCCAAAGTGAGATCACCAAAATATTGGCGGTAATTTTGGGCAGCCTCCCGGGCCGCCAAAAACTCGGAATAAAAATTGCGGGAGGCAAATTTAAAAATTCGGCTGCGGTATTCCCTAAAAATCCGCTCATAGCTGCCCTTTTTCCGCTGGGCCCGCAACATCCCCGAGACGCCGTGATTATATGCGGTGAGAGCCAGGGGCCAATCATCCAATTTACGATAATTGTGGCGTAGCAATTTAGCGGCGGCATAGGAAGCAATAATCGGGTCGCGGCGCTCATCGATGGTATAGCCGACCTTCATATAATGTTTGCCGGTTGAGCGGGTGAATTGCCACATGCCTGCGGCACCAAATTTACTATAAGCCTTTGGATTAAATGAAGATTCGACATGAGGCAGATAGGCCAGATCCTCCGGTAAACCTTGACTGCGAAATATTCTTTTGATTTCATCAATATAGGCCCCGGAACGAATGACACCGTCGCGGAAACGATCTTTTTGACCCGTTTGGCAGCGAATGTTTCGCATGGCCGCCCGAAATTCAGCCGATTGAGTATCAGGGCCAAACAGCCCGGCCACCTTCTGCTCCACTGGTCCGACGGGTGCTTCTCCGCGCATCAGTTTTGCCAGAATGGCCTTGTATTTCTTTTTGGCTTTTTTAATTCGGTTTTTGTTCGATTTTCGACCGCCAAAACTGTCGGGATCCACCAGCTCAAGGGTACCGTATATGATGTTCAGCTTACGGCTATCATGGATGACACCACGATTGGATGAGTATTCGGTATAAATTTTTGTCCAGAAGGCAACATTCGGTTCAATAACCGAGGGCACAGGAAAGATGTCAGATTCAGCCCGAGCATCCCTAAAGAAGACGGCAGCCGTAAAAATGGTGGTCAAGATAACAAGTGGTAACAATTTTCTGAAATTTATATTCATAACCAACCCGGATCTGTCATAAATTTGTTACAATTATTTCGATCATCGACATTATCTTGATTATATAAAGCAAAAACTAAGCCAGAATCCGGAAAATAACCGTTAACTTAATGATTCTAATTGGTTGAATCGATCTAATGGATTTTCACCTCCCTATATTGCTATAAAAACTGTCAATTTTGGGTAACTTCCAGGAAAATTTTGGCCCAATCTCGTCACCGGTAGCTTCTCTCTGGTCACTGGCCAGAAACAAGCATCAAGCATCGCTTTGCGACATGGGAATCAGCAATATTTTACCGAGTAGTTGCATCATTTTATCATCTTTTAGCAAACCGGCCAGTTTGCGCGCGGACGGTTCCAAATCCTTGGGATCCATCGCTCCCATAAATGAATAATGAAACCGGGCGACACTTCCGATGTGACCCTCTTCAAAAATCTCATGGAGCCGATCCAGGGGTAAAACGATATTCCAATCCTGTTGAAATCCGCTGCGATCAAAATTGGTGGAAACATGCGACATGATCAATTCATTGGCAGCTGTATCATCAGGAATGATGCGGTAATTATCTCCGGGCTCAAACGTGAAGGGCATATCGTCTCGGCGGTGAAGTCCGGCGGTGGAAACAATGGCTATTCGCCGCATGTTCAGTGCCGGCCCGTCAACCCAGGGATGGGTATCGAAGGTGGGCAGCTTGGTACTGGCGATATGGGAGCGTTGGGGTTCCAGCATATTCTCAAGGCGCGCCATAATAGATCCTTTCTTGCTACCTGAACCTTTACAAATAGAAAGTCTGGTAACAGATTAAAGTGGTTGCGTATCTCACTGTAGAAGAAGGGAATGCTGGTCTCCGATTCGACGGCATCCCGCGGGAATCAAGCCTCCCAAGGCGAAACCGGCGTTTCGGAGAAAATAATGGAATATTGGTGCAAATAAAAATCGGTCAGTGCGATTAAGACCGAACTTGCATGCGGAGGTATACTATCCGGTTTACATGGCAAGAATCAAGGTTTTTGAAAAACTAAATTGAACCGCTGCTAATTACCGTCAAACCACAGTAGAATTAAATTTTTGTTGACACAAAATATTACTTTGTGGCATTTATTCTAAAAAAGCTGAGACCTGCACTGGAGTCAACTGCCGCCTGCCTAGCAGGTCCACGGCTCCGGTTTGTATGGCAAGAATCAGCCGATCAGCATCACAAAATACAATGCTTCAGAAAAATCTGGTTCTGACCTGTCTTTAGATCACCTCTCGATTCATCTGCTTAAATCGGTTTCGAGCGCAACATCTGCAGCACGTCTTCTTCTGAATTCAGTTAGCTTCGCTTGAACCGCGACGTAATGGATTAAACCTTAATCATTGAAAGGGGGGAGGCAAAATGGCCATTCAAAAGATTTTGGTTGCCTTTAATTTTACTCACCTGGATCAAAAGGCAATAGATTTTGTAACCAGCACCTTTGCACGCCTCGATGGGGTAGAAATCACCTTTTTTCACGCCTACACGCCCGTGCCCGAAATTGAGACCCAGGCCAGCGAGGTAACCGGAAAGCTGAAGAGCAGTTTAGGCTATCTTTCCCAACAAATCATGCAAAGGGAAAATGAGCTTAAGGAAATCACCACAAAGCTTTCTAAAAATGAATTGTCAGGCACGCAGATGCATACCATTTTTAGACCCCGGAAAAAGGATATTGCCAGCGAAATTATTAATCTCAACCGGGATATGAACTTCGATGTGATTGTCCTCAACCACAAATCCGCCCGGGTCACACGGTTTTTTTCCGGAAGTGTTTCCCACAAAATCCTAATGGCAATCAAAGAAACTACGGTCTGCATAGTTTCCTAATTAGAATAGGAGGGTAATCCATGGGTGCCGAAGAAAAAATAGACATTGATCTTTTTAAAGTGGTTTTCAGGGCTATTGCCCAATCTGATAACCTAGAAATTATGGCCAACCATCTGACGCAACTTCTAGTTGCCGCCCTTGAAATAAAGGGATGCACGATTTTTGCCCTGAACGTGGAATTAGATGAGCTTGAGGTTCTCGCAAGCTTCGGGTTAAGCACGGGCTATGTTCAGAAAGGGCCGGTTTTATCAGATAAGAGTATTGCCGATACCTTTAGCGGGAAACCATTCGTTATTCCTGATGTCAAAAATACAGACAAACTTCAATATCCCCGGGATGCCGAAAAAGAAGGAATCGGGGCCATTGTTTCCGTTCCCATCAATTTTTCCGGCAAAGTTATCGGAGCCTTACGACTTTATCACCATGAGGTGTGGGATATCCCGGATCGTGATGTTGACTCACTGTTTGTGCTCTCTGAAAGCATCGGCCTGGCCATGACCTATACCCGGGTTCTCAAAGCCTTGAAAACCATTCGCTATACTGTGGATGACATCCACGAAATCTGGATGCTTGAATAGGAGGGTTCAAAGGTTCCGGGTTCCGGGGTTCAGGGTTAACTTCCACCCGACTTAGTTGCTTTTGCCCTTGCAAGCAACTTTTGTTTATGTCGAGGGTAAATACCTGTATTGCCCAATGACTTAGGAGCTATAAGCTCAACGCGGGCTGATCGATAAAATCTGATAGTCAAAACCATCAACCTTTGAACCTTGTACTCTTAACCTGTTTTTTTCTATTGACATTGCTACCACAATGTGGCTAACCTTATATGTTTAACTACAGAATTGTAACGAAACTTAAACATTAAAAGGGTAGCCTCTATGGATAAAATTGAATTTAAATCTTTTCGAACAAAACTGGATAAAACCCAGAAGGAGATGGCCCAACTGCTGGGCACATCCTTAAAAGCGATCCACAGCTATGAACAGGGATGGCGCACCATTCCACCGGCTGTGGAGCGACAGTTGTATTTTCTGGTTTCCCGCAAACAGAAAAGTGTTAACGGCAACAAGCCCTGCTGGAAAATTAAGAAGTGCACACCCGAACAAAAAAAGCAATGCCCGGCCTGGGAATTTAAGAGCGGAAATCTTTGCTGGTTTATCAATGGTACCATATGCGATGGTGAAATTCACAGCAACTGGAACGAAAAAATGAAAATTTGCCATACCTGTGATGTTTTCACCGGGATTTTCTAACCACCCGCCTATTTCGTCTTGCCTGATGAAGGTTCATTGCTTATGTTATCCTCGGAGCAACAATCGCGGATAGGATGACATATTTCTATTAATCCCCAATGTCACAAATCATTTCAAAAAATTCGATCGGGAGTTCGACAGTGCCCGCAGGATAAAAAATGGGAATCGTTACTGACAAAATTGGACGCCAAGCGGATCCCCAGCTTTGCGCCGAAAAATTAGACGAATATTTTAAAGCACAGCAGCATGCCATTATTGCTTACAGCGGGGGCGTGGACAGCGCTCTGCTGGCCTACGCGGCACACCGGGCATTGACAGATGATATGGTGGCCGTGCTGGCAGACAGTCCATCCCTTGCCCGCAGGGAATATCGCTTGGCGGTAAATTTTGCACAAACCCACGGCATGCCGCTGCAAATCATTCGGACACGGGAAATGGAAAATCCCAAATACCAGGTCAACCGCTCCGATCGCTGTTATCACTGCAAAAAGGCCTTGTTTGAAAATATCAAAGCTCTCCGAAAGCAACTCCAGGGGTCTTCTGCCACAGCGCCCTGGCCGATCAGTTACGGAGTCAACATGGATGATCTGGGTGATTATCGCCCGGGTATTCAGGCAGCCAGCGAAGCATCGATTCAGGCGCCTTACGTTGAATTGGATTTTACCAAGCAGACGATCCGGTCAATATGCGCCTATTATAATCTGGAAGTCGCCGAAAAGCCTGCGATGCCCTGTATGGCCAGCAGAATTGCCTATGGGGAAAAAGTTACAGAGGAAAAATTAAATCAGATAGAAAAAGCTGAAGATTTTCTCTATGATCTCGGTCTGAGAGTGCTGCGGGTTCGCCACCATGGTGATACTGCCAGAATCGAAGTTCCTCCCCAGGATTTTGCAATCATATTAAACCACAAGGAAACCATCCGCCTAAAATTTCACGATCTGGGGTTTGTTTACGTATCCCTCGATCTGGATGGTTTTAAAAGTGGCTCCTTGAATGCGATTCTCTAAAGCGCTATATTAATAAGCACCTGCCGGTTTATCACAGGATAGCACCTGCGGATTTTATACCGCTTTTAAAAAATAAGTTCCGAAATAAGGAGATTGATCATGAGCCCGGAATATAAATTTGAAACCCTTTGTTTGCACGCCGGCCAGGAGCCGGATCCGGCAACGACCGCCAGGGGCGTTGCGCTTCATCGCACTTCTTCCTACGTTTTTAAAAGCACCGAGCATGCTGCCAACCTGTTTGGACTGAAAGAGCTCGGAAATATCTATACCCGCATCATGAATCCCACCCAGGACGTCCTTGAACAGCGGGTGGCGGCCATCGAGGGCGGGGCCGCGGCGTTGGCCCTTTCTTCCGGTACTGCGGCGATTCACTATTCAATTATCAACATCTGCTCAGCAGGAGACGAAATTGTTTCGGCCAACAATCTTTATGGCGGGACGTATACCATGTTTGATTGTATCCTGCCCCAGTTTGGAATCCAAACCAAGTTTGCCGATGCCCGTGATCCCCAAAGCTTTGAAACAGCCATTACGGATAAAACCCGGGCTGTTTTTATTGAGACCATCGGCAATCCGCTCCTCGAGTTTACCGACATCGGCGCAATCTCTGAGATTGCCGGAAAGCATCATCTCCCCTTGATCGTCGATGCCACCTTTACCACGCCTTTCCTGTTAAAAAGCTTCGATTATGGTGCCGATATTGTAGTCAATTCGCTCACCAAATGGATGGGGGGACACGGCACCGGCATCGGTGGCATTGTTGTTGACTCCGGAAAATTCGACTGGACCGATCCCAAATTCAAGCTCTACAACGAGCCGGACCCCAGTTATCATGATCTTCGCTATGCCCATGATCTGGGAGATCTTAACCCGCTGGCCTTTATTATGAGAATGCGCCTGGTGCCGTTGCGCAATCTCGGGGCCTGCATTTCACCGGACAATGCCTGGATCTTTTTACAGGGATTGGAAACCCTGCCGCTCCGGTTGCAGCGGCACAGTGAAAACGGCATGAAGGTGGCCCGTTTTCTAAAAACACATTCCAAGGCTACCTGGGTCAGATACCCGGGACTGGAAGATGATCCGACCTACCCGGTTGCCAGTAAATATCTTAAAAATGGTTTCGGCGGCATGGTTGTTTTCGGAATCGAGGGCGGGCTGGAGGCCGGCAAAAAATTCGTCGACAGCCTGCAGCTCTTCTCCCACCTTGCCAATGTGGGAGATGCCAAAAGCCTGGTGATTCATCCATCGAGCACCACCCATTCACAATTAAGTGAAGAGCAGCAAAGGGCCGGTGGCCTGACACCGGATCTCGTCCGGCTGTCGGTGGGTATCGAACACATTGATGATATTATTGGGGACCTGGAACAGGCCTTTTCGAAGGTATGACGTTATGAGCGAATACATCGAACATGACAAAGACGAAATTTCGGTTGGAGTCGTCGAAAAAAAACTGTTCGCCTTTGCCGAACCGCCGGATGAAATGGTCCTTGAAAGCGGTGCCCGGTTTGGACCGTTGACCCTGGCCTATGAAACCTGCGGGACGTTAAATGAAGATAAAAGCAATGCCATTTTAATCCTGCACGCCCTATCCGGGGATTCCCATGTGGCCGGCTACTATGCCCCGGATGACGAAAAACCCGGCTGGTGGGACAACATGGTGGGGCCCGGCAAGGGAATAGATACTGATAAATATTTTATTGTATGTTCAAACATCATCGGCAGCTGCATGGGGTCGACCGGACCGTGCACCATCAATCCCAAGACCGTATTACCTTACGGGCTGGACTTTCCGGTGGTTACCATCGGTGATATGGTAGAGGCTCAGAAGGCCCTGATCGACCATTTGGGAATTAAAAAATTACTGGCGGTTGTGGGAGGATCTATCGGAGGGATGCAGGTCCTTGAATGGTGCGTCAGATACCCTGATATGGTGGTTTCCGCCATTCCGTTGGCCTCCACCACCAAACACTCCGCTCTGGCCATTGCCTTTAACGAAGTCGCCCGACAGTCAATCATGGCTGATCCCAATTGGAACAACGGAGAATATTATTTCGGTCCCAAACCGGATATGGGACTGGCGGTGGCCCGCATGATCGGCCACATCACCTATCTGTCAGATGAATCCATGCGCCTCAAATTCGGCCGCCGGCTGCAGGATAAAAGTGACTTTTCATTTAATTTTGATGCTGACTTTCAGGTAGAAAGTTATCTGCGCTACCAGGGCAAAAAATTTGTGGAGCGCTTTGATGCCAACTCCTTTTTGTATATCACCAAAGCCGCCGATTACTATGATCTGGAAAAACAGCACGGTGAGGGTTCTGAAGTTAAAGCCTTTTCTAAAATGGCGGCCGCATTTCTGGTGGTATCATTTACATCCGACTGGCTTTACCCGACCTATCAATCCCGGGCCATGGTCCAAGCCATGAAAAAAAACGGGCTGGATGTGAGTTTTTGCGAAATCGAAGCCGAGTGGGGCCATGATGCCTTTTTGTTACCCAATGAACGATTAACAGCCGTCATCAGAGGTTTTTTAGAACGTGTCTCCAACACATTCCCAAAATAATCGAATGCGGTTTGACCTGCAGATCATTGCTTCGTGGATCGAACCGGGCTCCCGGGTCATCGATCTGGGTTGCGGTGAAGGTGAATTGCTGAAATATTTGATCAACCACAAAAATGTGACCGGTAACGGAATCGAGCACAATGAATCCAGGGTTGCGCTGTGTATTGAAAACGGGCTGTCCGTATTACAGGGCGACATCAACGAAGAGGTCCTGGACTATCCTGATAACACATTTGACTATGTGATATTAAGTCAAACCCTGCAGCAGGTTTACGAACCCGATACCATGATTCGATCGATGCTGCGCATCGGCAAAAAAGGAATCGTCAGTTTCCCCAATTTCAGTCACTGGCGCTGCCGTCTGCAGCTGTTGTCATCGGGCTTCGCGCCGGTTACCCGGCAACTGCCCTATGAATGGTACAACACCCCCAACATCCGGGTGATTACCATCAAGGATTTTAGAAAATTTATCTACGAAGTGGGCTTTAATATATTAAAAGAAGTTGCTATAAATACCCAATCCGAAACCCGCTACGGAAAAGCAATTACCATTTTTCCGAATTTGCGTGCGACCTATGGGATTTTTCTAATAGGAAACGGGAAATAGATCTACCGACTCCAGACCTGCAACGGAAATTGTTGATATAACATGAGGCGTTAATCGACTATTTATCAATAAAAATTAAACAAATACATAAAACCAGAGACCAGAAAATTTTAAGGTTTCGTAAAATGCTTCAAATTCAAGGCGCGCGAATTTTGTGGAACGAGGCCTATATTTAATACGCCGCAGTGACAGCAAAATTATAGCGCAACGAAGAAGTTGGACATTTTACGAAACCGGCAAAGGAAATATAAAGTGAAGATAGTATCCATTTCCATCAGCAAAAAAAAGGGTACCCGCAAGACGCCGGTTGATGAGGCGTTTATATCCAAAGACCACGGCCTGGAAGGAGATGCGCATGCCGGCAAATGGCACCGACAGGTAAGCTTTTTGTCATCAGAAAGTATCGAGGGCGCCAAAGAACAGGGCCTGGATGTGACTTTTGGCGATTTTGCCGAAAACATCGCCAGCGAGGGTATTGACTGGAAAACACTGCCGGTCGGAACCCATGTCCGGCTGGGCGAAAGGGTCCTGGTAGAAATTACCCAAATCGGCAAAGAATGTCACAACAAGTGCGCCATTTACTTCAAAGCGGGCGACTGTATCATGCCGCGTGAAGGTGTGTTCGCCCGGGTTCTGGAAGAAGGCAAAATCCGCCGCGGCGATGAGATTAATATCATCGAAAAACATCAGAAATGATTTTGTGGGAGCGGCTTTCCAGCCGCGATCAGAAGAGCAATTAGATACAGTACTTTGCGGCTGGAAAGCCGCTCCCACAATCTAAAAATTACATAAATACACAGTCATGACTTAACGCCAAAGTGCAATATCCTGGATGAAAAACAAAATCGAAAAGAGATTCAATCGGCTGGAGCTCGCTGATTATCTAGAAAAAATTGCGGCGGAGCTTCGCAGCGGCACCATTGAAGCTGACGGCCGTCAATGGTCGATCCCTGAATCAATCGCAGCCAAGGTTAAACACAAGGAGAAAAAGGGACGCATCGAAACCAAATTGAAATGGCGATGGTCGACTCTGGGTGACTATGAGCCTGCGGCCAGGGAAGAAGTTACCCGCTGGCAGGATACGTTTAAAGCTTTGAAAAAACGAATGGCCGCTGAGTACAAGGTACTGGAAAAAGCCATTGCCGGCGGCAATTATCCCGATGAAGCGATTTTAGAGGAGTTTATCAACCACTCCAATGAAATGGCCAGGTTCGCTGATCCCGAATGGCAGGAAGCCATGATCGAATACCAGGATCACCTCGAAAACTTAAAGCGGGCGGTGGAAAACCAGCAGATAGAGGTGGTTCATCATGAGATACGCGATCTTAGAGCGAGGATGAAGGCGTGTCATCGTGACTTTAAATGATAGTTGATAAGTTAAATAGTTGATAAGTTGATTAGGGTAAAAAGGATGATATCTATTTGACTATCAGACACGATCATAGCGATCATAACGATCTAAACCATCTAAACGACCCAAACGATCCTAACCATTAACCAACACATGAAGACATTTATCGGTTTTAAAGAAGCGCTGGATATTACCCTGGCCAATGTATCTGTGGGTCCTTCGGAAATCCTGCCTTTAAGTCGGTTAGCCGGTAGAATCCTTGCCGAAAATATCACTTCCCTGGTTGACTGTCCATCGATCAGCAGTTCCCGCAAAGATGGTTATGCCGTCCAATCCCGGGATCTAGCCGGAGCAAGTCAGGAAAATCCCTTCACCTTAAAGGTTGTCGGAACTCTTGTGGCCGGTGAGACCTCCGGGGTGAAGATCAAAAAAGGGCAGGCCGTTCGCATCACCACCGGCGCCCCCATGCCGGAGGGTGCCGATGCCGTGCTGTCGGAGGAATTTTGTCAGCGCAATGGAGATAAGATTACCGCCGTCAACACCGCCGAATCAGGGCGTAACATCCAGGCCCGGGGAAAGGATATCAGGCGCAAAGAAGCCGTTGCCGGAAAAGGCACTATATTTTCCCCGGCGCTGATCGGTCTGCTGGCCGCTGCCGGTCACGCGTCGGCCAAAGTATATGCCTTACCCAGGGTGGCGGTTATTGCCACCGGAGACGAAGTTGTTGCTCCCGGAAAGCCGCTGCCGGAAGGAAAACTCTACGCCAGCAATATGGTGGAAATTTGTTCCTGGCTGTCGTTGCTGGGACTGGATTACGATACGGAACTGGTTTCAGATCGTAGAAAAGATATTGCCGCCGCCATAACAAAGCATTTGCCGCATGTTGATCTATTTATAACCAGCGGCGGCGCCTGGGGCAGTGAAAAGGATCTGATTCTGGATGTCGTCGAAAGCTTGAACTGGCAGGGCCTATTCCATCGAGTCCGCATGGGACCGGGCAAACCGTCTGGCTTCGGCCTTTTGCAGAACAAACCATTCTTTTTTCTCCCAGGCGGCCCACCTTCCAACGAGATGGCGTTTCTGCAACTGGCCATCCCCGCGATATTAAAAATGACGGGAGGGAATTCGACACTGTTTCCTTTTGCTGCGGCCCGTCTGGTCAAAACCGTTAAGGGGAAAAAAACGTGGACCGACTTTGTTCACGCCCGCCTTGAAAACCGCGAAAATCAACTCTGGGTCCACCCGGCAAGATTAAAAAGCGGGCTGCAATCCATGGCCAGAAAAGAAGCGCTGATCATCATCCCCGAAGACCGGGATGAATTAGCCGCCGGTGAGACCATTGCCATCCAATTGCTTACTTTACCCCCATGTATTCTTTAGAACACACCTTTTGAAAAAAACATTACATCCGATTCCATCTCTATGAATTGGCTGTATCAATATCGTATTGATTTTTATCAACATTTCCAGCTCAGGATCGCCCTGGCCCGGTTCTTGCTTTTGTACTAGTCCAGTCAACAAGTTCGATTGTGCCAACTTCCAACAAAAGATCAGGGTCAACATGGAAAATCTCAGCTCTTACATATTTACCATATCCGTATCGTTTGCAACGTTTATACTTGCACTGGTTTGCCTTTAAGCCCAGTTTAATCGAACCTGGATTCAAAGGAGGAAAGCGATGGAAATTTTTATTTTGTTGGCTACATCCGTATTGTTTCTACTATTCTGGTTTTTCGGCAATATAGTTATGAAGTAAACTCCGTTGGTGCCGATCCCGCTTATTTCATGAATCTTCTTAAACTTTGCAAAAAATATTCATGAAATAAGCGGGCTGACCTGTTTTACCGGTTTAGGAAAACGGTGCCGTCTTTCATCCTCACTGCACTGAAGTTCCCTTTAGATTCACGCCTCCAACAACTTCCCCTGCAAATCCCAGGGTTGCATAAACAACATGGCAAAGATTAGCTAATGCTACAGTTTCACCTTTGTTAATGGGGTTGCCCTTATTTTTTCAATGCTTATTATCACCCAATAAAAAGCAAATTTGCCAACCTGAAAGGATATTGATTGTGACCCCGGATGTCGTCCTGGTATTTTCTATTTTAGCCGTTTCCGTGCTATTTCTTGTGACTGAATGGGTTCCGATGGAGGTGACCGCCCTGCTGTCTCTGGGAGCTGTCGCCTTGACCGGTCTGGTCAGCCCGGTGCAGGCACTGTCTGGTTTCAGCAACCCGGCCGTGGTCACCGTATGGGCGGTATTCATTCTCAGCGGCGGGCTGACCCTTACCGGCGTTGCCAACGTCATCGGACGCTTTGTCTTGCGGCTGGCCGGCACCAGCGAATCCCGGATGATCATCGTGATTATGTTAACTTCCGGTGTTATGTCAGCGATTATGAACAATGTGGCTGTCGCAGCACTGATGCTGCCGGTGGTCATGGATATCGCCCGCCACACAGAACGCGCGCCTTCGAGGCTGTTGATGCCACTGGCCTACGGCTCACTGCTGGGAGGCCTGACCACCCAGATCGGTACGCCGCCCAACATTCTTGTCACCGACGCCCTGCGCGATGCGGGGATGAAAGCATTTACATTTTTTGATTTTACACCGGTCGGCCTCATAATCATGCTCTCCGGTATCGCCTTCATGGTCCTAATCGGCCGCCACCTGCTGCCCCAGCGGGATGTTGCCAAAGAATCGTCAACGGGCAAACCAAAGGACTGGCAAAGCCAGTACGATTTGCAGGAACGACTGTTTCACATTCGCGTACCCCGGAATTCGATCTTGGCCAACAAAACCCTGGCCGATATTCGAATGGGTTCAGTATTGGGTTGGAATGTAATCGGCATTACCCGCGGGGACCGGACATTTCTGGCTCCGGGACCCACCGATATCCTGCAGGCCGGGGACCGATTAACGGTTGAAGGCCGGATCGAAACCTTGAACGAGTTGAAGAATTGGCACCAGCTAAAGGTTGAAGAGGACGGAATCGACCTGCAGGAACCCTACTCGGACCAAATTAAAATCGGCGAAATTGTGCTGCCGGGTAATTCTCGTTTTGTCGGCAGCACACTTAATTCACTTGGTTTTCGAAGTCGTTTCGGCCTGAATGTGCTTGCCATACGCAGAGGTGATGATGTCAAGCGCACCAATCTGCAGGATGAACCGCTGCAACGCGGTGACATGCTGCTTTTGGCCGGCCTTGAAGAACATCTGGAGCAATTAAAAGCTACGGGCGGTTTCGATCAGTTTCGCTACGTTGATCGCACAGAACTTACCGAGGTCTATAACCTACATGAACAGCTGATGGTCATGCAGGTTGCACCGGACTCGGCCCTGATCAACAAAACATTGAAAGAAAGCCGTTTGGGAGATGCACTTGGCAGCCGGGTTCTCGGAATTTTGCGCGGCAACGACCCCATTATTATGCCCGAACCGGATGAAGTTATACAGGCAGGGGATCGACTGGTGGTCGAAGGGCGGATGAGGGATTTTGAAAATTTGCGCGGACTTGAAGAGTTGGAAATCGAGCGCCGTTCCGGCACCGCGTTGGACAAATTGATATCGGGTGATGTCGGCCTGTTGGAGGCCATCCTCTCGCCCCAGACGAGGCTGGAAGGCAAAACCCTGCGACAGATCAATTTTCGCGAAAAATTCGGACTCAACGTCCTGGCCATATGGCGCAGGGGCAAGGCCTATCGCTCAAATTTGCGTGATGTTGATTTGCAGTTTGGCGATGCCCTGCTCCTGATTGGTCCGCACAGCAAATTGCAGCTGCTGGGACGTGAACCTGACTTTATTGTCCTGACGGAAACGGCGCAGGAGCCACTGCGCCTGGAAAAGATGAAACTATCCATCCTGATTATGGTCGGGATCCTGGTCCCGGTATTTCTTGGCTGGGTGCCGATATATATCGCGGCTGTGGTCGGAGCGGCCCTGATGGTGCTGACCGGCTGTCTCACCATGGATGAAGCCTACCGCCAAATTGAATGGAAGGCGGTGTTTCTAATCGCCGGAATGCTGCCCCTGGGAACAGCTCTGGATCAGACCGGAGCCGCCAAACTGATAGCCGATGGAGTTGTCGCCCTTGTTGGCCCCTACGGGCCCCAAGCAGTAATGTTCGGTCTGGTGGCCCTCACCTTTCTGGCCACCTGCTTTGTACCAACGGCCGCCCTGGTGGTACTGATGGCACCGATCGTTTTGAGCACATCCACCAATATGGGGCTTTCACCCTACGGGCTGATGATGGCAATCGCCATGGCGGCCTCGGCTAGTTTTACGACACCGATCTCCCATCCGGCCAATATCCTGGTCATGGGACCGGGAGGTTATCGCTTTACAGATTACCTGAAAGTCGGCGGACTTCTGACCCTGGTGATTCTGGCCGTTATAATGGTGGTGATGCCGGTATTCTGGCCGCTGGCTCCTTAACTATTAGAAGCCATCTCAAAAAAGAAGATGGAAATCCATTTTATGAGTGTAATCAAAAAAATCCACCGCCATTTATGGGATGATAAAACCCGTCGGGTTTTTCATGATTGGCTGAGTTTGATTTTCTCCTTCAAGGGGATTTGGTGTTTTATTCCCGCAATTCTGGGAATGGTTTTCGTATACTGGGCGGAAAATAATGCAAAATATTTGATCTTGAAAGAATATCATGAGACATTAGCGATATGCTTAATGAGTATCGCAGTAGTATTATTTCTGGTTCGTTCATTGCTATACCGATTGGAAATTGATTATATTCTGCTAACAATGGCGGTTAACTTTCTTTGCCGTGAGATACATTTCATAGGTACAGATAACGCGGTGGTTATAGTTGCAGCGATTGTTTTAGCGTGGGCTTTCTATTGGAAAGACCGCATTTTGGCCAATATTGAGAATGCAAAGGCAGTCCAAATTGCTTTGGCAGGGACCGCCTTTACCTATTTTCTTTCTATCGTAATCGCAAGAAGAGTTTTTTCCATTGACCACTTGGGGTTACTTCCGAATGAAGTGAATGTACATGTGGCATTGGAGGAAATCCTTGAAAATATCGCTCATCTGTATCTGATTTTTATCGGAATTATAGCTTTCTTTAGCATCTCCCCCGAAAAGCCGGAAAGCCAAAAAAAATAAGTCCTACCTTCCCCGGGGAAGCAGCCATGCTTTGAAGAAAGGATTCACAAATCTAATTTCCTTTCCGCTTTTAAATAGAATGTTGATGTTGATCAATCGTGTAATCGCCCGGTTCACCGATGCAGTACTGTGCGGCCCGACGGCTTTCACAAAATCCATAGAATAAACACTTTTTCCGCCTTCCCTTGCTAAAGCCGAAAGGCACTTGAACTGAAAGTCAGTCAGAAGACTGACGAAAGCTTCGTAAGACTTTTGCTCCCTGGTAAATATCAACTCAAGGGCGGTCTTCAAATTTCCCGGCGAAACGGCACCATTTGTCGAAGTGACCTCCCACAAGGCCTCACAAAGCTGCTGAATGTCTCCGGTTATACTATTGGAAATATTGAATACATGCTCCAAGGTATCCGGCAGCACTTTACGCTTTCCACTTTCAAACTTTTTTATCAAAAACTTTGAGAATTCTTCAAACGGCAGCGGGTCAACAGTGATCGGAATCGCCGATTTAAAAAAAGCTGAGTTGGGCGAAGTGAATATTTCATCCATTTTGTGTCGGATACTGCCCACAAATACATAAGGAATATTGTTGTGAAACTGGATCTTGCTCCTTAAAAGGGCAATTGCCTCGCCGTCGTCGTTGATATTCAGAACGTCCTGGAATTCATCAAAGACCACCACAAATCGTTTTTTCTGAGCCAGAGATTCAATCAAATCAAGCACTTCCTGGATAGAATCAACCTTCAATTCAACGGAGGCGTCAAAGGTAACTACCGGCATGGATGTTATCGGATCAACAGAAATCACCGGTTTGAGATACGACAGGGTCTGAATTATTTTAGCCATCCAGCTTGCTCTTTTTTCAAGAATGACAATTGTCTTCAATATCCGCTTGCACAAAGCATCCACGGATTTGATGCCAAGCAGATCCGTGTATAAGATATTGGTTCCCCTTAACTTTCTAACCGCTTCATACACAAGAGAAGACTTTCCGATACGTCTTTCTCCGGCGATCACAATGTTTTGGGATGCTTCCATGTGAGCGGCTATTTGTTTCAACAGGTCTTTTCTGCCACAGAAATCCTTTCCCAGAACTATCGATCCATATTTGAATGGGTTCATATCGTGTCGCCTTTCATCAATATTTCTTAAGCACTTTTGTTACTAACATAACTGTTATAAATATGCAAGCCGTCAAAGATGACGGAAATCTTTTAGCATTTAAACTTATCACTGGTAGATGAAAATGGCTAACTTCTTGGCCCTGTATTTTTTTATAAAAATTTGCTAAACTCCAAATTAAATCAAAGTGAGGATATTTTCACGATGTTGCTAAACCAGAAGTTATACGACCTATTCGCAAGCAGAGCCCGTGAAGTCAATATTGATATATTGTGCCTCGGGCTCGGCTATACCGCGGTGACATTGTCCGACGGCGGCATCGGGCTTGCATACACCCATTTTGAAGATAAAAAATCCTGCATGCTTCTCAACAAACATATCGATTATGAAGGCCAGCCGGCAGGGCAACTTCTAAAGAAGATAAAAAGCGAACATCCTGTCGAAAGAAGCATGGCCCTGGCCCTGGTCAATGCCCTTAACTATAAAGATGCCCTTGGCTATCCTGAGGATAGAAAAAACAGCATCCTGTTCGATCGCTTTAATATCGGCCAGGGAACCAATGTGGCAATGGTGGGTTTTATCGGACCGCTGGTGGATTTGCTCAAGCAGAAACAAGCCGCGGTGAAAGTTTTAGATGCATCACGGAATATGGGACATAAAGAGGAATTTTACGATAACCTGGGCAACTGGGCGGATGTGCTGATTTTAACATCGACCTCCATTTTAAACAATACCACCGAAGAAATCCTGCAAAACGTCAGCCCGACGGTCAAGACGGTCATGCTGGGCCCCAGCACCCCCATGGTTGCTGCAGCCTTCCAAGACCTTCCGGTGCATATGCTGGCCGGAACCGTTCCCATCGATAAGGAGAATGTTTTAAAGGCGATTCGTCACGGCATGGGAACCCCGGTTTTGCAAAAATACAGCCGTAAATCTTTTCTTAGCCTTTAAATCCGCCAAAATAACCCCAAAACTCGGTTAGGTCGGAATCAATATATGCCTTCATCGCTTGTGTCTTTCCTGAGATTTTCGCATGGTATCTTTGATGGTGTGCACGGTTTCGGCTGCCGATTTGTCGCGCTGCCAGCTGCCGAAGGTGTGAGTCAAAACATCGAAACCCTGTTCGGCCTCGATCTTTTCAACATAATACCGAACGGCATTCTCGAGAACCGCCTTTTTGGATGTTCCTAACTTTTTTGCTCTTAGCTGATCCTTTCGGTGGTTTTAAACCAGTGGGTCGTTTTCAGACAGATTTTCACCAGCATCAACATCACCGGCACCTCGATTAGCACTCCTACAACAGTGGCCAGTGCCGCACCGGAGGACAAGCCGAAAAGCATGGTGGAGGTGGCAATGGCAACTTCAAAGTGGTTGGAAGCGCCGATCATGGCCGCCGGGGCCGCGTCAACATAGCGCAGTTTCAACAGCCGCGCCAGACCATACCCCAGCCAGAAAATCAGGACGGTCTGAATAAAAAGCGGGATGGCAATCCAGACGATGGTCAGCGGATTGCTGATGATCACCTCCCCTTTAAAAGAAAACAACAACACCAGGGTGATCAGCAGGGCGATAATCGTAATCGGTGTGAGGACGTGTAAAAACTTTTCTTTAAACCAGGTCTCTCCCCTGGAGGCAATAAGCCACCGGCGGGATAGATAGCCGGCCACCAGGGGCAGAGCGACGTAAATGCCGATGGACAGCAGCAAGGCCTGCCAGGGCACCGGCAGGCGCCCCACCCCCAGCAAAAATCCGCCCAGAACCCCGTAAAGCAGCAGCATGGTCAGGGAATTGATGGCCACCATCATCAGGGTCAATCCGTCGTTGCCGCGGGACAGGTAACCCCAGACCAGCACCATGGCCGTGCAGGGGGCGATCCCAAGAAGAATGCAGCCGGCCAGGTAACTGCGCCACAGGGGAACTTCCAGCATTTTTACGCCGTCAACCAGAACCACCGTGCCGGCCCCGTGGGTGGCTCCCGCCGCCAGGTCGAGGCCGAATGGCATCTTGACCAGATCCGTGGCCTCAGGACCGATGAAATTGTAAAACAGGGTGCCGAGGAAAAAGAGGGCAATCCCATACATGGTAAACGGTTTGACGGCCCAGTTGATAAACAGGGTTAAAAACACCGGCTTGCCGCTTTTGCCGGCCTTGATCACCTCGCTGAAATCAATTTTGACCATGATGGGGTACATCATGAAAAACAGGCAGATGGCGATGGGGATGGACACCACCGGGGCCCCCTTGACAGTGATGGCCAGACCGTCGAGGGTTTGGGCCACGCCCGGGGCAATTTTGCCGAGCAGAATCCCGGCGATAATGCACAAAACGACCCACAGTGACAGAAAGCGCTCAAAAATACTGGTCATTTTGCGATCATTGTTTAGAATTGTTTCATTGCGCATCGCATTTCACTCCTTATCAATCACGTTGTCTATCCGATTCGCAGCGACGTCAGTTTAAAAAGGCTCTCTGAATAGATAAAAGTCCGTCGGCATTCTTTACTTCAAAATCCGGTTTAATATATCTTTTAGATCCGTCACATCGTATTTGCTGTTCTGAATACTCTCAAATTTCATCCTGTCGGAATGGATAAGAAACGGCAGACGAAAATCGTCCGGATGTTGACTCCCATGAATTTTATCATGACCGCCATGATCGCTTGTCACAATAATTACATAATTCTTTTGCTCTTTCACCAACTGTATTAATGGCGTCAGGTACTCGTCTATATATGACAATTCCTCCATGTATTCCGGAGACAGCCATCCATACTCCGGACCGACAAAATCCAACCCGCTGACGTGCAGAAACACGAAATGGCGGCCAGGCTTTCTGACAAAGGCTTCGGTGAGATCAATGGCATCTTCCCGTGACCACCGGTGTAAATCCACGGCTTCATTCACCAGATAACCCAATTTTTGTTTCGAATAATAAAAAGCGGTCTGAAAGCCATTTTGTTTGGCGCTGTTAAAAATTGTCCGGCCTTCGATGGTCGGCTCACCGGGTTGCCATTGATTATCCGATTTCCCGCTTTTATCGGGACCCAGCCCCGTCAACATGGCGGTGTGGGCAATTAGAGTTAGGGGGGGATTCGTGCTGTGTCCATCAAGGGTGTAGGCGCCTTGCCGCATATCCTTGAAAATGGTCGGTGTCGCCTCGGCACCCAGTGCTGCCGGGTGGAGGGCATCAATTGAAATTATTATAACGTTTTTCAAAGACGCCGCATTTGAGGCAACGGCCCATAAACAAAAGGTTAAAATGTAAGTGAATATTCTTTTATTCAATTTTACGATTCGCCCTGATAAATGTTAATCTAGGCACCTTTCGGGCCCCCAGATTATTGGTGAGTCAGACATGCATGCCTGATGGTAAGAATCAATGCATCTGCATTTAACGATATCACCGATAAAATTTATTTATTGGCCGAGCCAGCTTTTTACTTCTTCTTTTTTAGGGATCTTGCCCACACTTTTAACATCGCCATCGACAACCACCGCCGGCGTTCCAAATACGCCATAACCGGCAATCTCCATCGCATCCGTCACTTTTTCGACTTGAGCATCCACACCTGCATCCGCCACCGCTTCTTTGACGACTTTTTCGGTTTGCTGACATTTGGGACATCCGGGTCCCAGTACTTTAATTTCCATGATGGTTTCCTCCTTTTTTGTATTATTATTTTGGGAGCAAATATTTGCTGCGATCATCCTTCGCGGCTATCTCGCGACGAGCCCTTCGGCTGTGAGCTCAGGATCGATCGACTTAGCCGAGCCGAAGCCGCTTCCACCAGGAATGAAAGACAGATATAATTTCGCACGTATCGCTGTCATGGCTGTCAGGCGAAAAAATGGCCGAAGATCATCCCACTGATGGTGGCCATGACGACCACCAGACTGACAAAGGCGACTGTTTTCTTGGTGCCCATGACGCTGCGGATCACCAGCATGTTGGGCAGGCTCAGAGCGGGGCCGGCCAGCAACAGCGCCAGAGCCGGTCCCTTTCCCATGCCGGCGCCTAAAAGCCCCTGCAAAATCGGCACCTCGGTCAGTGTGGCGAAATACATGAAGGCACCGACCACCGAGGCAAACAGGTTGGCCCACAGGGAGTTGCCGCCCACCAAACCACTGATCCATTGTGAAGGAATCAAACCCTCCGAACCGGGCCTCCCCAGCAGCAGTCCCGCCACCAGCACACCGGCGAACAGCAGCGGCATAATT
This sequence comes from Desulfobacterales bacterium, assembly GCA_049669725.1. Lineage (GTDB taxonomy): Bacteria > Desulfobacterota > Desulfobacteria > Desulfobacterales > JAFDCJ01 > JAFDCJ01. Next base: position 22,977 of record JBATKU010000405.1, read on the forward strand.
TGCTTGGTAAAATCCCAGGTGGACATAAACCAGGACTCGGTTTCTCCCCGGGTCGTGGTGGTCAGGACCACCAGGGCGATGATGCCGGCTGAAAAGGCAATCAGGGGCTCGTGCGGGAAGATGAACGCCAGGGCCACAACGGCCACGGCTGCCACGACGACTTTATAAGCCTTTACGTGGAACCATTTGACCAGCAGCACGCCCAGGACAATTGCAAAAACACCGGTCACCAACCACTTGACGCTGTAAATCGCGTGCCACAGTCCGGCCGGTTCGGCCGGCTTGCCCCAGGTAGCAGACACCAGGATGCCTACCATGACGGCAAAATACACCACATTTTGCCACAACGGCCGCTCCACTTCCTGTTCGGGCATGTGCAGGGCCGCATCAGCCTTGGCCTGCTCTTCCTTACGAAACAGCAGGTGCATGATCAGGCCGATAACGACGCTGAACACAACCGCCCCCACCGCCCGGGCCAGCCCGATCTCCGGGCCAAGAATCCGGGCGGTCAGCACAATTGCCAGGATGTTGATGGCCGGTCCGGAATACAAAAACGCAATCGCCGGGCCCAGGCCCGCGCCGCGTTTCCAGATGCCGGCAAAAAGGGGCAGTACCGTGCACGAACAAACTGCCAAGATGGTCCCCGAAACCGAGGCCACTCCATAGGAAAGAATTTTTTGGGTTCCCGCGCCAAGGTATTTCATCACGGCTGCCTGGGAGACAAACACGGAGATGGCCCCGGCGATAAAAAAGGCCGGTACCAGGCACAACAGTACATGCTCCTGTGCATACCATTTGGCTAATGCCAACGATTCGATGACGGCTCCGCTAAAACGGCTGTTATCTATAGGCAGCCAGAAAAAAACTAGAAAAACCCCTGCAATAATACTCAAAGGCTTCCATATAACCTTCCAATCGATAAGGCTTGGTTCTGTATCAACCTGTTCAACCTTCGAAGATTGCTGGATGCCAGCCCCTTGTTCCGTAATGGTTGCTAATTCATTCATCTTTGAATTTTCCTTTTCTCTGATAATCCAAGACCGGAGGTCTTAAATCAGAATATTTCGCTCGAACAGCACACTTAGTAAAACGCTATATGCAAATCTAACGATATATTTAGACAAAAAAAATTAATTGCGACAGATATCTTCCCGGTTAATAAAAGGTGCTTTTCCCATTAATTCTGCAATTTCCAAATCTTCGTTTAACCAGTGTTGGAGATTTCCAAGCAGATTGGCTGCGTACGGGCTGCTTTTTCCGTCGGCAAGGAAATAGTTCACCCACAGACCGTCTTTTTTGTAATCAACCAGTCCAGCTTCTTCTAGTATTTTAAGGTGCTTGGATACGGTCGGCTGGGCAATTTGTAAAGCGCCTCGCAGCTCACAGACACACATCATCTTTTGCTGCAACAATTTTATGATTTTAACCCGGTTGGGATCCGAAAGTGCTTTCATGACTTTGAGAAACGGTTTCATCGCCATTCTCCTTATATATTTATATATGGGAATATAACGAATTGGCCTCGGGATGTCAAGCTGTTTTTGAATAAAATTACCGAAATTATAGAAGGATGAAATACGTTTAGCGGAATTACAAAAGAATTGCCAAATTAAACTATTTCTGAGAAACAATAATAGCCACTCATAAACTTTGACTAAGAAAGGAGGCGCTATGTATCTGCCGAAAATTTATGAGAAATTCTCCGGAAAATTTCCTGAAGTATTTAAAGATTTTAAACAATTGGGCCAGGCCTGCCGGAAAGCGGGGCCGCTGGATCAAAAGTCCCAGGACCTTGTCAAGCTCGGTATCGCCATCGGTGCCAATTCCAGGGGCGGGGTAATGTCCAGCACGCGCAAGGCTTTGGACGCCGGCGCTTCGGCCGATGAAATTGCCCATGCGGTCCTGCTGGCAATGACGACCACGGGATTTCCGAATATGATAGCTGCTCTGGGCTGGGTGGATGAGGTCCTTGAGGAAGCATAGACAAGGGTATAAAAATAACAAAACTCCGCTCCAAAGCTACCGGAGCGGAGTATTTGTTTAGATCCAGCGTTTAGCCAGAAAGCCTTACGTTATTCCGGAAAAACCTCCACCGGCCGCTTGGTGTTGCCGGTAGCGTTGGGATAGGGGCTCCAGATATAGGCCTTCTCGCCGGTTTTGAGCAGGTGGTCGGCTTCTTCCATGAAAGCGTTGTAACGGTTTTTGACCTCGTAAAAACCATGCCACCAGGCATAATCAGGCGCCATCATCATGGCGCCCATGCGGGCCCGCCGGCCTTCATGATGCCAGAGTTCATAGTACTGCAGTTCCAGATGCTCATCAAAGTATTTCGTTTTATCCACAAGTCCTTTTTCGTAGAGCTCATCCATTTTTTTCTTGACCGGTTTGAAATAGACTTCATTGTATTCCTCGACCGCCTTATCAAAGCCGTCATAGAAGTCGTTAATCCAGGAGTCGCCATGGCACTGCTGGCAGACGGCTTTCATCTTGTTGCGCTCGGTCTGCCAATCGGATTTGGACGGGAACGGCTTGAAGTTTTCCGGACGTACCGTCAGCGGCGCCTGGGTTTCCCAGGAAAGCCGTTCGGTGACGTCATGACTGGTGAGCACCTTGCCGGAACCGGACATGTGGCAGGCCGCACAGGTAGGCGCGCGATAGTCGACACCGGCTGTCCAAGTGCCGCCGGCCGCATTGAAATTGTATTCGCTCTTATAAGCGTGATACATCGTCCCGTGCTTGGACTCCTCGTAAATTTCGATCTGGGGGTGGTCGGGACCCAAATGGCACTGGTCGCAGGCTTCCGGCATGCGGGCTTCCGCCACCGAAAAGCGGTGGCGCGTGTGACAGGACGTGCAGGCGCCCTTGCTGCCATCGGCATTGATGCGGCCGACACCGGCATTGGGCCAGGTGCCTGGATCGATGGTACCGCTTTCGTCGATTTTAATGACCGTGCCGTGGCAGTTGAGACACCCGATTTTGCGCTCGTTATCGGAATTCATGCCCTTGTTCAGCCAGGGATCCAGTTTCCAGATAATCTCAATGGTGTTGGCGTGCTTGGAGCGGCTGTACTGGGTGACTTCGTCGGGATGGCAGCGGGAACAGTCCTTGGGTGTCACGATCGATGCGATGGGGACTTTGTACTTTCCCTCACCATAGGGCATGTCCGAGCGGCTGTAGTACTGGTCGTGCCCCTTGGCGATATCCGTATCACCGGGTTGCACCAGATGGCAGTCCAGGCAGGATATGTTGGCGTTGGCATGGCGGCTTTGGGCCCAGTCGGCGAACAACCCCGGCGTGGTGGCGCGATGACACTCGATACAGGCGACCGCCTCCGGCGGGATGCTGCGCTCTATTCGATATTCCTTTACTTTGGGGTAGTTGGTCTGCTGAGCCGATACAACCAGGGGCACAGCGAAAATCAGTGAAAGAATGACCAACACCGCGACAATCCTTCTGCGGGGCATCTTTCTCATTTACCAGCCTCCTTTCGTGTTCATGGTGGAAATCATCCACCGAAAATTAAATGCCAAGTTTCTCAACCCGCAGGCCTTTGGCCTGATAGGGCAGCTTGCGGTACTGGCGGTACATGACGGCAATTTTATCATTGTGAACCAGGTCGTAATGGCAGTCCACGCATTTTTTCTCGTAGCCCTGCCGGGCGTATACAGTGGCACGGTGGGCCAGCATGGCCCCGCGACTGTTGGGAATGTTCAGCAAATTACGATGACACTTCTGACATTGGTCATTGTCAAAAGCATCATAGGCCGATTGGCGGGCCTTGGCACGATCGTACTCGCCGCCTGTAAAGTGAAGCACCACGTCTTTGAGTCCGTGGTAGGTTTTGGCAAAGAAAAAATCAAATGTGTCCTGGGGTGCTGGAAGGTGGCAGTCCATGCAGTCCACCATCACGCCCACGGCATTGTTGACATGGGTGGATGCGCGCCAGGCCCGAACGGCCGGCTTGATTTCGTGGCAGGAAGCGCAAAAATCAGGCGTTGAAGTACGAACCATGGTGTAATAACCGATGCTGAACAACGGAAATGCGATCAGAATGCCGATCACGATCAGAATGATGGGTTTGATGGCTCTTCCCAGGGCAGGCTTTTTCCTCTTGGCCTCGGTGCCGGCTTCGTTCATAAGCCCCTCCTAAATTGTGTGCCCCTGCGACCGGTGAAAGAGTGGGTGGGCGCGTTTTCACCGGTAAAGGTAAATCGAAACGATGCGGATTTCAGCAAGGTTGCATTATCGCCTTATTTCCCGAAATTAATACGTAAAAAAGACGTTAAGCGTCAAGCAACAATAATGTAAATTTTGTAACATCTCCGGAAAGCGTCTAACCCGCCTGAAATCTATAGCCCACGCCGGCAACCGTTATGATGTATTCCGGTTTATCGACTTCTGTTTCGATTTTTTTTCTAAGGCGCTGCACGTGGACATCGACCGCACGGCTGGTTTGATACAGCTGGGAATCTCGCCAGATCTGCTGTTGTATAAATTCGCGGGATAGGACTTCGCCGGGATAGGAAACAAAAAGAGACAGCAATTCAAATTCAGTCTTGGTTAGCTTCACATTTTCACCACGCACGGTGATGGTTTTAGACTTAAAATTGATGGACAGGTCTTTGTGCTCATACTGATCGTTGACCAGGCTTCTTTCGACTCGTTTGAGAATGGATTTAATTCTGGCAGATAACTCTAACGAATTAAATGGCTTGACGATGTAATCATCGGCCCCGCATTCCAGACCCAATACCTTATCGGCAACGCCTTCCCGGGCGGTCAGCATAATGATCGGAAAATCATATTCACGCCGCAAGATCTGGCAGGCCTTGATCCCGTCGATGTCCGGCAGGTTTAAATCGAGAATAATTAAATCCGGTCGCAGTTCCCGGGCCATTTGCAGACAGGAGTGCCCGTCGAAGGCAGTCAACACTTCATATCCGTCCAGTTCCAGGTTACCCTTGATGGTCTGGACAATATCTTTGTCATCATCAACGACAAGGATACGATATTGGGGATTGGGGCTGGACATGGTGGTATCTATCAAATATTCCCGAATTTCACATTCATTCCAATAGTGAGCATAGCGGTCTAAACGCTAATTTGGCACTGCTCGGTACTCAGCGCAAGGAATTTTTTAGCAGGCTGATGAAATTGTTACACTTTTAACAGCATTCTTACATCCTGTTTTTGCAGCCGGCAGGCCGCATCATAATTCAGAGGGGATTGACTCATTGTTGAACATCAGGTAATTAAGCACCACCAGGTGGTATATCATTCATAATTCACCCAGAAACCAACCACCAAAAAACCTTCAAATATTCCTCCGGGAGGCGCGTTGTGAAAAAGGTTCAGGTTTCTCTCCAGTGGAAATTTTTCTTTTGTATTGTTCTGATCATCATCCCTATTTTAGGCATTATATTTACCTGGGCCGGCATTCAAAGCGGTAAGCAGGCCAATGACCAGGTGGTGAACCAGGCCCGAATTCTGTCCCGACAGATTATTTTGACCCGGCAATGGATCACCGACTGCGGCGGTGTGTTTGTGAATCGTCAAAGCCAGGGGGCCAAAGATGTGATGTATTTATTGGACGATACCCTGCAAACAACCCGCGGCTCGTACCAGAGATTTACACCCTCTATGGTGACCCGCAAACTGTCACAGTATTCGACCCGCCAGGACTTATACCGCTTTCGCCTGGCCGGCTTGAACCCCCTAAATCCGGAAAATGAAGCGGACGGTTTTGAACGCGAAGCCTTAAACCTCTTCAGAGCCAAAGGCTTAAGGGAAACTTTCAGGTTTGAACACAGCAACGGCCAACAGTATTTTCAATATATGGTGCCGCTGTTTATGGAACAAAAATGCCTCAAATGCCACAATCGCCAGGAAGATTCCCTCAATTCCATCGGGGGCGGCCTGAGCGTATTCCTGCCAATCGACCAAATGATGTCCACAACCCGTAAAAATCATCTGAAACTGGCCGTTGCCGGCACGGCCCTGATCTTCATAACGATTCTCAGCCTGTTTTTCCTGACGCGAGGGTTTGTGATCAAACCCCTTAAAAAACTGGAAGACATGACCGATGAAATCAGCAGGGGCAACCTGGATGCCAGGGTAAACATTGAAACCGGCGATGAGTTGGAAAAGCTGGGACAACACTTTAACAGCATGGCCCAGAGTTTGTCCAGGGGCCGCGGCCACTTGGAAAAAAGGATTGCCCAAGCCACCAAAGAATTGTCGGATGCCAATCGGGAATTGCTAACCCTTGATAAACTAAAATCCGATTTTCTGGCCAATATGTCCCATGAACTGCGCACCCCGCTGACAGTCGTCCGGGGCGGCATCGATTACCTAAATCGCACGATAAAAAAAGAAGATAACCGCAATTATCTGGAAATTATCGATAAAAACCTGGTGCGACTGATTCACCTGGTATCAGACCTGTTTGATTTCACCAAGATCGAGGCCCACACAATCGAATGGTCTTTTGATCAGGTAAATTTATGTGTTTTGATAGAGGAAGTTGTTGAGATAATCAGTCCGTTATCGATTGATAAAAATATCCTCATAAACTTCCAAAATCCCGGCGATGTTCTGGTGGAGCTGGATCTGGAGCGCATCGAACAGGTGATGGTCAATTTAATTGAAAACGCCATCAAATTTTCTGACCCCCAAACCGAAATCCAAATTAGAATCGAAGAAGATTCCGGATATGTAACGGTATCGGTCAAAGACCAGGGAGCGGGAATTTCGCCGAAAAATTTAAAATCGATATTTGATAAATTCTCTACCGTGCCATCCGCCGGGATCAAAAAACCCGAAGGCACAGGTCTCGGCCTGGCCATCTGCAAGGCCATTGTCGAAGGCCATGGCGGAAAAATCTGGGCCGAAAGCATCATAGGTGAATCCAGTACCTTTTATTTTACCCTTTTAAAAAAACGACCATAGGGTTGTCGCCCACAAGAAAGAAAACCTCGTGTAACGCATAAATGTCTAGGTAGCAATTTGGTCAGCCTAAAAATATAAAAGATCATTTCCGTTGTGGGAGCGGCTTTCCAGCCGCGAAAAGGTTTTTCGGCAATGG
>JBATKU010000406.1:0-12367 GCA_049669725.1 Desulfobacterales bacterium
TGGGGCGGCTCAAAAAGAGTAAAAGCGTTTATGAACACACCCATTCAACGGATTGGGCGTTTTTGATTCTGTTGTGGCTGACAGCGTTTAGCGGAATTCTGATTCACTTTACACGGCTTTTGGAATTGCCGCTGACCACTTACTATATCTATGTGATTCATCTAATGATCGCCGTACCCATGCTGGTGATCGAAGTTCCGTTTGCCAAATGGACTCATCAGCTCTATCGGCCGCTGGTTCTGTACCTGATGAAAGTTAAGGCAAATGCATCTGGAGCTGAGGCATAACGTGAAATTGAATATCCAATAGTCGATCCCCCGACACAGCGCGATTTGCGCTTTACTACAACTGGCCTGCCTTGATTGGGATGCCTGAAAGGAGAAATCATGACCGAAAACAAAGAAGAAAAAATACTCTACATTGGAACCTGTGCTGACGATGATCCGGAAAAAGCGTCAATGCCCTTTGTAATGGCATGCGCTGCTTTGGCTATGGATATCAAGGCAACGATCGCTTTGCAGGGAACCGCCGTTTATTTGGCGCAAAAAGGCTATGTTGACAAGATGCCGCCCGGTGGGGGCTTTCCTCCCATGACAGAGCTGCTGGCCAATTTTATGGAACTCGGCGGTGAGTTAAAGGTTTGTGTGCCCTGCATGAAAATCCGCAATATCGAGGAGTCTGAATTGGTTGAAGGTTCAAAAACAACCGCCGCCGGAGCTTTAAATATTGAAGCCATCGAGGCCAGAGCCGTCATGGTATATTAGATCCGGGTTGCGGGATCAGTAGGAATAGAGAAGACTTTTTTTGACTTTTTATTCCAAATGTAACTATTTAAGGTGAGGCCAAAATGGAACCAGTCACCAATCACAAAGCACCAAATCGTATTACCGATCTTGTAGAGCTTAAAGAACAGGGTTTTGAGGTAGTCTGCAATCCTTCCTTTGAGATCCTGCCGGTGGACTTTGCCCATCGGGATAACCAATTTCAGGCATTCATTTTTCTCTGCCGTTTTAACGGCAGCATCGATGGACATGAATACATGTTCAGAAAATGCTATGCGCGGGGGTGTCCGCACAACCTGTGCCCCCATGTATCCCAGGCCGTGATGATCGCCAACCGATACTTGCAAAGAGACTACAAAAAGCTGGAGGATGTCGGAGTTCAGGTGGGAAAAAAGTTGTTCACGTTAGAGGATATGGTGATCAAATTCGATAGTATCAAGGAAGAACAAGGCCCCCTTCTGACGATTCATGACTATATCAATATTGCCAAAGAAGGCAATGAGGTCGCAGTGGAGATGGAGTTGGAATTTGTTACCGGGGTGGAGCATTTTGCCAATTATCAAAACCAGCAGGTTTTCCTGATGGTCGATTTTGCCGTAACAACGCTGGACAAGACTCACCATTATGAGCGCTGTGTGGCCTGTTATGAGGCCGAAAGAGAACGGCAGGAAAAACCACAGGCGATAAATATTGCCAATGAACGGTTAAAGCTTCTGTACGCGGAGTTCGACCTGGGGTCGGTTAAATACGAGAAGCGTTCTTTCGAATAATAGGCAAAATTTCGGACAACTCAATATAAAATGAGCGCTTATTCAACCCGAAGGGAGGTCCTATTATGTATGCATTGATATACGACGAATTCGAGCCATTAAAGCGCGAAAAAAAGGTGATCTCTGTCCATAAAACCAGAGAAACAGCCGAAAAGGCCCTGGAAAAACGGCAGCGCGAATTAGGCAAAAGAGTTTGGGAATGCAATACCCGAATCGTTTGGGTTTATGATCCAGTGCACTCAGGTGATACCATTACCCCGGATTCTTTTGACACCTGGGCCCCGGGTGAAGAAATTCCTATGGGGGACCAGGTTTCTGATGGGGATTGAAGTCACCCATTGAAATATTTTAACCTGACTCTGGAAAGAGGTGGAGAAAATGGGACAAATATCCATAAATAATCCCCCAAACCGTGTAACAGACCTTGTGGGGTTGAAAAAAAAAGAATCGACAGTGACATGCCGTATTGCCTTTGAAATCCTGCCCGTTGATTTTGCCCATCATGACAATCCGTTTCAGGCGTTCATATTCATTTGCCGATACAAAGGAACCATCGACGGCGAAGAATACGAATTCAGAAAGTGTTATGCTCGCGGTTGCCCTGACAACATGCACCCCCATGTTTCCCAGGCGATAATTATTGCCAACCGTTATCTCCAAAAAGATTATCGCAAGCTGGAGAAGGCCGGTATAGAAATCGAAAGGCGGCTTTTCACACTGGAAAATATGACTGCTAAATTTGACGGGTACCAGAAAGACTACGATGCGACGCTGGTCATCCACGATTTTATCAATATCGCCAAAGAGGGCAATGATGTGTCTGTAAAGGTGGTGCTGGAATCTGTCCCAGGGGTAGAGCACTTTGTCGGTTATGACAATGAGATGACCTTTATGATGGCGGAATTCATGATTACCTGCCTTGGGAAGACCCACCGATATGAGCGCTGTCTGGCCTGTTACCAGACGGAAAGGGAAAAGGAAGAAAAACAGTATAGAATCAACATTGCCAATGAGCGGTTGAAAATACTGTACGATGAATTCGACCAGGCGTCGATAAAATATGAAAATCGCTTTTTTTAACCGTAAAACGAAACACATCACAGTAAAGGTGTTCATATAATGGCGAATAAGGTTCTTGTTATCGGCGGCGGTGTCGCCGGACTTACAGTGGCATCTGACCTGGCCGATTTGGATATTGACGTTGAAATAGTGGAACAATCAGACTTTCCCGGGGGCCATGCGATCCAGTATACCTGCAAAGCCACGGACCATTGCGTCAAATGCGGTGCCTGCATGGTTGAGGAAAAACTCACCCGGGTCGTTCGAAACCCGAAAATTAAATTGATGGCAGGCGCCCGGGTTCAGGAAGTATCAAAATCGAAAGATTTTTCCGTGACACTCCTGAAAAAACCGGTTTTTATTGATCCTGAAAAATGCAGCAATTGTGGGATATGCCTTGAGAAATGTCCTGAAAATGGTGCAGTCACGAAGGGATTTTCCAAAAACCACACTCCTTTTTATGCCATCTCAAGTGAAAAGTGCCTCTTTCTGAAGGATCAATCGTGTACCGCATGCCGGCAGGCGTGCCCGGAAGAAGCCATCGATCTTGATGCCGCTGAGATGGCGGAATCCACCGATGCGAATGCTGTGATTCTCGCCACAGGATTCACGCCGTTCAACCCTGTGAGCAAACCATACGGATACGGTAAATTTGAAAATGTCATCACAAACCTGGAGATGGAAAGAATGCTCAGAACGGATGGGCGGGTATTAAAACCTTCTAACGGCGTTGAGGCAGGCAGCATCGCTTTTATTCAATGCGTGGGCAGCCGCGATGCCAAACTCAACCACCTGTGGTGTTCAAAGGTTTGCTGCGGCTCAGCCTTGCGCATGGCGGGCCTGGTAAAAGCACGGCAGCCTGAAATACATGTCACTTTTTTTTATATGGATGTACAGACCTTTGGCAGGGATTTTGACGAATTTTACGCTAAAATTCGGAAAGATGTCCGATTGATAAGGGCCATCCCGGGAGACATCTATCCTGCAGCCAACGATCAGTTGCGGGTGACATTTCTGGCTAGCACGTCCAGTGAAACATTTCAGGAGGAATTTGACCTGGTCGTGCTTTCCGTAGGGATGACGCCCTGTCAAAGCATCCAAGAAACAACAGGGACATTGAAGTTACAACTGGCCGAAACCGGGTTTGTGGAACAGGCCGATAAAGGGGGCTTGACTTCTGAAAAGGGCGTATTCACGGCCGGCTCCGTTACAGGCCCCATGAGCATCTCAGAATCCATTGCCAGTGCCGGCAAGACCGCCTTTGAAGTGGCGAAATATCTGGGGATTTAGGTGTTTTCTGATACAAAAAAATGAACGAAAGGACGCGCTTTGGGTGCAAAAACGCTGATTCTGGGCTACAGTCGTGATGCCCGGGAAATCGCCAAAGAGTTGCTTGAAAAGGATGGAGACGTCATTGTGGCAATACCGGGCACTACCGGTGATGCCGGGCTGATTGATGATTTGAATACCGCAAGAAAGACAGGTAAGCTGGAGATCCTCCCTGTTACCGGTTTTTTTTCCTGCAGTGGTTCGGTGGGTCGTTTCAGCCTGAAGTTTACCGGAAACGACAAATCCGTTACCCGGACCGTTTCCAGCATCATTATAGCCGATGAAGTGGAGCGAAAACCCAATTTTTCCCTTTATGGTGTTGGGGAATCGAGCGCTGTGATTTCACTTTCCCAAGCCTGTGAATTTATCGAATTCGGATCGGGTCCTGCAAAAAAAAATTTAGCGGGGAAAAGGATCGCTTTTATTACAGGGCTGGCGGAAGAAAGTAAACCTGTAATCACCGAAGAAGTCATGCGCTGTGCGCTTAAACTACAACAGGAATTCGACCGGCAGACTTACATCTTTACCGGAAATCTTAAGGTTGCCGGAAGCGGTCTGGAAGCCCTTTATCGGCAAACCAAAAAGGCGGGTACCGTGTTCATGAAATTCACGGAAACAATTCCCGATATCCATGTTAATAAAGACGGCAACCTCACCATTGTCTATGTTGATGAAGTCATCCGGGAAACGTTTAAATTAATTCCGGATGTCACTGTTATCGACGAAGCCCTTAATTCATCAACCTTTTCGCGTGATATTGCGGACAAGTTGGAGATAGAAACGGGCCCGGACGGATTTATCCAATCAGACAATGTTCATCGGGCCACGGTGCTCACAAACAAAAAGGGTGTTTTTGTTGCCGGATGGTCACGCAATGCTCAAGCAGCAGGGGAACGAGAGGCCGATATCGGCAATGCAGCGCTTTGTGTGCTGAACCTCTGCAAAAAGCCGCCTGAGGAGCAAACAGGAAAGGCCGAAATCAACTTCACCGGGCACTGTGTCCGCTGCCTGACCTGTTTACGCGTCTGCCCCTATGGCGCCATATCCTTGAATTCAAAGGTCGCTGTTGATCCGCAGGCTTGTGAGGGTTGCGGCATTTGTGCGGCCGAGTGCCCTCGTTTTGCCATTGCTATAAATGCGCCTGATGGTTTGTCAATTTCCGACAGAATCCCGGAAATAAAAAAAACAGCCGCTATTGAAGATTATAGTCCATCAATAACGGCCTTTTGCTGCAGCCGATCCGCCAAAGGAGCGGGCGATCTGGCATCTTGCATGGGATATTCTTTTCCGCCAGGCCTGCAAATCGTAGAAGTCCCCTGTGCCGGCAGCATATCGCTGGAGCACCTTTTTGCAGCATTTAGAAAGGGTGCCGACGGTGTGCTGGTGCTGACATGCCATAAGGGCAATTGCCATTCGGAATTCGGCAATATATATGCGCACCAGAGAGTGGATCAGGTATCTGATCTGCTGCCCCAACTCGGCTTTGAACCTGAAAGATTGGCCTACAAAACGCTTGCCTCTAATATGGGAACGGAGTTTGCTGAAACGGTTAATGCCTTTGAAAATACCATTCTTGAGCTAGGACCGAGCAGGCTGAAAGAGACTTAAATATCAATCTTGGCACCAAAGAGATAGAGGAGTTGTAATGGCTGCAACCGACATTATCGATATGAACGAATTAGATCACAGCCGGTTCAGGTCCTGGGCGTTTTCCCAGGATTTTTGTGTGACCTGTGGGCTATGTTCCAGCTCATGCCCTGCTTCGGGGATAGATGACTTTGACCCGCGGAAACTGGTTCGAATGTTGTCCCTGGGCCTTGAGGATGCGGTGATTGAGTCGCGTTGGCCTTGGATCTGCACTTTGTGCGGAAAATGCGAAAGTGTCTGTCCCATGGAGATAGATGTTGCCGATGCGGTCCGGCGTGTCCGATCCTTGAGGGACAGAGACAAGGTACCCGGAATACTCCACAAGGGGTTGGAGGCGGCGCTTGAAACCGGAAACAATTTACGGCTGCCAAAGGATGATTACATCTTCATCCTTGAAGATGTGGCGCAGGAAATTGCCGAAGAAGCTGGCTATGAAGGATTTAAAGTGTCTATCGATAAAAAGGGCGCCAACATTCTCACCACCATTCACAACAAGCTGGTCAACACCCATACAGAGGATTTAAAGCACTGGTGGCGAATTTTTCATGCGGCTAAAGAAGACTGGACGGTACCTTCCGAAAACTGGGAGGGAACAAACTGGGCGTATTTTACCGGTGATGACGAAGCCATGAAAATCATGACCGGCCGTATTGTCGAACATATGGAGAAACTGGAAGTCAAAACGCTGATGTGGCCCGAATGAGGGCACGCCTATCTGGCGACCCGGTCGGGTCTCGAAAAACACTACCCAGAAGCATTGAAAAAATTTGAATTTGTCACTGTATTTGATCTTCTCATAAAATATATTAAAGAGGGACGCATAAAACTGGATAAAACACGGTTCAAAGGTCCGGCCACCTATCATGATCCGTGTAACTATGGCAGAAAAGCCCAAAAATGGTTCGGGTATGGGTTCTTTGATGAGCCGCGTTGGATCCTCAGCCAATGTATCGAAAACTGGATCGACCTTTATCCGGCGAAAATGAATCAGATCTGCTGCGGGGGCGGGGGCGGTGCGCTGGTCAACGGGTACACCGAAGAACGTAGTTTTTACGCCCGTAAAAAAATCGATCAGATCAAGGCCACCGGTGCCGGGATGCTGGTGGTTCCCTGTCACAGCTGTCACGGTCAGTTTAACAACATTAAAAAAGAATACGGGATGGCGGATCTCGAGGTTAAATATTTGTGGGAACTGGTCGCCGATTGTCTGGTTCTTTAAAGATTTAAAATTCCTTTTTCAGAATAATTGAGTTCGAGGCTCAAGGTACCGCAGGATACGATAGCAGTGTCCGCAAACGATACATTATTCATTTTCAATCCTCCACTTACCAGTGCCCGATCCCGAATACCCAATACCGCTTCAATTGATTTCAATGAACTATTTTATCAGGTGATAACCGGCTCAGCCAGCTCAGAACCTGACAAGCATAAATGTATTGTGCATTAGTGTTGACTTCTACAGCTAAATGCATTTATTGATACCGATTGGACTAATTTTTTGAAAGAACGGGATGATTGCAAATTCCCGGAGGAGACCAGCGTGTATGCATTAAATTTCGATCCGGCCATCTGCGAGTCCTGTGATACCTGTGATTGTCTGATGCGATGTCAGTACATGACATTTGATTTGGAGGAGGCAAAACGGGAGAAGGCCAACATCAACAACGGTAAGGACTCCAGGGTTCTGACCGGGTGTGCCACCTGCTATGCCTGCGAAGAATACTGCCCCAACGGCAATCACCCTTTTTATTTGATTGTCGAACGACAGGAGGAAAAAGGCATCCTGCCCTCACCGGCCCCCATCACCCGCCAGCAGATTCTTATGATGAAACCCAAAGGCACTATCACGCCCATGAAGGTGAGGGCACCGGTGATCGATATGTGCTACTTTCCTATGCTGACCGGGAGCATACGGGCGCCGCTCTATGAGAATCCTTCCATCATTGTGGGCAGCGATGTCTTCTGTAATATCATGTGGCTTCATTTTGCCCGCAATTCGGTCATTCGCGATCAACTTCCAAGGGTCATAGAGAATATCTGGCATTTTTATTTAAGGGACAGCGGCGTAGATCAACTGATCTGCTTTCACGATGAATGCTACGCGAGCTTTACCCACCTGGCCCCGGCATTCAATATAGAGGTGCCGTTCAAACCAATTCATGTCTTCGAGTACATCTCCGGTCGGCTTGATGCTCTGCAAGACACCATCAAGCCCATCAATGCCAAGGTAGCCTACCAACGGCCCTGTTCCAGCCGCTTGATTCCGGAAACCCAGCATTGGGTTGAAGATATTTTTTCAAAAATCGGCGTGGAGCGCGTTGAACGAAAGTACGACAGGGAAAATTCGCTATGCTGTGGTCAGGTTTTGAGGGCACACCAGCGGGAGGAAATGGCCGATGAGATTCAAAACCGTAATTTGGATGATATGAAAGAAGCGGGAGCGGTATATTGTGTCTTTAACTGTCCGGCATGCATGCTGACACTGGCTGAAGCTGCTGCGGAAAAGGGGCTGTTTCCGATTCACCTGAGCGATCTTTGTCAGGTCGCTCTGGAAGGAGATGCACCGAAAGGATAGATTTATGAGTAACATCTATGAAATTCTCTCGGAAATTGTCGGACCTGAATTTGTATCCGATTTTCCGGAAGAAAAGTATATCTATTCCATGGATCCTGGAACTATGCCGGCCTGTGAGCCGGATATAGTGATCATGCCGGGGAGTACCGACGAGGTTCAAAAAATAGTGCAGGCAGCCAATGCGCATCGGGTGCCCCTGGTGCCTCTGGGAGCAGGCCTGGTACTCTCCGGGCTGTCGAGGGCCTTGAAAGGCGGCATCGTTTTGGACATGAAGAGAATGAACCGAATTCTTGAAATAAACGAGTTGAGCCGCTACGCACTGGTGGAGGCTGGCACTTCGCAGGGTATGCTGCAAGCCCATCTTCGAAAACACTTTCCAAACCTCAAGCACTCGGCCCCGGATGCCCCGCCTGCGGCTACGGTTGCCGGAAACGTTTGCATACACGGATCAGGGCATATGTCACACACGGGGGGGTTTCACTCCGACATGCTCAACGGGTTGGAAGTGGTCCTGCCCACCGGCGAGATCGCCAGGATCGGGTCCTGTGCAACTTCTCCCTACTGGTTCGCAAGAGCCCCGCTACCGGATTTGGCGGGTCTCTTTTTGGGGTGGGCCGGGACTACCGGTGTGATTACCAAACTGGCAATAAAGCTCTATCCCAACTATCCTTTGAATGATGTGGGGGTGTTTGTGTGCGAGGATGCGTCGCTCCTGCCCGATATCCTCTATCGGATAACCGGCACCCAACTGGCGGAAGATGTTACCACCTGGATGACACCCAAACCGGACTGGGCGGCAGGCTTTCTGCACTGCAATGTCAACTACGGCGCAAAAACGAAAAAAGAGCTGATCTGGAAGCGGAATCTCATCCGGTCAGCGGTGGAAAACTATATCGATGATAAGACCGGCGGGTTTCTGCCCCTGCCGGGCATGATGAAACAAAGATTCCTGGAGGTTCCTGCCAGGCAGCTTGCCCTTTTTGCGGATGTTCGCAAAGGAGGTGGGTTCGAATATGTGGGCGCAATCATGCCGGTGGAACTGTTTCCCAAAGCCTATGACCTGGGCCTCGATATCGCGGACAAATTGGGGGTGAGCTACTCCATGGGGTGCCGGATCATCGGGGTCAATCATAGTATGATGTTTTTTTACGCTTATGCTTTCAACCGGGCGGACCCTGCTGATATAGCCCGTGCTCAGGGTGCCCTTGAGGAGACCAACAAAAGGGTGTTGGATATGGGGGGAGTCCCCTGGAAAGCGGAGGCCCCGGCCCAGAAAGAGATCATCCGTAAAATGGACCCCAACATGTTTGACATGATTCGTCGCGTGCGATCGATCCTGGACCCTAACGGCATTATGAATCCCGGCAACTGGGAGGATAACTGATGAAATACGCGGAAATTCTGCACAGGTGTTTCCGGTGCGGTTATTGCAAGCTGCCGGGGAACTACATGGATTTCAACTGCCCGGCCCATGTGGCATTCAGGTTCGAGACCTATTCACCGGGCGGACGGATGTGGCTTCTGGGGGCCTGGCTGGATCATAAGCTCGAGCCCTCCCGGCGCTTCCAGGAGATACTGTTTTCCTGCACGGCATGCAGAAACTGTGTGGAGCAGTGCCCATTGACCAAGATCAAAGATGAGCTGCTGTTGGCGTTTACTGCCGGTAAAGAGGAACTGGTGGGTGAAGGCAAAGTGCCGCCGCCCGTGCGGGACTGCCTGACAAAGCTCCAAAAATATGGCAATCCCTATGGCATATCCAGGAAGAAGAGAACCAACTGGGCCGTAGATGCTGAAGTTGAAGTATTTTCGGACCAGGAATTTTTATTTTTTCCAGGAGATGTGGGGGCGTTCGACAGCCGGGGTCAGGAGATTGCCCGGTCTGTAGCAGCTCTGCTAACTCGACTGGGCGTTTCATTCGGCATCCTGGGTGACAGGGAAGTGTCTGACGGGAATGAAGCCAATGCAATGGGGGAAAGCGAACTGTTCCGTCTGCTGGCCGAAGAGAACATCGAACATTTCAACAAACTGAATGTTAAAAAGATCATAGCGCTTTCTCCCCACGGCTTCAATGCCCTGAAAAATGACTATCCGGCCTTGGGTGGTGCCTACCAGGTGTTTCATTACACCCAGCTCCTGGCGGCCCATGCCGGCAGCCTTGCGTTTAAGGATAATCTTTCCAATATACGGGTGACCTATCACGATCCGTGCTACCTGGGCCGCCACAACCGGGAGTACGGGTCAGCCAGAAAAGTTCTGACCGCCTTGCCGGGTGTAGCGATCCGCGAAATGGAACGGTCCATGCAGGATGCCTTGTGCTGCGGCGGCGGGGGCGGAAATTTGTTCACCGACATCCTCGGAAACGGAGTGGAATCTCCTGCCCGAAACCGCGTGGCCGAGGCACTGGACACCGGTGCGGGTATCCTGGCGGTCAGCTGCCCCACGTGTGCGGTCATGCTGGGGGATGCTGTAAAATCGAACAACATGGAAGAGCGCATTCAGGTCAAGGAAATTTCAGAAATCGTCAATGAAAGGCTAAAGGCAAAGTGAAAGCGGTTTTCGAGAAGGTCAAAAGTTACTACAAAATAGTGCCCAGCCTGCAAAGGGGGCTGGCTTACCTGCCCGAAACAACCGAAAATTTTCAATGGTTGTTTGAACATCAACCCGTCAAGCCTCGACCCATAATATTGTGACCCCTAATACAACTGTTTTGTCGCGGAGGATATTATCATGGAAATGAAAATGTCAGTTGAAGAGGCCAAGCATCGTGCACTTAAACTTATGCACCGGGGATATCACTGAGGGCCTTCCATCCTGCAAGTTATGTGGGAGGCATATGACCTGGGCAATGAAGATTTTTTATGGACCGGGATTCCTTTTTTAGGAGGTATCGGCGGCTTTCAGAATGCCCCCTGCGGGGTGGTGTCGGCATCGGCCGTGTGCCTTGGGTTGCGGCACCGCTGCCCGCTGAGCGATAAAGAGCAAGCCAAGCAGGCCCGTCACGCCGTGCGCGCCTTTTCGGCGAAGATCGTCACGGAATTCAACCGGCATTTCGGGGACATCACCTGCCAGGGGCTGATCGGCATGGATTTTTCCAAATCCGGTGAATACCAGAAGTTTCTGGAATCGGGCATCTGGAAGGACAAATGCACAAAATACGTCGAGTTCATGATTGAAAAACTTTATGAGCTTGAAAACGACAAGGGACTGTTTGTGCAGGCACCGTGACACCCTGAATGATCGAACAGGGAAATCTCCAGATGTCGCCCCAGACGTATCAATTTCTTCCCGCCCCTGAGTTCCTCTTTTATTTTTCCATGCGGCGCAGGGCGGCAATATCTCTTTCAAGATCCGTCTCTCTCTATAGTTTACCATGCCCTCCTGCCAGTCTTTAAAGAGGACCAGCGTAGGAATACTGTGTATGTTCAGCCGATAGGCCTCTTTGCGATTCTCCTCGGTATTCAAGGACGCAATCAGCGCCTTACCCTGTAATTCGTCGGCCACTTTCTCCAGAATAGGTTGCTGCGCCCGGCAGGGCATACACCAGGGTGCCCAGCAATCCACCAGCACCGGCCTATCGGAATTTAGAACCACCTTTTCAAAATTGTTTTCAATGATTTCCTGAATATTTTCAGACATGATTACTCTAACCTATTTGAATTAATGATAAAAATAATCTTGTAAACACGATGGGATTTATATGTGAGGTAATCCTGCGGGTTCGGTGATGAATAGGATAACGTTACTTTTCGAAATAAGTAACGTTTAGTAACGTCTGATTTAAATCTTTCTCAGGTTGACAGGCCTGTGGTCCGCGGGTACTATCCTGCGTAACACTGGGTATCGCCACCCACGAATAGTGGATGGTGTTACGAGGTTTCCTAATCATAAATGAGGATTTTTTTCGATGGGTCCGCCGGGGGCGGAGGGAAAAGACGGCTTATGGATGGAAACCAGTTGACATTCGAACTGAAACCAAGTGGAGATTGCCGTGAACTCAAAAACCCACGAAATTTGGAACATTCATTTTATTGAACAGATTATCGACACCATGGCCGATGGTGTCTTCACCCTTGATAACAACGGTCGGGTCACTTCCTGGAATCGATCGATGGAACGTATCAGCGGGTATACGGCCGAGGAGGCCATGGGCAGTTCGTGTCAGATTTTAAGATGCAGCCGGTGTTTCGGTAAAAACTGTCCGTCGG
>JBATKU010000407.1:0-15079 GCA_049669725.1 Desulfobacterales bacterium
GTGGTAATGAAGTGCTCACCGGGCATACGGACGATCAGGGCGAGTTTTCTTTCAAGCGGCCGCAGCCAAAAGAACTCAAGATAGTCCTGGAAGCAGGCATGGGCCACCGGGCGGAATGGACCCTGCCAATCGATGATGGTCATGGCGACCATTCTGCAGATGAATCGCCATCGCAAAGAGTGCTTGCGCCGAATGAACCAAAAATTTCTGACGTCCAACCCTATGATCAACTGAAAGAGACGCAGATTGGAGATTATGCCGGGCCGAGTCGGGCCGAAATCGAGGCCATCGTCGAAAAAGCCCTGGACAAAAAAATGAAGCCCGTGCTTAAGATGCTGGCCGAATCCCATGCCAAGGGCCCCGGCATCGGTGATGTCCTGGCAGGTATCGGCTATATCATCGGATTGGTAGGAATAGCGGCCTATTTTCACAGCCGTAAAAAGAAAAACTGAAGTTATGCTCAATCTAACCATTTACTGATCGCGGCTTTCCAGCCGCGATCCAACAGTCGGAAAAAAACACCGCTGCCAAATGATATCAGAACCCTTCGCCACCGGAAATTCTATCATCCATAGACTCGATCCGCGGATTCGGATTGTTGTTGCCACCATTTATTGCTATGTGGTCGCCTTTTCCAATCAGTTTCCGGCATTGTTAATTGCGGTGGTGATTTCATCGGCGTTGATCGTCAGCGCCGGATTGGGGTTTAAAGCTGTCGGCGAACGCCTGGTACTGGTCAACGGGTTGATTTTGTTTTTATGGGTGGTGGTGCCGCTGACCTATGGCGGTCAGCCGATATTTCAGATCGGACCATTGTCCCTGTCCCGGGCGGGGGTGGTGCTGGCAGCCCGGATTACCTTAAAATCCAATGCGATTTTACTTACCTTAATTGCACTGATCGCTACCATGACATTTGCCACCATAGGTTATACGTTAAAGCAGCTGCGTGTTCCGCAAAAAATTATCCATCTTCTCTTGATGAATTACCGTTATGTTTTCGTCCTCGAACAGGAATACCAGCGACTGATGAGAGCGTCAAAAATAAGGGGTTTTCAACCTAAAACCAATTTGCATACCTACCGGACCTATGCCTATGTCATTGGCATGCTTCTGGTCCGGGCAACCTCAAGGGCTCACCGGGTGCACCAGGCCATGCTATGCCGCGGATTCAAGGGTACATTTTACAGCCTGCAGGAGTTCAAGGCCGGTAAGGCAGGTTTGATTTTTTCAGTCTTAATGGCAGGCATCACCATGATTCTGGTCTTTATGCAGTGGTAAGGACAGATTAAGGGGAAATGATTAATTGTGAATTCCAGAATCCCATTAATAAATTTAAAAAATATTACCTACAGTTATCCGGGAGCCGATCCGGTTCTCAATAATCTGAATTTAAGCTTTTTCCGCGGCGAAAAGATGGGCCTGGTGGCCCCCAACGGCAGCGGCAAAACGACCCTTTTACATATTATCATGGGATTGCTGAAACCGGTATCGGGCGAATTGGAAATTTTCGGTAAGCCTGTCAGTCATGAAAAAGATTTTTTGGAAGTTCGTCAACGCATCGGGCTATTGTTCCAGGACTCAGACGACCAACTTTTTTCACCGACAGTTTTAGAAGATGTGACCTTCGGTCCCTTGAATTTAGGCAAAACAAAAGCCGAAGCAATTAATATTGCCCGCAAAACCCTGGCCTATTTGGGATTGACCGATTTTGAGGATAGAGTGACCTTCAAGCTGTCGGGGGGAGAAAAACGACTGGTGTCACTGGCGACGGTATTGGCCATGGAGCCGGAAATTCTGCTGCTTGACGAACCCATCAATGGGCTTGATAGCAAGACTCAAAAAATAATCACGGATATCCTCGCGCAACTTGAGCTCTCCTACATTATCATCTCACATGATATCGATTTTCTGGCAGAAACCACCAATGCACTGTATACCATGCAGGAAGGAAGAATTCTTTTAGACAACAAACTTTACGTGCACAACCATGTCCACGCCCACCCCCATGGCACCTATCCGCACAAGCATGAATAAATAGCCTTGGATTCAAAACAATGCGTTTATTCCTTGGCGCCGGATTCCATCAGGATCTTAAAGAGCAGAACATCGCGATTTTTCAAGGCATAAGCCAGGGCGGTCATTCCGGTGTTATCTTCGGCATTCACATCGGCACCGTGTTCAATTAATAATTTAACGACCTCACTGCGATCCCCGGGAGCCCGGGCCGCATAAATTAAGGCTGTTTGACCATCTTTGGTTTTCGTGTTGACTTTAGCCCCCTTGGCAATCAGCACCTCGGCAATATCGGTTCTACCTTTCATGGCGGCCACGATCAGGGGCGTCTCACCGGCAGAATACCCGCTCAAATCCCTGGCGTTTACATCGGCCCCGCGCGAAATTAAAAGCCGGATAATGGATTCCCGCCCTTCGATGATCGCTTCGACCAGGGCCGTATGCCCGGCATTGTTGATCATTTTTACATCCGCGCCTGCGTTCAACAGAATCTGAACCACATCGAAATGTCCGTTCATACAGGCTTCCTGCAGGGCTGTTGATTTCCACTGAGAGGTGGCATTGACATCGGCCATTTGGGCCAGGAGCAGTTTGACAATCACGGTATGTCCGTTTAGGGCGGCATTCATCAGGGCCGTGCGCCTGGCCAGATCCCGGGCGTTGACATTGGCCTTGCTGGCCAATAGCAGTTTGACCATTTCAAGATGACCCTGTTCGGAGGCCAGCATTAATCCGGTTTCTCCAAATTCGTTGCTGGCATCAACTTCCATTCCGATGGCCAAAAACCAGCCCACCACCTCCGTGTTTCCTTTTTCGACATGATCCACCAGCGCTGCCACTGTATAGGGGATATTCTCCTGGGCCAGTTCCGTACGCGCGGCTTCCGGGGTGATCGCCATTACCGGGTGACCCATCAAACTAAAAATGATTACCACCAACCATATTTTATATTGCATTAATAACCTCGTCTAAATATCGGAAAAAAATCCCGGTATTTCTTAATAAGATACCGAATCTTATCATTATCTTATCATTCTTTATAAAGAAAGTATAGAAAACAGCCACTTAGAAGTCAAAATAAAAAGTTAGTAATGCTCGAAAATAATTAACATTTCTTTCCACATGAACCGGGCCTGAGGCCCTTTCAAATGTTTGAGGACAAGGCGTCGATTCGGTTTAAAAGCGGAGCGTGCACGAAGTACGTGAGCATTTTAAACTGAATCGCAACGAAGTCATCGGACATTTGAAAGGGCCTCAGGCCCGGTTCTAGATGGAACTGAACACAAACCCGCATATAGCCTTCGGCCAAAAATAGGTAGCTTTTTGAGGCAGGGTATGTCCGCTGTTGCAGACGGTTTTTATTTCCGAAATCGATATCTCGTTGGTAATTAAAGCTAATTGGGCCTCACGCTGCAATACTTTGGCCAGGCAGGAGGCGAAACTTCTCTCATATTCGATACAGGTCGAAGTGCTTTGGTCTTTGCCTTTCAGTCCCAGGATTTCCTGAATGATAAAATAATGCATTACTGTCAGATCCAGCGCCTTTATGTCATCGGGAAAATTCCACTTCATTGTGGCATGAAGATCCGGCTTTAGACGGACCTGAAAGGCATTTTCCGGAAAAATCAACCCGAAAGTCCACGATTTGCCGGCGATGACTTCAGGCATAATGTCCGGATTGGGTACCGGCTTGACGGTAAAATATTTTTCAAACTTTTTAAGGATGGAGTATTCATTAAAACATTCCAGTTCCTTGAGGAGGCGATGGGTGGGCAA
The DNA here is from genome assembly GCA_049669725.1 of Desulfobacterales bacterium. Classification (GTDB taxonomy): domain Bacteria; phylum Desulfobacterota; class Desulfobacteria; order Desulfobacterales; family JAFDCJ01; genus JAFDCJ01. Next base: position 3,790 of record JBATKU010000407.1, read on the forward strand.
TATTTTAAGGTCATCGGCCTCCGTATTGGTCAGCCACATTAAGTGATAGTTATAGCTTTCATTGCCGGTATGATTCTGATTGGCGGACATTTGCTGCTTCATGTAGGCCAGCGACCCGGTGTAGCGATGGTGACCATCTGCTAAAATCACCTGCTTATCTTTCAAAATATCCACAAAGCGTTTGATGGTTTTGGGGTCTCGAATCGCGCCCATTACATTCCGGATGCCCTGGTAGTCTTCGGTCTCGCAGATCGGGCATTGCATGCTGTCATCCATGAATTTTTCTAGTTCAAAGGTCTCGTCGGAATAAAGACCATGGGTCGGGCTTGCATTCAACCGGGTTGCCGCGAGTAACTCCACTTGTTCATCAACTGATCTTGGCATGATGTTTTCATGCCTCAAGATAACATTTTGTTCCCAGTCATAGAGCCGGATCTTGCAAATGAATCCCTTGCGGCAATAACGGGAAGGGTCGCCGGGAAGCCTGAAGTACTGGTAATAAAGATAGATTGCGGCATCGGTGTCCCTCCGGAGACAGCCGTTATCTTTCCATTGACGCAATATTTTAGAGGCCTTTTCAGCCGGGCACTCTCCGCCGGGGATCGAAAGATGGATGCTATTTTGGGGATTGCCGTAAAGGGCGGCTTTTTCTTTCTCAGAGGCCACATCAAAAAGCGGAGATGTTAACTCACCGATGTTTTTCACCAGTTCGTCATTGTATCTCCAGGCTCTAAAAGGTTTGATTTCCGCCATGTTGAATTCATTAATACCATACTTTAGGCTTGAATATCAAATTCAAATCTCAGCTGGCGGTCTTGTAAAAATTGCTCAACTTATTCAAAAAATTACCGATAATAGGAGTTAATGGTCCGGGCAGATCGAGTTCACAACTCAAATCTTTCATATACTATTCGATATTTTCAACCACCGGTGATTGTAATATGTCTCGTAATAACAGTAAGGTATGGATTATTTCCGAAGGACGGTTTTCAGACCTTGACCTGGACCTGATGGTTGAGGGCAATGTCACCGGACCCTGCAAGGAGTATAAAATTTCGGACATCGGGCGTTATCTGCTGAATCCGAATTCCATAGAGATCAAGAAAAAGCTGGTCGGCGGTGAAATCCATTACAAGCAGGGCCCTATTAAGCAAATACGAAAAGCATTTCATAAAATCCTGCCGGGCTCTTGGAAGCGTCTGAAAAAAAACCCCATGTTCGCACCGGAAGTAATCGTCTCCCGCTATAAATTGCAGATTCCCCCTCTGAAGGATCTTCATCTTGAGTCCCATTTAAATAAAATTGTAGACCAACTGAGGGCCTATGATTCGGTTGCCCAAAAATTAGTTCATCTGAATCCACGCAAAATATCTCAAATTGTGGGAATCTGCGAAGATGTGGGCGGCAATTACTCCTACTTGAAGTTACAGGGCAGCATCGAGGAAAAAATTAAATATTTAGGCAACTTCATTTCCAAAGACGTCGGCGTCATTCTGAATAAAGCATACATGGCCGACGGTCTATTTGAATTGCGAGGGTATGATTTTTTTTCCTACGACCCCGCCAAAGCATTCAAGCTTATCACCTATAATTCCGGCGGCAATCAAAAAGCCTGTGTATTGGCTGAAAATAATAGAATTGATTTTTATTTAAAGGACGATCATCTATTAAAATATATGCATTTGCTCGAGCAGTCATTGAATTCAAACCCTAGTTTAAGTCACGCTTTTAACCTGTGCAACAAAGGGCAGGCCACACCGATCAAACTGTTTTTTAATAAAAAGCTTGAAATTGACTATTCTCAGGCTGCGCTGCCGGGAATTTATCAGGATGTATTTAAAACACTCAACGTGGAGTTGAATAAAAAAAACCTCATCAAACCGATATTAAACTACCTGCAGATCGGCGTATCGCTCAGCTATATTCTGCTTTCTGAATGCCATCGGGATAGAATGCATACAGACATTTCTGTTCTGCATGATTTAAGAGCGCTGGAACCGCTGCGCAAAAATTTGCCCCATGTGTATTCTGCGGTGGTTAAACGAGCGATGATATCAGAGGCCGGCAGGTTTTATCTATTGGATTCCATCAACGGTTACAGCAATGCCTAGTGATTACAACGAAAATGATTATCGGTGGATAAAAGAACTGCTGGATTATCCTGCGAACCTGCAACAGCGTCTGGGCCATTTCGATGATACCTCGCAAATTAAGCTTCCGGATGATCCTATTGATTGTGTTATCTTCCAGGATCGCGCTAAAAGGGCTATCAGAAAAATTGCCCAGAACAAAGGCCACATTCTCATGGTGGGAAGGCCGGGTACCGGAAAATCCATGCTGGCCAACATGTTTAAGGAGGTCCTGGAAAAGTCAATCGGAGATTATCTAAGGCCATCGGAAACGATTGTGGCCTATCCGGGCAAGGACCGTAACCACATCCGTTTTGCCTATGAACACCCGGCCAAGATGGATTTAATCATATCGGATTTAAGCACTGCCATCGAAATTGCGCGCAACAGTCTGGACCAATTCAGTCTTTCCGAACAGATTCAATCAGCCCGCAAGGTAAAAATCGCGCTGATCCTCGCCACCTGTCTGGGAGTGGCCGGCGGTTTCTATTTCCCACCGGCCTTTATTGCAGCCGCACTCACCGGTATGGGTTCCATTTTTATGTATATGCAGGAGAATAATCACCAGGTCCAGGAAAAGATCCAGCGCGAAACCAGTGCCGGAACCAAAAACGACGTCAAACATTTACAGGATATGGTCCCGGAAGTTCTCTACGATCCACGCAAGGACGAAGATTTGATGGCTAGAGTTTCCGAACCCAGTGCCCGCAATATGAAAGGCGGATTCCGGCATGACCCCTACCAATCAGGAAATCTCCAGACACCCTGCCACATGCGGGCCTATTTAGGCGCACACGCAAAATACTCGATTATTTATATCGACGAGTTGAAAACACTGGTCAAAGTCGGCTACATGGCGGATTTGCTGGAGATTATGCAGAACAAGGAGTACCTCCTTGAAGGCGGCCGCAGCACTGGCAGCGGTGCGGCCGATCGATCCGAGAATCACTTAAAGGCCGACAATATCATTGTGGCCTGCTGCAACCATGACACCCTGGCCTACTTGCAGGAAGAAGGGGACGGCGCTTTTCTCAGCAGAATTGAAGACAAAGGGGAAATCATCCATATGGAGAGCGCTGTCCCTGAGAATGAAGAAAGCGTCAAGCAGATCGCCCAGTATGTAAAGCAGGAAATCATCAATCTGGCAGAAGAATTTGAAGCGGCCTGGGGTGAGGTCATCGAAAAAGAAGGTTACGAGAGCGTAAGAATAAGAAGCGAACACATATATGGCAGGCATCTTCCGGAAGATTTTAAACCGACCGTGCGTGAATTTAGCAGAGGCGCCGTTTTGGAAATTGCCAAAGAATTGCGCTGCCGGTCTTCGGACGGAAAATTCAGCAGTATATTGCGGCCGATCAACGGAATCGTTAAAGCGGCGGAATTTGAAGCGGTCCTGGAAGGCGCGCTGCTGGTGGAACCAAAACATATTCGCCAGGCTCTACAGGAGCACCTGAGCCTGGAAGGTGGAATTTCCAAAGAAGTCGGCGAGCACAAGAATAACCTGAAAAAATATATCAGTTCAATGACTGATTCCATTGGTTATGTCGTCGGCCTTGCGGTCATTCACTCAAAATCAAGCGGGCAGATGTACGGGCAGCCGTTGCCGATTCACTGTCAGATCAATGTCGGGACCGCCGATACGGTGGTGGCTCCCGGCAAGATCGGCGATATTGCCAAAGCGGCCGCCCAAAATGTCAGGGCTTCCATAAAGAAAGTGCTGAATAAAATAGGAGCGCCCTATGTCGGGCATGAAATGTATGTAGAATACATCCAGGCCCACGGCGGTGTGGAAGGCGACAGCGCCTCGGTGGCGATGGATATCGCCCTGGTGTCGGATTACATTAAGCAGCCGGTTAATCAGCGTTACGGGGTGACCGGTTCCCTGACGGGTGACATTATCCTGGCCGTCGGCGGGGTGACCGAAAAGATTAGATCGATCATGGATCCGTCCCTCGGCATGGAAGGCGCCTGCATACCCTGGCTGAATAAATACGATGTCGAGCCGCTTCTGATCAACGCGGATAATGAGTATATTCAAAAAGATGGAATCCCCGGCATCCGGATTTTCCGACGTAACGGTAAAAAGGACCCTTTTGATATTTATTTCTGCAAAACCAAATATAATGTTTACATGATTCTGATGGGGTTAGATATAGAAGCGGTCGAAGCCCGCATGGCCGAGCAGAGCAAGCAGGATCTGGCCTTCATGCAGAATTTAAAGGAGGCCTAATTTTGAAAAAAATGATCCTACATCTTATGATTGCGTTGCTTTTTATCAGCATTTCTTTGTGGGCGTGTTCCAGTGATACCGAGGGCGAATCAGAAAAAGGCGCCATTAAAGAAATGACCGATCAAGTTGCCAAGGATATCGTACACCACATCCGGTCTCCCATTAACAAAGCTCACACCGTCAAAAAGCGGGAGGAAGACCGCCAAAACGATTGGGAAGACACTGCCGAAGAATCGTCGCGAATTGACTAGAAGTGGTTTCAAAACCGCGCCCGAGGGTTTACTTGACTCTGGCGGGTTGCTCCCGCAGCAAAGGCAAATATTTTGGCTTGCCTAAAATTGACTATAGCCTGCCTGGTTCGAAAATTTTGAGGGCCCGCCAAATTTTTGGATATCCTGATATCACAAAGGTTTTTGCAAGATGATTGGTCATGGTCCGCTACGGATATTATGACCAAAAAAATTCATTCTTAAATTAAAGCGCCGGTGAGCTCAAATAATTTTCTGAAAATTAATTTTAGGATTTTATTGACTTGGCGACCGGTTTTGATGATATCTGTAATTTTGCCAGTGTGGTGCTACCATCTACATATCTGGAATCTGGCGATTTTGCATGTATTCTCAATATAGCAGTACTTGAATTTTATTGACATTACATGGTGTCGATAATATATAAATTTTAATATTGTTTTCATCTGAATCTCAATCCTATACCTGTGTCTGCTATTCCTGCTTAACACTGAATCTGTTCTAAGCTTCTAATTTCTTTCACTCTGAAATGTCTGTCGGTTTCTCTTAAACTTTATCCAAACAGGAATAAGTTTCAATGGAAAATCCCCTCAAATTTTGCCTTCCACGCTCCTGAGAGAAAATCTTCTCAATTAGGAGCTAATCATTTAAGTCAAGTTTCACTCAAAATATAGAATTTTTTATGAATCCGGCGAGCAAAAGGAGATAAAACCATGAGTGAACCCAGCCAAATGGACAAAACTTTTCAAATCATCATGAAACGCATGATTGAAACTGGCCAGGCACCTCATTACACCGATATTGCGTCTGCATTGGATGTGCCGTTGGAAGAAGCGCGCAAAGCCTTGCATAAGCTTTTTTTCCAAGGCTTCCCAGGATGGTTATATCCTAACACAGACCTCATTGTTTCTTTTCCACCATTCAACAACCTACCCACCCAATACCGTATTACTATCGATGGCCAACAAAAGTGGTTCAGCCAATGAGGTTTTGAATCGCTGGCGGTCAGCTGGCTTTTTCCAGGCAAAACAGTCCAAATTGATGCACCTTGCCTGGATTGTGGTTCAAAAATGAAAGTGGTGATGAAGGATGGCGTTATCCAGGAAACTGAACCGGAAGGTCTAATGGGATACACATCTGTTCCCTTTAGGGATTGGTTTAACGACCTGCCTTATTCCTGAAGTACAATGAATCTCTTCCGGTCGGAAGAGCACATCAGAAACTGGAGCGGTTTTAAGGCTGATACTGAAGAAGGAATCAATAAGATATCTGATATAGCCGGACTTTTTTCAGGCAATTTTTTTACCAGGCGATCAGACCCTGACTATGTTTCCCACATGCAGGAGTATCAGATGGAGCTAATCGGGAATCTAAAAGGGATGGGTTCTTTTTGGCAGCCGCCTGCATAATTTAAAAAAAGCAATCTGTAAACATCTAATGGGTGGAATTTTACTGAGGAAAGGAGGAAGTCAAATGGGGGTCAAAGTTCATACCATTCCTTTGGGTTTTGACAACGTCTACGTTTTGAAGGATAAAGGGGTAATCATGATTGACAGCGGTGACCCTAAAAAAGGCAAGGCCTTCTTAAAGGGCTTAGAAAAAGCAGAGATAAATCCCGATGAAATTCAGTTAATTATTCTAACTCACGGCCATTGGGATCATATTGGATCCGCTGCTGAAATCAAAAAACTAACAGGCGCAAAAGTTGTTTTGCACCAAAATGAGAAACACTGGCTTGAAGAATCTTTAAAACCGATGCCTCCCGGAGTGACTCCTTGGGGTAAAATTTCAACGAAACTATTCAGTTGGACAATAGTGCCGTTTGTTCATATCGAACCGACTAAAATAGACATAGTTCTTCAGGAAAAAACGTTTTCTTTAGCAGAGTATGGCATTTCCGGTAAAATTGTTTACACACCTGGACATTCTTCAGGTTCGGTCAGTGTCTTGTTAGACTCAGGCGAGGCTTTTGTCGGTGACATGGCGATGAATAAATTCCCATTACGTCTTTCGCCCGGAATGCCTATTTACGCTGAAAACTTGCAGTCTTTGTTTGATAGTTGGCAAACCTTATTGGATGAGGGTGTAAAAACCGTATTCCCGGCCCATGGTGACCCTTTCTCAGCAGATATTATTCGAAAAGAATTAGCCAAAATGAGGGCTTAATCTAATTCGTAACACAATATATTCTTTTGAGCTTTGATTTCTACAGTCTTTTTATGTGGGGTGAAAGTGTGCTTCCAAAAGTACCGATGTTTATAAAATCTGTAGGGTCAAAGTAACCTTTTTAATTTGGATACTACTTACATACATGAAATTTGGCGAATTTGCCGCTTATCTCAATTTATCACCAGCTCGAGTCAAAAGAAATGGACTCAAGATATTGTGGTCTATGCCGGGTTTAATATATGGGGATTGACAGCTGAGTTCACAAAGGTAATTTAGAATTTTTCACATTGAAATGTTGCAATAATAATTTGAGATGATGACCGAATCCATATTATCCTATGCTTTTAACAAATTTTCGTAAGCCAATGAGTTCTTTAAATTTACAGATAAAATATGTCATTTTCGAACGAAATACCTAAAAAATGTCTTGAATGTATCAAATATTCCAGACCTACCACTCACAGCAAGTGCACTCTTTGCCAAGACTTAGGGTTACAAGAAGAAATCTTTTGTGATTTGAATCGCCAAGAGCAGGACATCGAGGGTTTTAAGTGTTATGCTTTTAAGCCTTCCCTTAAATTAGTAAAATCATCTTCACAAGAAAATATAAAATTGCCAAATGCTTCTATTGATAGCTTTTCAAAAGGAAGTCTCCAAAGAATACTTGAATCCGATAGAATTAAATATCAAAGGGCACTGGCGGTACAGCGATTGGGTAATGACCCTGATGCTATTTTAATGGATATAAAATACCATTTCTCTTGGAATTTCATTCATAGGAGGCCATTTTTTTCTAATCCCACAGAAGCATTTAAACTTGTAAGTGAGGTTTTCTTAGACTTTAGTGAGGTGGTTGGCTCTTTTATCAATCTTCTTTGGTTAGCTCCAGATCATCTTCACATATATGTGGAATCTGATGGAGAAAAATCAGTCGATACATTGATCCAAGAAATAAAAAATATATCTGAATCTTCAATTGCCGCAAAAGCTCTCAACCTGATATCAAGTTTGGATGAAAGCTTCGATTTGTGGGACAAAGCTTACTTCGCAGAAACAATAGGCTGATCAACATCTTTTATTAGAAGACCAGTATAGTGAGGTTATAAGTCCACGCTTATCTTATTTGCAGCTATACCATATCTTGTGGCGACGGAACTTGGTTCTAAACTTGTGCTATCTCCAACGTATATGTAAAAAATTAGTCCCTTGGAAATTGCATATATTGTAAACTTATCCAAGATTTTTCATCCCCCAATGGATCTGTGATATCATATCGTCCATCCGAATTTTCACTCGAATATAATTTTGCAGATTAGCCATGGCGAATATACACTTTTTTCAGCCACAATTTATTTTGGACTTCGTGCCTGGTCGAATCCGGACAATATACTGATTTTATATTATATTAGCTCAGCTAAACTTTAATCGACGTCAGTCCATTTCCGCTAGAAATCAGAAGGTTTATTAAGTTTGGACCTTAGCAGACGATTATGGATGGATTTTGAGATGTAATTAAATTAGAAGTAATGAGTTGATTTAAAAATATTGCTCGCTGTAAGAATTATTATGGGTATCACAGGGATTAAGCCAATGGACATGCATGCTTTTTATAAAATTCATAGCAACAAGAATTATTTCATAGCGTTTGCTAACAGCTTCTTGTCAACCGATAGATACTCGGCACATTTATCAAGTGAATCAAAAATCTCCATTTGATACAGGTCATCGCTAAGCATGGATTTGTAAAGATGGGAAAATCCACAAATATATTTTTGCGGTATGAATAAAGAAATTTTGACAGGATTATCAAGGTTGACGCATCTGCGATATTCATGAATGCGTGAAGATACTGTGTCAAAATCTATTTCAATCTCCTTAAGACCAGATAAATCTGCAAAGCGATTAAATGCGGCAAACATACCACCGTTTTCATCGTAAATTGCTTTCATGATTTCTGATAATTCATTCAACGTAAGAGTATCAGATATCTTTAATATGAGAAGCTTCTTTTCTTCATTTATATTTAACGTCCACATGTAAATCCTTTCAGAATATCCCAAACCAAATATTAAGAAACATAAAAAAGAGTAGATACCAAAATGGTTTTGTCAACTTTGATTATATTTCAGGCCCATTGGATTCTTCCACAAATGTTTTTCAGCAATGCATTTTTCAATAACATATATTTCTCCTACCCAATCCAAATAAAGTGCCAACTTTACATTTCGTGCCTGAAGATTAATTTGGAGGGATCGAATATTTTTTAGGTGTGCTGATGTAATGTGCAAAATATTGTAACGATGAGTTTATAGCCGAAATCGAAAAAAATATAAATTTAAGTCGCTACAACTATAGGTTGTGGTGTTTTAATTCCCAGAATTATTGAAACAGTTGCAGATTCTGTTACATAATTTTAAGTTGTGAAGACTTGTCGGGCTTGATGTAATCTCCAGTTTACACCCATGTTAATGGTCGAAGGTTTCAAATAGAAATCCCTTCAATTAGGAGCCACGAAAGAACTATAAATGGAATATTGTGTAGCCCCTTTCAATAGGATCAGAAGGTAAGCGATTTATCGAATTCAGCCCCTAAAACCTTTCTCCTGATGTTGATCCATCGCACACCGGCACAAAGAGCAACCTCTCGGTGTCCCGATGTTTTTCTGGTCACTTCCAATTAGGTCTGTATCAACAACCATCAGCGGACTGTATTTGCTAAATATGATTTGGCTTTTCTTCAATTTAATCCTCCATTCTTTAAATAGTTTCAATTGATTTGAAAATATTCACCCGTTCTTTTTAATTATAAGCGGTTTCAACATGTACAGCATATCACTCTCCCGCGACGGGTATGGAGACATGATGCTCTGCCGGTAGAGGATTTCGACAGGTATCCGGTTCAAAATGGCCAGACGGATGGTATTGACGATTCCCGACGCATTGTCCGAGAGAATGTGTGCACCGAGAAACTCGCCGTTGGTTCCGGCAAGGATTTTAAATGCCGCGTTGGGCATACCAATTCGGCGATACGTGGGCCAAGTGAGGTTTTGTCCAAAGCTTTTTATATAAGGGATGGCCTCAAATTTCAGGGCATCTTCGGTATATCCCACCATGGCATACTGGGGATAGGTGAACAGAATGGCTGGGACCGCTGAATAATCTATTTCCAGCTCGGTGCCTTTGTCGATCGCGCTCAGAATCGTATTGGCGGCAACCATAGCTTCATAATCGGCCACTCGAGCGAGTTGAATTGTTGCCGCACAATCACCAACTGCGTAAATGTTCCTTTGCGTCGTCTGCATCCTGGTGTTCACTATAATACCCTTGCGTGAGTGCTTTACGCCAGCACGGTCAAGGCCCAGATCGTCGATGTCGGCTTTACGACCTGTACCATTGACGACAATGTCGGCGGTGAATGAAGCTCCATCTTCGGTCATCACCCTAATTTCGCTTGCATCCTGTTCGATAGCAGAAATTTGGACCCCGGTATGGACAGTAATTCCTTCAGCTTCCGAAGCAGCAACTAGCAATGATACCATTTCGGAATCGAAAGGGCCCAACGGCCGAGGAGCGGCTTCCAGAATAGTGGTCTGCCGTGAATGGCTATCTCCCAGGCGGGCCACAAAATGGGCAAATTCGAAAGAGATGAATCCACCGCCTATAAAAACAAAGCGGTCGGGAAGTGACGAGAGTTCCAAGAACTGGTCGCTGGTGATCACGTGTTCGATGCCCTCGATAGGGAGAGGCATAGAGCGGGCACCGCTGGCTATTACGAAAAACCGGGCTGATATTTTACGGGTGTCAATGCCCAGCGTTTGCTCGTCCAGGAAATGAGCTGCGCCGGAAATAACTTCGATGCCGGCTTTTTTAAAGCCGTCTAGGGTATTGCCCGGTACAGTATTCGTAAATTCGTTCTTCTCCCTCAGAAAATCGGCCCAGGCGAAATGCGGACCCGACAGGATGCCTTTACCTGCCAGATGATGTGATTTGGCGATGACTTCTGCACCCTCGTAAAACCACTTCTTTGCCTGACATCCTGCAAGAGCACAAGTCCCACCAGGTTTGTCGCTCTTTTCTACGACGACCACATTTAGTCCCTTGGAATTCAACTCATAGGCCGCTGTTTGCCCTGCAGTGCCGGTGCCAATGACGACGACATCGTACTCAGTCATAAGATTCCCCTTTGGTTTAAAATCTGGTGCTTAATCCTCATCTCCTGCTGAAATCCTTATTTATTACATTTCAGATATCAATATTCTTACCAAAATGCAAAATGAGGGATAATCCTTCAATCGATTTCCCTCTATAAGCCCAACCCCGACAAGAGTTCACAAGAGTCCAAATTGCATCAATTGGGATCTTCGACGATGGGTTGCGGCCTCACAAAACGGGTACCGGGGGCGTCAGCGATCGTCGAGGCTGCTTTACCGCGGGCACGGTCTTTGGCATGGTCACGGGCGACGAGCATGTAAATCGACGGGATAACAAACAGGGTAAAGAAGGTTCCAACGGCCA
>JBATKU010000408.1:0-11611 GCA_049669725.1 Desulfobacterales bacterium
GAGGCGGCCGTGGTGCCGGTGGCGCATGAGATCAAGGGACGCGAACCGGATCTGTTTGTATCCCTTAAACCCGGTTATGACGCCTCGCCGGAACTGGAGAAAAAAATATCGGACACCATTAGTTCAGAAATCGGAAAAATTGCCAAGCCGCGACATGTCTGGATCGTAAAGGATATGCCCAAAACCCGCTCGGGCAAAATCATGCGCCGGGTGCTGGGGGCGATTTCCAATAAAAAGGATGTCGGCGACGTCACCACCCTCGCCAATCCGGAAATTGTCGAAGAAATTAAGAAGATGGCTGAAGAAAGATAGCCAAAATCGAAACGAGTGTTGCACCACGGTCGGGGTGCGCTAATGCTTTTACTCATTATGCTTGTAACATAATGTCTGTGCGCAGAACCGCCAATGTAATTTGGACTGCCGTCCGGATTTAGGCCCGAAGCTGACTTGAAATGGAATGCTGCGGGTCGAAAGTGCTCAATGTCGGGATGATCGCGAAAATGGCAGCCCTAAGATTTGTTTAATGCTCCAATTCATGTTCGCTAAATGAGGAGGTGATGCCGTCCCGAATGTAACCGCAAATGAGGATATGGATGAAGGTTTTGTTACCAAACCAACAACGATAAACGAAAGGAGACTAGCATGGGATCTCATGTATACTGGCTATTCTTTTTCGTCCTGTGTTACTGGGGATACTGCATCACCATCGGTGTCACCGGTTACCTGAAGGCCAAAAAAGGAACCGACTACTTCATTGCCGGTCGCCAACTCAACATCTGGGTATTTGTACTGGCGGCCACGGCAACGTCGTTTAGCGGCTGGACCTTTGTCGGACATCCAGCTTTGATGTGGCGGGACGGACTTCCGTATGGATACGCATCTTTTTATGTTCTGACCATCCCGATTACGGGCGTGTTCTTCCTTAAACGCCAGTGGCTGTTGGGCAAGCGTTATGGATTCGTTACACCGGGAGAGATGTATTCGCAATATATGGGAGGCGAGGCCATTCGCATTCTAACCGTCGTTGTAGCCTTGTTTTTCAGCATACCCTACCTCGGAATTCAGTTGCGAGCCTCGGGTATTTTGTTCAACGTCTTAACCGACGGTCTGTTCTCGGTAAACGTCGGCATGTGGATGCTGGCCATCATCGTGGCGCTGTACGTCGGCCTGGGCGGATTGCGCTCAGTGGCTTACGTGGACACGGCCCAGTGTATTCTGCTGTGGTCGGGAATCATCGCTCTGGGTGTCATCGCGGCCGCTTTTGCCGGCGGCTTCGATGGCCTGACATCGAAATTCGGCGACGTCGTGGTCTGGCTGAACAGCAACGGTGCGGAGGTACCCAAATGGGCCGATCCGGAGGCGGTTAAAGTATTTTTGGAAAAGGGTAAAGGTTTAATCGGTATAACACCGTTGGGTGTCACCAATAAAGTGGCCGTCCCCGGTGTGATTCAATTTGTGCCGGCCGGCGCCATGGCCAAAGGCGGCACCTGGACCGGTGTCATGATTTTAACCTACATGTTTGCTCTGATGGGAATTCATTCCTCGCCGGCGTTTTCCATGTGGGCCTTTGCCAACAAGAACCCCAAACCCTTTCCGCTGCAGCAGGTGTGGGCTTCCACCACGGGCATTGGATTCGCCCTCATTATCTTCACCACCCTGCAGGCCATGGGCGGCTGGGTGCTGTCCTTCTTACCCAGCAGTCACGGCGCCGGGACCGTATTGCCGCTTGACAAGCTGATTAGCACAGGGGGTAACGACCTCGTGCCCTATCTGATCCACCTGATGAAAGACACCTATCCCTTCGCGGTGGGTTTACTGGCCATCTGCGCCCTGGCCGCCATGCAGTCCACCGGCGCGGCCTATATGTCGACGGCCAGCGGCATGCTGACCCGCGACATTGTCAAACGGTACTTCAAAAAAGACATGAGCGAAACCGGCCAGACCCGCTGGGGTCGTATCACCGTAACATTTGTGGTCGGATCGGCTTTGATCTTCGCCACCCTCGTACCGGGCGCGATCGTGATGCTGGGTGCATTTGCGACGTCTTTCGGGTTTATGATGTATGTGCCCCTGATCGCCACGCTTTACTGGCCGTGGCTGACGCGCCAGGGGGTCGTCGCCGGCCTGGTCTGCGGCATGTTCGCGGTGTTCTTGACCTTCAGGTTCGATCTCGGACTTCCCTGGGGCTACAGTCCACTGACGATTTTTTCCGCGGGATGGGGGATCCTGTTCAACCTGCCGGTCGCCATCCTGGTGAGTTTCTTTACCCAGCCGGATAAACAGGAACAGGAACGCAAAATGGGATATCACACCTTCATCCGGGAACATGCCAGTTTGGGGCCGGAAAAGAGGCACCTGATCAAATGGGGCTGGATCGTTACATGCGCCTGGTACTTTTTCGCCATCGGCCCCGGCTGCGTGATCGGCAACACGATCTTTGGCGATCCCGCGAAACCTGCGACCTGGATAAACGGTATGCCGTCGATCTGGATCTGGCAGATAATCTGGTGGATTCTGGGTATCGGCATGATGTGGTTTTTGGCCTACAAATTGGAAATGTCGACCAACATCACTACCGATTTTCAAGCCTTGAAGCATGATATCTACGAGGAAGAACCGGTGGTTGACGAGGGATCCTCGCGAGGACAGTCAGGGATATAGCATTTAGATCTATCATCCCGTTTAAACCGCTAACTAAGGATGGGGAGGTGCTTGCGCCTCCTCATCCAAACCCTAAATATCAGGAAATCAGTTCTCCGAAAAATGAAACGACTACTTACAGTTCTGATAATTTCTCTTTTCATGGCTGCCGGCTGTGGCCTTGGGGGTTCAAAGTATGACGATGCCGTTTTAGATGGCGTTTCCAATCTTAATACGGGCAAACCGGAGAAAGCACTCGAGGACTTCAATCGTGCCATAAAAATAGACCCACAGCTGGCCGGCGGCTACCTGGGACGGGCCAATACCCTCAATATGATAGGACGTTATGGAAAAGCCATTGATGACTACAATATAGTCCTTGAAATTGATCCGAAGCTGGCCAATGCTTATATCAACCGCGCCATCGCTTACAGTCATCTGGGAGAATATGAAAAAGCCATCGCGGACTATGAAAAAGGCCTGGAACTGGATCCCAAGGCTGACAATAAACCGGGCATTTTTAAACGCCTTTTCAGCAACGATCCGAATGTCGAAAAAGGTATCCGTAATCACCTGCAGTATTTGAAGCAGAAGGTGAAAGAGCAAAGCGGCTAGCGTTAAGAATGTCGAATGATAAATGACGATTGTCGAATTAAGGTATTCTATCATTACTAAATAAAGTTAGCGCGAATTTCGCTATAACGGGACATATTTCGAGTTCTGATATTTCTTGATCGACCCGCCCGCTGTTACTTAAACGCTATCGATCGCGGGCAGGTATTCGAGATTTTCTTTCAGCAACAGCTTAGTCTATAATTGACGATAGACGAATGAATATTGACTATTCGTGGATGTCGTTTCCGTCCGTTGCAGCTATGGCGGAGTCGGCTGGCTGCATCAATTAACAACTGCAAAACCGCTAGAATTCCTTAATTAGTCAGTAGTCATTCGTCATTCGTCAATCATAAAAAGGAGGATAGACATGACCAATCCTTATGAAATAGCCTACCAGCAGTCCATCGCAGACCCCGATACTTTCTGGGCCAAAGCCGCCGAGGATTGTCACTGGTATAAAAAATGGGACAAGGTGCTCGATGAAAGTAATAAACCCTTCTACCGCTGGTTTACCGGCGGAGAACTGAACACCTGCTACAATGCCGTGGATTACCACATCGACAGCGGCCGGGGCGAGCAGAATGCCATTATCTACGACAGCCCGGTGACCGATACCATTAAAAAGTATACCTATAATCAACTGCGCGACGAGGTTGCCCGGTTCGCCGGGGCCCTGGCCGCCCGGGGGGTGGCCAAAGGCGATCGGGTGCTGATCTACATGCCGATGATTCCGGAGGCCGTTATCGCCATGCTGGCCTGCGCGCGCCTGGGTGCTGTGCATTCGGTGGTGTTCGGGGGTTTTGCCGCCAATGAACTGGCCGTGCGTATCAATGATGCCAAACCCAAGGTCATCGTATCGGCCTCCTGCGGTATCGAGGTGGCACGCGTCATTGCCTACAAACCGCTGCTGGACGAGGCGATTAATATGGCGGATTTCAAGCCGGATCACTGCATTATCAAGCAGCGGCCGATGGCAGCGGCCGCCATGGCCGACGGCCGCGACCTGGACTGGGATGCGGTTATGGACGCTGCCCAGCCCCATGACTGCGTGCCGGTGGCCGCGACTGACCCGTTGTATATTCTGTATACGTCCGGAACAACCGGAATACCCAAGGGGGTTGTGCGCGACAACGGCGGCCATCTGGTGGCCTTAAAGTGGACTATGGGCAACATTTACAATGTCGATACCGGTGATGTCTATTGGGCGGCATCCGATGTCGGCTGGGTGGTCGGGCATTCCTATATTGTTTACGCGCCTTTGTTCAAGGGATGCACCACCATTATTTTTGAGGGCAAACCGGTGGGCACTCCGGATGCGGGTGCCTTCTGGCGGGTGATTTCCGATCACAAGGTCAAGGTTATGTTTACCGCCCCCACCGCCTTCCGGGCGATTAAGCGCGAGGACCCCCAGGCGCAATTGATGCAAAACTATGACCTGTCTGAATTTAAGGCCTTGTTTCTGGCCGGCGAACGAACGGATCCGGATACGCTCAAATGGGCTGAGAACAGCCTGCAGGTTCCGGTGATCGATCACTGGTGGCAAACAGAGACCGGCTGGGCCATTGCCGCCAACTGCCTCGGATTGCATCACTACCCCGTCAAGGAGGGCTCACCCACCAAAGCGGCCCCGGGATGGAACCTGCAGGTGGTGGATGAGAATACCACCCCGGTGAAACCGGGCGAAATCGGGGCCCTGGTGGCCAAACTGCCCCTTCCTCCGGGAACGCTGCCGACCCTCTGGAACAACGATCCGGGTTTTCTGGCCGCTTATATGGAGGAATTTCCCGGGTACTACAAAACAGCCGACGCCGGTTTCATCGATGAAGACGGCTACGTCTTTGTCATGAGCCGCACGGATGATATTATCAATGTCGCCGGTCATCGTCTTTCCACCGGCGGGATGGAGGAAATTCTGGCGGATCATCCGGATGTGGCCGAGTGTGCCGTCCTGGGTGTTGACGACCAGTTGAAAGGCCAGGTCCCCATCGGTTTTCTGGTCCTCAATGCCGGGGTTAAGCGCGAGCCGGCCGACATCGTAAAGGAAGTCATCCAGATGGTCCGGGATCGAATCGGACCGGTGGCATCATTTAAAACGGCCACGGTGGTCAAACGACTGCCCAAAACCCGCTCCGGTAAAATCCTGCGGGGGACGATCCAGAAAATTGCGGATAATAAGCCGTACAAAGCGCCGGCCACCATCGACGATCCGGTTATTCTGGATGAGATGGAAGCGGCCTTAAACAAAATCGGGTATGCCAAGTCCAAAAAATAGGAAATAGGTTTCAGGTGTCAGGTGTCGGGTGTCAGGCTTCAGTATTTTGGGAGGGAACAGAGCGACAAATATATGGATCGGAGACGATATTAGCGCGGAAAGTTACAGAGCACATGCGGTATCAGAGATACAATTGTTTGCTAACCTGACACCCGACACCTGACACCTGAAACCTAAATGAAAGAAACTGTTCATGCCAAAAGAAATCCTGATAGTGGATGATGAACCGAGCATTGTCGTCCCCATCCAGTTTCTGATGGAACAGCAGGGCTACAGCGTCTTGGTGGCCGAAAATGGTGAAGATGCCCTGGACGCGATCTATAAATACAAACCGGACCTGATCCTGCTTGACATCATGCTTCCCAGAATTGACGGATATGAGGTTTGTGAAATCGTCCGCCTGAATCCGGAATACCGTGGTATTAAAATAATTTTTTTGACTGCCAAGGGCCGTGAGGTGGAAATCGCCAAAGGTCTATCCCTGGGAGCAGACGCCTATATTACCAAACCCTTCTCGAACACCGAACTTGTCGCCAAAGTCCAAGAGCTTTTAGATAATACCAATGAAATTACCGGGTAGCAAATTCTGGGGGATTATCGCTCTTGCCTTTGCCTCCCTGCTCATCATCACCGCAAGTTCTGCCGCCTGGTTTAAATTTCAGTTGTCATCCGAAGAACTGGACTTTTTGATCCGCCTGCTGGGACGACTTATCGGGCCGGTTTTCATTGTGGCTTTTCTTTTCGTGGTGGTTTGCATCTGGTCGCTGGAGTCCGTGTATCGCAATTATATTCGGCCGGTCCCCAAATTGGCGGAAAAGGTTTCTCTGATCAACGCCTCAAATCCCTCCTACCGCCTTTCCGGTGAAGGTGGCGCGGATATTCGCCGGCTTTGCGATCGCATCAATGAGATTGCGCAGCGCTATGAATCCCTCTCAGGGCTGGTGGAGCAAAGGGTTCAACGGGCCAGAGCTGACTCGGAACAGGAAAAAAATACCCTGGCGGCCATCGTGGCCGAATTGCCGGAAGGTGTGCTGATTTGCAATCCTGAAGGCCGGATTCTGCTGTATAACAACCGCGCCAAATTGCTTTTAACCGGCAACACGACCGGCGAGGAGCCCAAAATCGATTCCAGCTCGGCCGGATCCGGACGCTATATCGGCCTGGGTCGTTCGGTCTTCGGAATCATCGATGAGAATCTCCTCGGGCATGTTCTTGATCAAATCACCGAAAAATTGCAGAATAATGACCCGGAGGTGGCTTCCTACTTCGTGGTGCCCGGTACCGATGACCGGCTGTTGCGGGTTGAGGCTGTTCCTGTCTTAGACCCCGAACGTCAATTCACCGGATTGATCCTGATCCTTTATGATATTACCCGCCAGCTGGAAACAGATAGTGATTTAAACCTGGCCCTGCAAGCGGTCACCCGGGGATTCCGGGCGTCGCTGGCCGGTATTCGATCGGCCATCGAAACCATCATCGACTACCCGAAAATGGAGGTACCACAGCTTGAAAAGCTCAAAGGCATCATCCATCGGGAGTCCCTGAGGATGGGGGAACTTTTGGAAAGCAACTTAAGTTTTGACGGCCAGATAGGCATCAGCCAGTGGCCCCTGACAACCATGTCGTCTCAGAACCTGACGGACCTGCTTCAGACCAAAACACTCGAAAAACTCAACGTTCAGCTACAGGTGGAAAGTTCGGATCAAACGCTCTGGATCAAGGTCGACAGCTATTCCTTCCTGCTGGTGCTGCTCTTTGTTGTCGACAAATTAAAATCCCTGATGGGCATCCAGGAATTTACCTGTCGGTTAACCGACCTGGATTGGTATATCGGGCTTGATCTGATGTGGCCGGGCACACCGATAAAAATCGAAATGCTTCGAGAGTGGGAACAGACGCCGGTGGTGTTTGAAACCGAGGGCTGGTCACTGACCCTGCGTGAAATACTCGAACACCTTGCCTCCGACATGGGATCCTATGCCTCCAAACGACTGCCGGGTGCATCCTATGTGCGCTTCTTTTTGCCGATTGCCGAAATCTTTGAACCGCAGGAGAGCAGATCCCTGGCCATTTTGCCGGAAAGCCGGCCGGAATTTTATGACTTTGACTTATTCGGCCGCGCCGGGCAAACAGCCGAACTTGAGAGCCGGCTTTTGACGGAGCTGACCTATACGGTATTCGATATGGAAACCACCGGGTTGAATCCTTCCGAAGGAGATGAAATTTTGTCCATCGGGGCCATTCGAATTGTCAACTGCCGTCTGTTGCGCGAAGAACATTTTGAACAACTGGTTGATCCTTTGCGGTCTATTCCCTGGGAATCGGTACAAATTCATGGCATTCATCCGGAGATGGTCACCGGACAGCCGACGGCCGACAAGGTTCTTCCCCGGTTTGAGCAGTTTGCGGAGGATACCATCCTGGTGGCCCATAACGCAGCCTTTGACATGCGCTTTTTGCAGATGAAAGAAGAACAAACCGCCGTTCGATTCATCAATCCGGTACTGGATACCCTCCTGCTGTCGGCGGTGGTGCATCCGGCCCATGAGGATCACAACCTGGAAGCCATTGCCCAACGTCTCGGTGTCCGGATTCTGGGCCGCCATACGGCCATGGGGGATGCCCTTGTTACCGGTGAGCTGTTTTTAAAATTTCTGCCGCTTCTGGCAGAAAAAGGCATTTATACCCTGAAGGATGCGCTGGAAGCTTCCAGGCAGACATATTATGCGAGGATGAAGTTCTGATAGGGCTCTCTCACTTGAAAGCACCGGCAGGTTAAAAACTATAAGGCTTGACACAACTTAAGGCATTCATAAATCTCAAATTCCAATAATCAAATTCCAAAATTCAATGACCGAAACATAAATGGCAGGGATCAATATCAGACAAAAGTTTGTAATTTTGAATTTTGGACATTGTGATTTGTTTGATATTTGTAATTTGAGTTTTGTTATTTTAATACTTCGACATCGCTTGATACTACTGTTTGTTGCCCTACGATGAATAAAATGAAGGTTAATGCCCGCTAGAAATGGGATTGGCCGGGAGCTCAAAGGAGAATATGGTTCCCTGGCCCGGTTCACTGTCGACCCAGATCCGGCCGTGGTGAAAATCGATAATACGTTTGGTAATTGTTAAACCGATTCCGGTGCCGACCGGGCGGCCTTGGGTCGGGTTTTTGATTTGACGAAAGGGTTCAAAAACTTTGGTTTGATCTTCGAGCTTGATTCCAATGCCGTTGTCCTGGATCTCAACCCGCAAATGGTGGTCGACCGCCCGCAAACGCACCACGATCATTCCGCGGTCAGGATCGCAAAATTTGACCGCATTGGAAATAAGGTTGACCATTACCTGAACCAGGCGGTCGCGGTCACCGGAAACCATGGGAACATCTTTGGCAAGATCCAGGTCAACGGTGATATTTTTGTCAAGGGTCAACTGCTGGGTG
Source organism: Desulfobacterales bacterium (assembly GCA_049669725.1). GTDB lineage: Bacteria > Desulfobacterota > Desulfobacteria > Desulfobacterales > JAFDCJ01 > JAFDCJ01. The sequence continues at coordinate 8,976 of JBATKU010000408.1, forward strand.
CTGATAACGGCATCATTGACAACCTCTTTGAGATCCAGGGATGTTATCACCCAGTCAAGCTTGGCCGACTCAATCTTTTCGTAATCCAGAATCTGGCTGACGAGACGTATGAGCCTCTCACTTTCTTTGATGATGATGCCGGTAAAATTTTCAAGCCGTTCAGCATCGATTTTCGGGTTGTTATGCAGGATGTCGGCCAGGGACCTTACCGCGGTTAAAGGGGTCCGCAACTCGTGGGTGACGGTCGATATAAAATCATCCTTGAGCCGATCCAGTTCCTGCAACCGGATATTGGCTTCTTTCAATTCGGCCGTCGCTTTTTCCAGCTCGCGGCTGTAGGCGATTACCTGACGGGTTTCATCGAGGATGTTCAATACCTCTTCGAGACCCAGGGGCTCTTCTTTGACAACCGATGATACCATTATCTGGGCCGAAGCCGACCCGACCGCACCGGTCAACAGCTTTTCAGCATGGCCGACCAGATCGGCATCGGCGGTGGTATTTTTATCCCAATTTATATTGTGTTTTCGGGCGTAACCGGACAGCTCCTGATCCGCTTTGGTTTTGCCGAGAAATCGTGACAACAAAGATCGCAAATCCGGCAGATTGACGGTCCCCCGCCGGAAGATCGCGTCCCCGGTTTCGCCGGAATATTTGAAGACATCCACGAACAGGGCGGCCTGGGTGTGCTCGATCGCCCGGGGACGGCCGAAAACGGATACGGCGATATAAACGCTCAGATTGACCAGAATGCTCCAGAAGGCGGCATGGGAGACCGGGTTGAAATGCTGCAGTCCGAACAGTTGGTACGGTTTCAACAGCTGGATGCCGAAGGGTCCCGCTTTCAAAAAGCCCTGGTCAATCAGGCCGACCTGGACCAGTGAGGGCAGGAAAATCGTGTATGTCAAGACCGCAAATCCCGCGATCAAGCCGCTGATAGCGCCCGAGCGGGTGCCGCCTTTCCAAAAAATTCCGCCGATCAGGGCCGGTGCAAATTGCGCCACAGCTGTAAACGACCTCATGCCAATGGAAACCAGGTCATAGAATCCGCCGAGGTAATGGAAATAGGCATAGCCCAGCAGCAAAACCAGGATGATGCTTCCCCGGCGGATGAGCAGCAGCAAACCGGTGAGTTCACTGCTGCGGGAAATAGCCGGGATCGGCAACCGCAGCAACACCGGCATAACGAGATCATTGCAGATCATCGTGCTCAGGGCGATGGTTTCGACGATCACCATGCCGGTGGCGGCGGACATGCCCCCGAGATAAACGAATAAAGTCAGCAATTGCTGCTTGCCGGCCATCGGCAACGTCAAGACAAAAGTATCGGCATCGATACTGCCGGCGGCGAACTGCAGCATGCCGGCGAAAGCAACCGGTAGGACAAAAATATTGATGGCCAGAAGATAGAGGGGAAAGAGCCAGATGGCTTTTTTTAAATGCTCCTCGTTGACGTTTTCAACCACGATCACCTGAAATTGACGGGGCAGCAAAAGGATGGCCATCATCGACAGGAAAATGTACATACCCCAATCGATATACGTGCTGCCGCCGGCGTCAATGGTTAAAAGTTCTTCAAAGAAAGGATAGGATTGCTGGGATGACTCGATGGTCATCGCGCTTTTAAGATCGGAAAAACGGTGGGCCTTTTCGAACAAATCGGCAAAACCATTATAAAGCCCATAGGTTACGAAAAGTCCCACCGCCAGGAAGGCCACAAGCTTTATGATCGACTCAAAGGCAATGGCCGCCACCAGTCCCTCGTGCCGTTCGGCGGCATCCAGATGACGCGTGCCGAAAAAAATGGCAAAAACCGCCAGCATCAGGGCGACGTAAAAGGCGGTATCGCCGAATACCGCAATACCTGTAAAAGTTGACGCTCCGGAGATTTCAGGGTACTGATTGATCAGAAAAAATGTGGTCGATATGGCTTTGATCTGCACGGCGATATAGGGAATGACACCCGCCACGGCAATGATGGTAACCACGCCGCCCAGCGTCGAACTTTTGCCGTAGCGGGACGCAATAAAATCGGCGATGGATGTAATGCGATGAACCTTGCTGATGCGAATGATTTTTCGCATGACCGTCCAGCCCAGCGTAACCATCAAGGTCGGTCCCAGGTAAATGGTAAGAAAGCTCAAACCGTTGCGGGAAGCCAGGCCCACGCTGCCGTAAAAGGTCCAGGCCGTGCAGTATACCGCCAGAGAAAGGGCGTAGATATAGGGATTGCTGATAATGCTCCGGCCGGCATCGGCCCGTTTATCGCCGTAGTAAGCTATCACAAAAAGAAGGCTTACATAGCTGAAAGAAACAAATAAAATGATTCCGGTTTGTAACAATTATCGACCTCCAGCGTCATCGGAATCATCTGCAGGTTCCCTCGAATGGAACAACGTCGCCAGGGCCGTGAGACCGATAAGCAGGCACCAGATAATAAAAATGTATACATACAGCAGGGGTAAGCCGAATATCAAGATTTCGAGGTTAAACAGAGAAATGATCGGAAAGTTTAACAGGACGCAGCCGAGCAGAAATAAGGCGACCAGGCGTTTGTTTATTTTACTGTCACGCGTCATGGATCGTTTTTCTCCAGGGAGTGAAACTGTTGTTACCATAAACCAATCATGCCCAAG
>JBATKU010000409.1:0-9150 GCA_049669725.1 Desulfobacterales bacterium
GAATAGCATTAGAAGTATTTTATTTATATTGACATTTTGCATGTACGGTTAAATCTTTATTTGTCGATTCACCCAAAGGATAGTAAACTTGGGTTTGGGGCTTTGCCCCAATTGGAAAGATGGAATGGAAGATTCCGTGACATTATTACTAATATTTACCCTATTACCACAGTGAGCTTCCAATGATTAACATAACATTTCCTGACGGCAACATAAAGGCTTTTGAAAGCCCCCCGAGCGGACTTGATGTCGCCAAAAGTATTTCGGACGGACTGGCGCGCAATTGCGTCGCCATGGAACTCGATGACAACCTGGCAGACCTGAACGCGACCATTGATGGCGACAGCAAAGTCAGGTTGATTACCTCCAAGGATCCCGAAGCATTGGAGATATTGCGACACAGTTCCGCCCATATCATGGCCCAGGCTATTTTGCGGATTTATCCGGATGCCAAACTGACGATCGGCCCGGCCGTTGAAGAGGGATTTTACTATGACATCGACATGGCCCCAGTTTCAGAAGACGATTTTCCGAAAATCGAGGCTGAAATCAAAAAGATTATCAAGGAAAAATTACCGATTAAACGCCGGGAAGTATCCAAGGCGGCGGCCTTGGATTTTTATAAAGATGAGCCTTATAAGCTTGAAATGATATCAGCTCTGGAGGAAGGGACCATCTCATTTTATGAGCAGGGTGAATTCACTGATCTGTGCCGCGGCCCTCACGTACCACACACCGGTGTTGCCAAATTCATCAAGCTGATAAAAGTTTCCGGGGCCTACTGGCGTGCGGATCCTTCCAAACCGCAGCTGCAGAGAATCTACGGCACTGCTTTTTTTACCAAAAATGAGCTGAAGGACCACCTGAGGTTTCTCGAAGAGGCCAAGAAGCGCAACCATCGTAAAATCGGTCAAGCCCTTGATCTTTTCAGCTTTCACGAAGAGGCTCCGGGCATGCCGTTTTTTCATCCCAAAGGAATGGAGCTCTGGAATGCCCTGTTGGATTTCTGGCGCTTGGAGCATCGTGCGGCCGGATACGTGGAGAGCAAAACGCCGATTATGTTAAACCGCTTTCTCTGGGAGCGATCCGGTCACTGGGAGAATTATCGGGAAAATATGTATACCTCGGCAATTGATGACATCGAGTATGCCATCAAGCCCATGAACTGCCCGGGGGGTATGCTTATATATAGCCGCAAGCCCCATTCCTACCGTGACTTGCCCTTGCGGGTTGCTGAACTCGGACTTGTGCACCGGCACGAGCTAAGCGGCGTGCTTTCCGGACTCTTTCGGGTCAGGGCCTTTCACCAGGATGATGCCCATTTATATATGACACCAAGACATATTGAAGAGGAAATTATAGGTATTTTGAATCTGTCGGAACGGATGTACGGGGCCTTCGGCCTGGGGTTTCATCTGGAACTGTCCACCAGACCGGAAAAATCCATCGGTACCGACGAACAGTGGGAAACGGCCACCACCGGCCTGGCCTCCGCCCTAGATGCCTACGGACATGAATACGCGTTAAATGAGGGCGACGGTGCTTTCTACGGACCCAAAATTGATCTGCATATTAAAGACGCCCTGGGGCGGACATGGCAGTGTGGGACGATTCAGCTGGATATGTCGCTGCCTGAACGATTTAATCTGTACTATATCGAAAAGGACAATGAAAAGCATCGTCCCATCATGATTCACCGAACTGTTTTTGGATCCATTGAACGCTTTCTGGGCATATTGATCGAGCATTTTGCGGGCAAGTTTCCGTTGTGGATGGCGCCGGTTCAGGCTGTCATTCTGCCGATAAACGATGATCTTGTGCCGTATTCCAACGAGGTGGAGGATATCCTGAAGAGCGCCGGGCTGCGCGTTGAGGTCGACAGCCGGACCGAGAGCCTCAATAAAAAAGTGCGGGAAGCCCAGCTGCAGTATATTCCGCTGATTCTAACCATCGGCGGTAAAGAAAAAGAGGCCGGCACCCTGTCCGTGCGAACCCTGGACGGGAATGTCAAATACGGCGTTTCCCATCAAGCTTTTTTGGATACGGTACTTGCCCATATTCGGAATCGAGAGCTATCGCTGGATATGTTTAGTGGTTGAGACCGTTTAGATGGTCTGCATACTAATAGTTGAATTGCTAAGCGGCGGATTGTTGCGTAGGCGTAAATGGCTAAAAATGCAGGTGTGACCACCAGTAAAATTAATTTTTGTGATCTGTTATGCGAATTTTCCGACTTCGCCAAACTCGATGCACTGGATGGCAGTTGCCGGACATTTCAGTCCCTGTGGTGCAAAAAACTAAAAAAGCACGTCGCCAAAAATGCTCCCTGCGAAGCAGCTTTCGGCAAAAGGCGCCCGACGACGGGATTTTAATCGGGTCGCGTTGCGGGCTGCGTGTTGAAATCCAGACCATTCCGTAGTCCCTGCCCGCCATCTTCTGCCTGAGGCGGACTCAGGAGAGGCGGGCGGGACAAATCCGAAATCGAAACCATCTGTCTTCAGTTTTAAGATCCACGACTTGCGTAACTTATGCCTTCAAGACTAAAAAACTTCACCCTTTATTGGCTGCCGCTCATTGTTTATTGCCTGGCGATTTATATCCAGTCCGACCTTCCCTCACCTGAACAGATTCCTTCTTTTGAATTTAGCGACAAGATACTGCATTTTTTTGCCTATGCGGTTATGGGAGTTTTATTTTACAGGGCTTACCAAACGCTGAGGATTAAAGATAGCCTGCGAATGCTGATCCTGCTCAGTATTCTTTCCGCATCTCTTTACGGCATCAGCGATGAAATCCACCAGTATTTTGTTCCTTTCAGAGATGCCGACATCATGGATGTGGTTGCCAATATTCTCGGTGCAGTTTGCGGGGTAACCCTCTACCATCTGTGGGCGGTTTCAAAATACAGAGGACAGAAGTATTTGAATTCGGAATTGGGAATGCGGAAAGAAAAAAAGAAAATAGGAGACAATTGACAAAACGGGGCGTATCGGGTACATAAAAAACTTCCTCAAAAGTCTCCAAAAAGGAGGGCCGAAACCGATATGGCTGAGCAGAACATTATTGTTATCAATGGGAATGAATTTTCTTTCGAACCCGGCGAAAGCATCCTGGACGTCGCACACCGCAACAGTATTGATATCCCCACTCTCTGTCATCTAAAGAATGCCGCACCGACCGGTGCCTGTCGCATTTGTGTCGTTGAAGTCGAAGGCGCCCGCAGTCTGGTGGCCGCCTGCGCCGCACCGGCAGGTAACAACATGATGGTGCGCACCGAGTCGGCTAAGGTGATTGAAGCGCGCCGTATGGTCATTCAACTGCTATTGTCGTCGGGTAATCATAACTGTGCCGTCAGTGGATCTGCCGGCGAGAACTGGACCGAATTCCAGCTGAAGTCTCAGAAGATTGAAGATACAGCTGAATTGTGTCCGGTATGGGGGGATTGTAAACTGCAGGATCTGGCTTTTCGTTATCAGGTCAGCGGGGAAGTGTTCGATCCCACTGAATCGCCCTATCCGATGGAGACTGTCAATCCATTTATCGTGCGCGATTTTTCACGCTGTATCCAATGCGGACGATGCGTCCAGGCCTGCAACGAGGTGCAGGTCAATCAAGCCATCCATTATGGTTACCGGGGCGCCGACACCAAGATCGTGGCGGCCGGTGATCGCCCCTACCGGGATTCTGATTGTGTTTTTTGCGGGGAATGCGTGCAAGCTTGTCCGGTGGGTGCCCTGGTCGAGAAAGATGCCCGTTACCAGGTGCGGCTCTGGGAAACTAAAAAGGTCCGAACCACTTGCAGCTATTGTGGCGTCGGCTGTCAACTTTACCTGCATGTAAAAAATAATCGGGTTGTAAAAGTCACCGGTGTTGAGGACGTTGCCCCCAACTATGGCAGCCTTTGTGTTAAAGGCCGGTTTGGCTATAATTTTATTAATTCCCCTGAGCGGCTGACCTCGCCGCTGATTAAAGAAAAGGGGCAGTTCCGCGAAGCCTCCTGGGATGAAGCCCTTGATCTGGTCGCCGGCAAGTTTGGTGAGATTAAAACGGAACATGGGTCGGACAGCCTTGCGGTACTGACCTCGGCCCGGATTACCAATGAGGAAAATTACATTGCTCAGAAATTTTCCCGGGCGGTGCTGCAAACCAACAGTGTCGACCACTGCGCACGTCTCTGACATTCTTCCACTGTGGCCGGTCTGGCCGCAGCGTTCGGAAGCGGTGCCATGACCAACACCATCGGCTGTATTGAAAAAGCGGATGTCATTCTGATCACCGGCTCCAACACGACTGAAAACCATCCGGTGCTGTCCAGTTTTGTCAAGCGGGCGGTCACCCAAAAAGGCGCCAAACTGATCGTCGTGGACCCCAGACGAATAAAGATAACCCGCTTTGCACAAAAATGGTTGCGGCAGAATCTGGGCACCGATGTCGCGTGGATAAACGGCCTGATGCACGTCATCATCAAGGAAAACCTTTACGCCAAAGAGTATGTCGAAAGGCGCACCGAGGGATTTGATGAAGTCAAAAAGACCGTTGAGAAATATACACCGGATTATGTGGCGGAAATTACCGGGATCCCCGCCCAGGAGATCATTTATGCCGCCCGCCTGTATGCCGGTGCCGAGCGCGGCAGTATCCTGTACTGCATGGGAATCACCCAGCACACCACCGGAACGGACAATGTCAAATCCCTGGCTAACCTGGCCATGCTGTGCGGCAATCTCGGCATTGAAGGCGGCGGGGTCAACCCCCTGCGGGGGCAAAACAACGTCCAGGGAGCCTGTGACATGGGAGGTCTGCCGGATGTTTACAGCGGCTACCAGAAGGTGATAGACCCGGCGGCCAACCAAAAAATGGCCGAGGCCTGGGGCGTTGACGCATTGCCGGATCAACCCGGCCTGAAAGTAACCCAGATGATACCGGCGGCCCATGACGGCAAGCTCAAAGCCCTTTACATCATCGGTGAAAATCCGCTGGTTTCGGATCCGGATTTGAATCATTGCGAAAAAAGCCTTAAAAACCTCGATTTTATCGTCGTCCAGGATATTTTTTTGACCGAAACCGCTCAACTGGCGGACGTGGTGCTGCCCTCGGCCTGTTTTGCCGAAAAAGACGGAACCTTTGCCAACACGGATCGCCGGGTGCAGTTAGTCCGAAAGGCCGTGGAGCCCCCCGGACAGGCCTGGGACGACTGGAAAATTACCTGTGAAATTGCCACCCGCATGGGTTATACGATGAACTACGAGAACCCGCAGCAGATAATGGAGGAAATCTCAAAAGTGACGCCGTCTTACGGCGGCATCACCTATGACCGCATCGCCTACGAGGGGATTCACTGGCCGGCGCCGACGGCCGAACATCCCGGAACGCCCATTCTTCACCGGGACCAGTTTGCCAAGGGCAAAGGGACCTTTCACGCGATTGATTATATCCCGCCGGCCGAAAGTGCGGATGCCGAATACCCGATGTATCTGACCACCGGCCGCCTGCTCTACCAGTATCACACCGGTACGATGACCATGAAAAGCGACGGCTTAAATGAGATTGCGCCGGAGTGTTTCGTTGAAATTTCGCCCCAGGATGCCCGCGGATATGATGTGCAGGATGGCGCTTCCGTAGACATCGAATCCCGCCGGGGAACAATTCGGGCCGTTATCAAGGTTTCTAAAATGGCGGTATCGGGTACGGTGTTCATCCCCTTTCATTACGCAGCAGCCGCAGCCAACCGGCTGACCAATGCGGCTTTGGATCCGATTTCGGGTATACCCGAGTATAAGGTTTGTGCGGTTAAACTATCAAAAGCCGCCTAAAAAGTGGTTTTGTAACCCCATCTAATGCCCGATAGCTGCGTTGTGCCACAGATTAAAATGCTCACGTACTAACGTGTACGCTCCGCTTTTAATTTGGGGCACGCCTTGCTCTCGAACATGATCTGGGGTTACAAAACCACTTTTGGCTTTTTATACAGATGGTTGTGTCTTTCTTTGAACCACCTGGACGCCTGTTGAACACCTTCTACCGATAATTGTTCGGCGTGCTAATCGCGGCTCAAAGCCGTTCCCACAACGCTGGCCTCTCAGGGTGGGAGCGGCTTTCAGCCGCGATTCTTTGGTGCAATGAAATTACTAAAAACTAAACCCCGATTGCAAGGCAGCCGGGGTTTTATAGATTAATCAGACGATATTTTGTATCGTGATGCTTCTATTCTTCCTCTCTGTTAAAGAGTACGTCGACATCCTTGAGGTCATCTCCCAGATACTCGCGCTCATTCTCGCCCAGGATACCCATGGACAGGCAGATCAGGGTCCAGAGGTGAACATTGTGCCAACCGCCCTCGTAATGTTCGCTCAGATCATGAATCTGAGCGTGGCAGTTATGGCAGGGGGTGATACAATAGGTCGCGCCGGTGGCCTTAATCTGGTCGGCCTTGAGTTTGCCGAAGGCCCTGCGGGCTTCGGGCATTCCGTTTTGCAGGAAACCGCCCCCGCCGCCGCAACAATAATTGTTCGAGCGGTTGGGGGTCATATCGACGAAATTATCTGCTCCCACCACCGCTTTGGTTACATAGCGCAGGTCTTCGGCCATGGGATCGCCAAAGGTCTTGCGAACCAGCTGGCACGGATCCTGGACGGTGAATTTTATCTGGCGCTCTTTGTTCCAGTCCGAGTTGACCTTTAATTTGCCCTCCCGGATCCAGTTGGCATACAGGGTAATGATACTGGCGATTTCGAATTTGTGCTCGATGTTGAACTTTTGCAGTCCGACCCGGACTGCGAACATTTCGTGCCCTCATTCGGTGTTGAGCCAGTACTTACAGCCCAGATCATCGACGGCTTTGGCCTTCGTCCGCACGATATGCTCCCAGGCATCAAGATCGGCCATGAACATACAGTAATTTTCGGCCGCCCAGCCCTTGGTGCCGTATGTCCAGTCACAGTCCACCGTATGCAGGATCTTCCACAGGGGCACCATCTCATCCGGCTCTGTTACAGGCTCCCGGGAGTTCTGGTTCAGGAAATATTCAGAACCCTGCTTGTTGATCGGTGCCTTAAGGTCTTCAAATCCGGGCTGGAGCTGCTGAATCTCTTCCAGCACATCTTCCACCACAAACTGAAAATCCTCTTCACCGGCGCCCATGGCACTGCAGGTATCGCTTCTGAGCGCCATATCACAGGAACCTAAAATGCCCTTGGGCCGTTCTTCCCGCGGTTTGTTCTTTCTGACGTTAAAAACCAGCTGGGGGATGTCGATTTTCATCGGGCAGACATAAATGCACCGCATGCACAGGGTGCACATCCAGGCCCAGTCCGAACTCAGGAGCTCATCGTCCATTCCGAGGGCTGCCATCCGCAAAAATTTACGCGGGTCCATGTCCTCCAGACCCGTGGCCGGGCATCCCGAAGAACAGGCGCCGCATGTCAAACACAGATTCAGATTTCCGCCCTCGGGCAGGATTGCCTTAACTTTGTCTATAAATAGGCTTTTTTTCTTGCCGCCAATTTTAATTACCTCTTTAGCCATACTGTAATATCCTCCGTTGATTTTTTCCTCTCATCCGCTTGCGCCCCGATTCGTTGACGCAACGTTTAGTTACTCAAATTATTCACCAAGCTGCAAAACGAAAAAATAACAAAAAAGGCATATATGCCAGATCTTTTAGGGGGTGTCAATCAATATCATACAAAAATAGTAGGAGATCGTGGAATATTTTGTAACTATAGAAAATAAACTATATAAATTTGAGGAGTTGTGCCGGGAAGGTATTATGCAAGTTAAAATCTTAATTGCTGATTTTTGGTTCTATGCCTCAGCCGGATTCGGGGTATGATTACCCCGGAATCAAAATTGTAGACCCGGTCGTTTTACGTGCCTCCAAATCGCGATGAGCTCGGGCGACTTCTGACAATGGATAGGTTTGCTTGATCTCGATTTTTACCACTCCGCTTTCAACGACTTCGAATAGATCCCGGGCATGATCCAATAAATCCTCGCGCTTGGCGGTATAGGCCATCAGACTTGGACGGGTTAAAAATAAAGAGCCCTTAGCTGCCAGAACGCCCAGATCAAGTGGTGGTACCGATCCTGAAGATTGTCCAAATGATACCATCATACCCATCGGGCGTAGACAATCTAGTGATTTCATGAAAGTGGCCTGGCCAACGGAATCATAGACGACATCCACGCCCTTCCCGTCGGTTATTTCCCGCGTTTCAGCAGCAAAATCCTGATCATTGTATAAGATGGGGTGATCACAGCCGTTGGCGCTGGCTATCGCTGCTTTTTCCCGGGAACCGACGGTGCCGATCACAGTCGCACCGAGGTGTTTGGCCCACTGGCAGGCAATCGAGCCGACGCCTCCGGCCGCCGCATGGATCAGGATCGTATCGCTTTGTTTAACATCATAACATCCCCGCAGCAGACAGCGGGCCGTCATGCCCTGGAGCATCATGGCAGCTGCCTGCTGGTAGGAAATACTTTCGGGTAGTTTGACAAGGCGGTGCACCGGTATTCGCCGGACTTCGGAATAGGCACCGGGTGGAATTCCGGCGTAGGCCACGCGGTCGCCCACGACTATCTCGGTAACCCCTTCACCAATTTCCTCAACAATACCGGCACCTTCCATTCCCGGGGTAGCCGGTAAAGACGGCAATGGATACAATCCGGTACGATGGTAAACATCGATAAAATTAAGCCCTACGGCCTCATGGCGCACAAGCGCTTGGCCCGGTTCGGGTTTGCCGGGATTAATATCTTCCCAGCGCATCACATCAGGTCCGCCGGTTTCATATATACGAATGGCTTTTGTCATCGTGCTTCCTTTTCCCTGATATTTTTTGAATAGCCCTTTTATGCTTGGACAGAAAAATTTTTATTATAAGTTCACACATATTGGCTATTAAAATCAAGTAATATTCTTGCGAAAATATTTATATAATATTTAATGGGGAAGGATTTAAGTCTACAGGTAATTGAAAGCGAAGAAATCTCAATTTGTAGGTTTATACCGCTTTTCAAAAATAAGTTCCGAAATACGTAAGGGCGGTATAAGTGGTTGTAGAAAAAACGTTCGTATAACGGAACGTTTTTTCTACAACCGCTATATAAGATCAGCATGAGAATTCAGCAGGCGGCCTATCGGATTAGGCA
>JBATKU010000410.1:0-6382 GCA_049669725.1 Desulfobacterales bacterium
CGGCGGTGGGACTGATGATCGGTTTGACGCGGAACACATCGCCGAAAAAGGCGCTGGATTTCGCCAGCCTTCCGCCGGCCGCCAGGTACTTGAGCTTATCCAGGAAGACGTACTCTTCACACTTTTCGACGGCTCTTTGCGCAAAATTTATGACCGCCTCCGGATCTTTGGTTTGAGCCGCAAACCTGGCGGTTGCGATCACAATCGCTCCCAGGCGGCCCGATGCCGCCCCCGTATCGATGACGGTCAGTCGGTCATCCGGATCATTTTGAGCTTTCCAATCCATGGCCACATCATAATTTCCGGTATAGACAGATCCCACACAAAGATACAGCACTTTAGGGTACTGGGTTAAAAGGCGCTGATAGTACTGGTGACGTTCAAAAACAGAAGCCTGGGAGGTTGAAACCCGGACGCCCTGTCGCATGGTTTGGTATAGCTCCTCGGGAGAAAAAAGGGTTTCCGGCAATGATTTTTCCCCGGCAATTATATAGCTGTCCAAAAGGGTGAGGCCCAACTCACGGGAATCCTCCCGGGTCACGGAGCCGGCCGCATCCGTCATGATATGGACGGCACCCTGGCGGTGCAAGCGGGTGAAGTCTTTTATCTGCGACCCTATATTGTCGTCGTTCCATTGGACGACATCTCCGAGAGATTCGATTTGGGCTTTGGCTTCGCGGGAATTGCTGGTATGTAAATGAACCTTCAAATAGTCCATATGGGGGATGACCACCACGCTTTCACCATACTGGCTGAGCCGGCTGACATTTTCTTCTGCGTTATTATCAAAACGGATGATCGTGTCCACACAATAACCTTCTTCCATCTGTACCTGATAGGATGGTGAGATTTTGAGCAATCCTTGAAATATGGCAGAAATCGGTCGAAACTCATTGTGCTGGCCGATGAGGCTCTTGAAAAAACCCTCCAGGAAAATGTACATCCCCAGTGCACCGGAATCCACAACGCCGGCCTGCTTCAACTTTGGCAGAAGCTCAGGAGTCGATTTGACGGATTCTTCCAACAGCTCGATGATTTTGTCAACGCATTCAGTCCTGTTTTCAAATTCACTTTTTTCCAAATAATCGACCAGTGTATCCAAAACGGTCAGCATCGTTCCGGGCATCGGCTTGCTGACAGCCTGCCAGGCCTGGTCTCTGCCCGATTTTGCAGCCTGGGCAAGGTTGGCATAGGAATCGGCAGTCAGAAATGCGGAAAAAAATTGGACTGCGATATTGCCTGAATTTCCCCGGGCGGACAGCAGCAGTTTATGAATCGTATCTTCCAGATCTTCTTCCAGGTAGCGCAATGGCGTGAGGCTGGTAATCAAATTGCGTCCTGTATCTCCATCGGCAACCGGAAATACGTTTATGTCGTCCAGGACATCAGACCAGGCTGCGATTCTCTCGACGCCTGCTATATGTGCTTTTTGAAAATCCGGCATCATTGCTAAAACCCCAGTACTTTGCGGATATCATCCGGTATTTCGAACAGTATTTCCATTTCTGGATATTTTACGGCGACCTGCTCGCTTTTCCCCCTGGCGCACAGCTGACGGTCTCCAATCAAACGAATTTCAAAATCGACAACGATTTTATATTCCGCCTCCGTCACTGTTGCCTTGCATGTAAACTTATCACGGTATCGCAAAGAGACAATATGTTTGGTCGATGTCTTGGTAATGGGAAAGAGGTAATTGGTTTTTTTATAATATTCCAGGGGATCGAATCCCGCGGCATAAAAGAGTTCGGCCCGGGTCGTATCGAAGTATTTCAAATAATTTCCATGCCACACCATCCGCATGGGATCCAGATCATAAAAAGGAACGGTAAATTGCGTTTGGTGGCTTTTAAGGTTTTGGCTGTTCATCGGTATAAAATAGTGCGAAATATCTTAGTATTCAAGTATCCATCAGCCCCGTTTAAATCCGGTAAGGTGATCAAGGACAAACCTGATTTATAAACCTCATTTCATCTAAAAAAGCAACAGGTATTCAAATGGTTATGGTTTCATTGATCTGCATGATACGAATTTCGGTATTCGGACATGTGTGCTTGACGGCTTTGATAAACGGGCGGATATCCACATAGGTGGAAATCGGAGGAAAGAAGTCATCCTGATGGTGGGGGATGACCATGCGGGGTTTTAAAGCCTGAACATACCTCAAAGCAATATCGCAAATGCGGGTGTGACCCTGCAAAGGTACAAACAGGATATCAATTTTTTGCCGGCTGAGGCGTTTTAGCTCATTCGGCGATGAACCCGCACTGCCGAAATGCTGCAGGATCTGACCGTCGATTTCAAATTGCCAGCTCAAAACCTGGCCGACCGGATACTCCTTCATCAGTGGTAAATAGCGGGGGATACGAAGGTTGATGCGAGCCAGGGATTTTACCAGCAGCCAACGGTCGAATTTAACATGTTGACTGAAAGAAGCCCTGGCCCGGTAACCCTCAAAAGCCACCGAGGTGACATTCTCCTGCACCTCCTGGATCTGATCGCCATTTAATCCCTTTTGCTTTAAAGTATTTGCGGCAATCGGGCAGCAGTAAACCTCGCATTTTGTGTGAGAGGCAATGGCCGGAATATCAAATATATGGTCAAAGTGGCCGTGGGAAACAAATATTTGGTCAGCCCCGGATATGTCTGACGGCACTAAGGGCTGTTTGGGTCGAGCGGTGTTGTTGCGCGACAGGTATGGATCAATCAGAAACACGTGCTCGTCCGTTTTAACTTGAAAGCCCGCTGTCCCCCACCAGGTGATTTCCATATTGTCTCCTTTTGTGGTATGGGTCTACAGTTAAAGATATACCATACCCGGTTTGACAATAACACAACGAATTATATTTTAGCTTAACAGGGATAAAAAATGACCACTGCACTGCAAACAGATCCGGCCGCCTGGATTGAAAATACTATCATGGATTTTATTGACCAATCTCCGGAAAACAACCTCCAGGGCCCGTTTCAGGAAAAGGCTTTTGAAAATCCTCTGGTGGGTTTTTCAAGGGGCGATGATCCCATCTACGAATCTTTCAAGGAATATGTCGGTCCCTTTCATTGGACACCGCTGGAGATATTTACCCTGACCTTTCCCGGGATCAGTGTCAGTGCCGGAGAGCTTGCGGTCATCAGCTGGATTCTGCCCCAGACCCGGGCCACCAGAGGCGACAACCGCCGGCAGTCCACCTTTCCGGCGGAGCGCTGGGCTCGGGCACGTATTTTCGGCGAAGAGGTCAATGTCAAGCTGCGAAATCGGGTTGTCGATGTTCTGCAAAAAGCGGGTTATGCGGCCGTTGCGCCAATGCTTGCTCCCACCTGGGAGAGAAAAAAATCCGATCAATATGTATTTGCGTCCACCTGGTCAGAGCGGCATGCTGCCTATGCTGCCGGCCTGGGGACTTTTGGGTTATGTGACGGGCTGATCACCCCCCGGGGCAAGGCCATGCGGACGGGATCCGTGGTGGCCCGGATAAAAATTCCGCCGACACCAAGACCTTACACCGATCATCGGGCCTATTGTCTCTTTTTTTCACAGGGTATTTGCGGCAAGTGTATCCAGCGCTGTCCGGTGGGGGCGCTTTCGGAAAACGGTCATGATAAGCTAAAATGCCTTCAGCACCTGAAACCGGCCACCGCGGAATATGTAAACGCAAATTATCATTTTGATGGTTACGGGTGCGGGTTGTGCCAGGTGGGGGTGCCCTGTGAATCTCGAATTCCCAGTGCAGGAGATATATAGGGGGTTGGTGCGTACTTAATTCCTCCCGAGTCAGGCGGGCCTACGACATACCAATTTCAAGGTGTCAGGTTTCGGGTGTCAGGGGTCAAGACGCAAAGGTCAGATATTGGGAAAAAAGATATAAAAAAGGGGTAGAAGCATGTCCATCGAAGTGATGATAAAAAGAAAAATAAAACAGGGTCCCCAGGCCCGGACAGTGGTTCCCCTAGTTTTGCAATTGCGCACCCTGGCCACTTATCAGCCCGGTTACATATCCGGCCGCACCCTGTATAATGTAGAAAATCCCGAAGATTGCCTGGTCATCAGCGAATGGCAGACCCTGGAAGACTGGTACAAATGGATGAAAAGTAAAGAAAGGGATGCCATTCAGACTAAAATAGAGGCTGAGATCGGAGAGCCAACTAAACACAGTGTATATGCACCTATGGTTGCGCCCAAGTAAAGCGCATCGAGCGAGGATTTTCCAGGTATTGCGGTTTAGTCGGCTGTTAGGAGGTTATCACCACTTGGAGTGTTGGAACATTGGAATGATGGAAGAATGGGTCTAAGGTTTATCTGTCGGCTTCAGACTGGTCCGTTTAAAAAATAGAATTTAGATCTCATCCTTTTATCCGCCTGCGGCGGACCAATATTCCAGCTTTCCATTATTCCATAGAAGACACCAAAGATTGGGTTTAATAAGCGTTACTGAGTTTTCTTTAAGATTTATAAATTTTCTAACTATTCTGTCAATGGAGGTTAAGCCATGTCAGATTCAAATATCAGTCGTGTTGCTCTTGTATGTACCGAGAACCGTAAATCCGGTGTTGAATCGTCCATCAGGGCGCTCGAATTCAACCCCGCCAAAAATAAAGATGTTCTGATCAAACCCAACTTCAACACCGCCGATCTCTGTCCGGGCTCTACCCACAACGATACTCTGGTGGCCCTGGTGGAGGAGGTCTGGAAAATGGGGGCCCGGTCGGTGAGCCTGGGTGAGCGCAGCTACTCGGAAAATCGTTCCGTCATGGAGCAAAAGGGAATCATCCCCCTGTTGGAGAAGCTGGATGTCAGGATCATCGATTTTGATGAACTGGTTGAAACCGACTGGGTCAAGGTTGATGCAGAAAGCTCCCACTGGCAGGATGGATTCCGGATCGCGCGGCCCATTCTGGAAAGCGAATGTCTGATCTGCACCTGCTGCCTCAAAACCCACCAGTATGGCGGGGTTATTACCATGTCGCTTAAAAATTCCGTGGGGGTGGTGCCCACATCTCGCCACGGCTACAACTATATGACCGAGCTGCATTCATCTCCCCACCAGCGCAAATTGATTGCCG
Organism: Desulfobacterales bacterium; assembly: GCA_049669725.1. Taxonomy (GTDB): domain Bacteria; phylum Desulfobacterota; class Desulfobacteria; order Desulfobacterales; family JAFDCJ01; genus JAFDCJ01. Next base: position 5,062 of record JBATKU010000410.1, read on the forward strand.
AAATAAATGCACCTTTTACCCCGGCGCTTGTGGTGTTGGACGGCATCGACGCCTTTGTGGACGGCGGGCCGGCCACCGGCGAGCGTGCCAGAGGCAATGTTTTTCTGGCCTCCACCGATCGGGTGGCCATTGACGCCGTCGGGGTGGCGGTTTTAAAATCATTGGGAAGCAACGATCAGATCATGAACACGAAGATCTTCGATCAGGAACAGATCGCCCGGGCCGTCGAGTTGGGTCTGGGGGCAGCCTCTCCGTCAGAAATAGAGGTGGTACCGGCAGATGAGCAAAGTCAGGAATATTGTGATCGCATTGTAGAAATATTGAACATATGAACTAATTGATCTGATCTTCCTCCGATAGCTGGCCGAATCTGCTTTTTCAAGCGGAATCGAGTCAAGTCCTGCAGTGAATTTACATATCTTGCTATTTACAATATTTTATCTCATGTTTTTATTTTTTCTCCAAAGAAAGGAGACTTAGATCTGTGAATTTTCAAAAAGATCGTAAAAATACGAATGGTGATGAGAAGATTTCTCGCAGGAATTTCTTGAAGTGCACAGGAACAATCATCTTTGTTGTGGGGGCCGGCTGTTATGTTCCGGCCAAGAAAGGCTACAGCAAGGTGATCAACCGAGATGAAAATCGAGGTGTGATCCCACCTTCCCAAGGATATATCCTTGTTGATATCAGAAAGTGTCAGGGTTGTACTAGCTGTATGCTCGCTTGCACACTGGTACACGAAGGAGTGGAGAATCCCTCATTGTCAAGAATACAGATAATTCAGAACCCTTTTGAATCTTTTCCTGATGACGTGACGATTGAGCAATGCCGGCAGTGCGTTGATCCTGCCTGTGTGAGCGTTTGTCCTACAAAAGCGCTTAGGGCTAATGCCGGATATGGAAACGTAAGGATGATAGATAGAACCAAATGCATTGGCTGTGGAGATTGTATTGAAGCCTGCCCCTATACGCCAAGCAGACCCGTGGCAGTTTCGGATGAGAAATTTAATGATGATCAAAAAGTCCAGAAGTGTGATCTGTGTGCTGATACTCCATATCATTGGGACGATGCTGGTGGCGGACCGGGTGGAAAGCAGGCCTGCGTGGAAGTATGCCCCGTTGATGCAATAAAGTTTACAACAAAGATCCCTGTGCAGGAAGGGGATGAGGGATATAAGGTCAATTTAAGGGGTACAAATTGGCGGAGACTGGGATATCCGATAGGCTAAGCGTTAACGCAAGCCGAAAGCTTGCGATGTCCCCGTCGCATTAATTCTCTATATGTAAAGCTATGGAGGTTGAGAAGATGAATGGGTATACGG
>JBATKU010000411.1:0-1716 GCA_049669725.1 Desulfobacterales bacterium
GGGGGCGCCGCCCTGCGACTTGGATACGACATATTGAGAAGCTCCGGTGCTAATATATGTATTACCATGGACGCCGACGGGCAGCACCGGCCCGAGGAAATTGAAAAGCTGGTCTCCCCCATAATCAGTGATGAGTACGATGTCGTAATCGGCTCGCGTGTGCTGGGAACCAGAGAAAAGGACAGTACCGTCAGAGCTGCAGGAGTACACATTTTTGGCGTAATAATCAGTTCGCTGCTGGGAAAGCGGATATCAGATCCGTCCAGTGGTTTCCGAGCGTTTAGAATGGAACCATTAAAGAACATCGAATTGCGTGAAGATCAATACCACACCAGTGAACTGATCATTGAGGCGGTTAAAAAAGGGCTGCGGGTAAAAGAAGTCCCGATAACTATTTTGAAAAGAAAATACGGCAAGAGCAAAAAAGGGGAAAACCTGAAATACGGTTTCTATTTTGCCAAAACAATTGTCAAGGCCTGGTGGCGATAGTCTGTTCAGATGTCAGATGACCCTGCTTCGCCCTAAAGGCTTCGCCGGGCAGGCAGAGGACAGAAAACAGAGGGCAGAAGAAGCGTGACAGAGGCATCATCATAGTTGTTGCCTTGAGCCTTAATCCCTGAACCCTGGTCGCCTCCGGCGCCGCCAAAGGCGGGTAAACCTTTGAACCCTTTATCCTGCCTGCCCTCCGTAGCCTGAGAGGCGTAGGGGGACACCTGAAACCAATAAAATTATTGATTCTAAATGACTTTGAACTCAAACCAACTCCCGGAGTACCCGGACGTCAGCGTCATCATTCTGACCTACAACGGAAGTGAATATATCGAACCTCTTTTAGATTCTTTGTTAAATCAATCCTACCCGCAGGAGTGCACGGAAATACTGGTCGTGGACAATGCCTCTACCGATGAAACCCTCAGCATCACCCGCAAAAACTTCTCGACTGTAAAAGTTATTGCCCTTGAAAAAAATATAGGATATGCGGCCGGCAATAATCAGGGCCTTTTGCATGCAAGCCATAATCTTCTTGTTTTTCTTAATCAAGATACCGTATGCCATCCTGATTTTTTGGAATCTTTGGTAAATGTAATGTTGGCAGACAAAACACTCGCTGCCTGCAACCCGAATATAATAACCCCCGATCAAAAAGAATTGAGCGATTTTAACAAAAACAAGTATCAGAAGTATTTGTTTTTATGTGATCTGTCGCCTTTCGGATATGGGCAAAACCGTATAATAAGTCAAAAAGCAATTTATTATACGAAACTCCTTTCAGGTTGTGCATTTATTATTCGGCGGGAAACGGTTTCAAAATTAGGATATCTTTTTGATGATCGGCTTTGGATGTATGCCGAAGATACCGATCTTTCCCTTAGAATACACAATCTAGGTCAAAAAACTGGTGCAATAAGAGGTTCCATTGTTTTTCATTTGCACAATAAAAATATGAATATAAAAAAGACTAAGCTGCTTCTCGCCGCCCAGGCAATAATGAACCGGTTATATGTCTTTTATAAAAACATGGGTGGTCTTGAATTTTTGATTTATCTCCCAATACTGTTTCTTGGGGGAAGTTTTAAGATTCTGGAGTTCCCGTTGGCAACATCCAGGAAATTTCTGTACTTTCTACCTTTTAGTTTTTTTTCAATGATATGCATGAGTATTGCCATTTGGGGTTTGCCGGAATTTGCTTCGAAAAGAAGGCGCATCATTAGCAGC
>JBATKU010000412.1:0-5535 GCA_049669725.1 Desulfobacterales bacterium
TGCTAAACTTCTCCTAAAGCAGAAAATGACTGAAAAGGAAGTTTAAATGTCAAATTTCATGCAATACCTGGTATCAGGACTTTCAACCGGCAGTATCTATGCGCTGGTGGCCCTGGGGCTTGCGCTGATATATCGTTCGACCCGAATTTTGAACTTTGCCCACGGCGATATTTCCACGGCGGGCACTTTTTTTGCGTTCATGCTGATCGGATTTGAGCTTCCCTTCATCGTCACCTCTGTGCTGGCCCTTCTGTTCGGGGCCGGCCTGGCGATGGCGTTCTATTTCTGCGTGCTGATCCCGGCCCAGCGCCGCGAATCCAACCAGCTGAGCCAGATCATTCTGACCCTGGGACTCGGCCTGATCATTCAAGGGTTGGTCGCCTATTTCGGCGGGACCGAACCCCAATCTTTTCCCTTTCCGTTGTCGGATATAAAAACCTACACCTTCGGCACCGTGATCATCAGCCAGTTGAGTCTTGGCACCATCGGTGTCGGTCTGCTGGTGTGCGTATTGCTGTATCTGCTGGTGCAAAAAACACGCCTCGGGCTGGCCATGCGGGGAACTTCTGAAAATCTTCCGGCCGCCCAAACCCTGGGAATTCCCACCCGGCAGATCCTGGCCTTGAGCTGGGGCCTGGCCGCAATGCTGGGCGTTCTGGCCGGCATATTCCTGGCGCCTACATTTTTGCTGGACCCCTTTTTTATGCTGGAACCCTTCCTGAAGGGGTTTGCGGCCGCTATTTTAGGGGGGCTGAACAGCCTGCCCGGTGCCATCGTCGGCGGTGTCATTATCGGTGTATCCGAGAGCCTGGCGGGGGGATATATTTCCGTGGCTTTTAAAAACACCCTGGCCTTTCTGATTATCATCCTGGTATTGCTGGTTCGCCCGGAGGGGCTGCTGGGCAAGGAGTTCAAGGAACGCGTCTAAAAGCTGTCTCAAAAATGCATCTTACGCTCAATGGCTGCGCTGTCCCGCAAATTGAAATGCTCACGTACATATTAGCTGGTAGCTCATAGCTCATGGATGGTAGTCGAAAGGATTGAAATCCATTTGCTATGAGCTATGAGCTCGATGCTATGAGCTTTAGACTGCAATTCTCGTTAGATAGTTCACCCTCCATACGAATATCTGTAATTAGTTTACGATTCCTGGGCCCCCTTTTTTTTGACAATTGGCCTTCCATGATATATAAATCATTTTATACAAAATGGTCATTCTCACTTTTTAAAAGGAGAACCTTACAATGCAAAAACATTGGACAATCTTAGCCCTGGCCCTTATAGTACTGGCCATCTTTTCCTTCGCGGCCTGTACCAAGTCAAAAATAAGTTCCCAACCCTCCACGACGACGAGCGCTGAAGAGGAGGCACGCAAAAGGGCTGAAGAAGAAGCCAGGCAAAAAGCCCTCAGGGAAGAAAACCTCAGGGAGGAGGGCCTGAGCGAACAGCAGGCCCAAGAGCGGATGGAATCTGAAAAATCCATGTTTGAAAACGATGATATCTATTTTGAATTTGACAGTATCCGCCTAACTCCCGAAGCTCAGGAAGTGTTATCCCAGAAAGCAGCCTGGCTGCGTAAAAATCTCGGAGCCAGGGTGACCATAGAAGGCCATTGTGATGACCGGGGAACCAACGAATATAACCTCGCGCTGGGAGAAGGCCGCGCCCAGAGTGCCCGCGCTTTTCTGATGGATCTGGGCGTTAAAGAGTCACGGCTGAATACCATCAGCTATGGCGAGGAACGTCCCATTGACAGAGGCCAAACCGAAGAATCCTGGGCCCGAAACAGACGCGCACACTTTGTGATTGAAGAGTAGATGTGACAACCGTTCAGGGTTCAAAGGTTAGGGCTTTGAATACATCCTTAATCCCTGACCGCTAAGTTAACTGCCATCTTGTAGAAAACACCCGGTTTGTTCGGCAAAATTCAAGAACCCACCGAAGTCGGGCAAGCCACACCAGAAGCAGGTAAAGCTTTGAACCTATGAACCTTTGAACCCTGAACCTATATTGCTACATGCCCTTAAAATCCATTGCTTATTTCATTTCATCTCACGGTTTTGGTCACGCCGCCCGGGCAGCGGCAGTGATGCAGGCCATTGCGGAATATGATCCTTCAGTACAATTTGAGATCTTCACTGCCACGCCTTCCTGGTTTTTTCAGAATTCATTGTCCACACCTTTCAACTATCATCTCCTGTTAACCGATTTCGGTCTGGCACAAAAAACGCCTTTTCAATCAGACCTCGGCGATACACTGCGTAGTTTAAACAAGTTCTACCCGATTGCCCCAAAGCGCCTGGCTGATATATCGAAAACGATCCGACGGCTTGAATGCAGGATCATCATCTGTGATATCGCTCCAATGGGCCTGTTGGTCGCCAAAGACGTCGGAATACCCTCCGTCCTGGTGGAAAACTTCACCTGGGATTGGATCTATCAGCAGTATGCAGAGGCTGATAAAAATATCAATAAATATATCGATTACTTAAATCCTATTTTTAAATCGGCTGACTATCATATTCAAACCGAACCGATATGCAGCCGCCAATCGCCGGATCTGGTAACTGCACCTGTCAGCCGAAAGCCGAAAACGTCCAGGAATCAAATCCGTCAACGATTGGGTTTGCTCACAGACCGAAATGTGGTATTAATTACCACGGGCGGCATACCCCAAAGTTACGATTTTCTCCAGAAGCTGAATGAACTGGGGGAGATCAAGTTTGTGATGCCGGGTGCCGGCCCGGAACTAAAAATCCGCGATAATCTGATCATTTTGCCCCATCAATCTGATTTTTATCATCCGGACCTGGCCAACGCCTGCGATGCCGTTGTCGGCAAAGTGGGATACAGTACCCTGGCCGAAGTTTACCATGCCGGGGTTCCCTTCGGCTATGTTGCCCGCTCGAACTACAATGAATCCGGACCGATGGTGAATTTTATCAAACAGCAGATGTCCGGCATAGCGGTGGAAGAATCGGAATTTCATGACGGCGACTGGATCTCTAAGATAAGGGAACTGCTGGCGCTTCCCCGTGTGCATCGCAAGGGTGCCAATGGCGCTGAGCGAATAGGCGAATTTATTCGTGCATTGATATGATTAAAAAAATTATTTCAGGCGGACAAACAGGCGTTGATCAGGCAGCCCTGGATGTGGCTATTAAACTGGCTGTTGACCATGGAGGCTGGATCCCGCAGGGAAGGATCACTGAAAGCGGTCCGCTGCCGGCCAAATATAATTTGAAGGAAACCCGGAGTTCCAGCTATGCCGACCGCACTGAAAAAAACGTGCAGGATGGCGACGGGACACTGATTATCTCTCGCGGCCTGCTGACCGGCGGTTCCGAATACACCCGTGAGATGGCTATCAAGCATGCCCGCCCCTGGCTTCACATCGATCTCAGCCGGATGGCTGCTTTCCAGGCGGCTGTCGCTATCAACCAATGGATTTTGCAAAATGAAATCGAAATTTTAAATGTTGCCGGTCCGCGGGCCAGCAAAGACCCGACCGTATATAAAGAGGCATTAAATATTTTAGAAAGTGCCTACTATCTTGGCCTGGCCGAGACCGGCATGTCCGGAGCAGGAGACTTAAAGGATCTGCTGCAGTCCCCGGCCGAGCAGCCGCCACCAGCACCGCGAACCATCGATGAGGCCGTTGATCGTTTATTGTCAAATATGCCGTTAAAGGATAAAATTACCGTCGCCAATATGTCCCATGATGAGTTGCCCAATCTCCATTTAACCCTGGGCGGGTATATTCTTAATAATTTCGGACTTTTGTCGGGAAATAGAGAATTGATGATCTCCTGCCAGACGAAGGCCAAAACTATTCTACAACATGATGAAGATGCTGTTGGCATCATTATAGACGCCCTTTGGGAAAAGCTGCAGCAGACGCATAAGTTGAGAGTGGTCAAATAAAAATCGGGGCTTTTTCTCTTTACCTAATAACTAATAACATTTAGCGAATAATTGAATTATGCTTTCAGAAACCATCATACCGCTGTTTCCTCTGGGTTTGGTTTTGCTTCCGCAAATGCCGCTGCCGTTGCATATCTTTGAGGAACGTTATAAATTGATGATCGGTGAGTGTCTTGAAAATCATACGGTCTTCGGCATTGTTTTTTTTAATGGAAGCGATATTCAGACAATCGGCTGCACAGCCAGTATTTTGAAGGTTCTCAAACGCTATCATGACGGCCGGTTAGATATCCTGACCCATGGGGAAGACCGTTTTGTAATCAAAGACATGTACGACCGCAAACCGTATCTTGAAGGCCGGGTAACTTTTTTCGATGATGAACCGGAAGAGAACACGGAGGCCTGCCAAAAATTGGGCCGCAGCGGGATGGCGCTTTTGAAGCAATTTACCACGATTGCTGAAATTCAGGACGGGTTCGGATTTACTGAAACGCTGGACGCCAAGTCTTTATCGTTTGTGATCGCAGGATGTGAAGGATTCAGCAAAGAAGAAAAACAACGGTTTCTGGAAATGACCTCAACCTATAAACGCCTTCAAAAAAGCGCTGCCTCCCTTGAAAAAATCATCGAACGAACAAAAATCACCTCGGAAATCCGCAAAATTATCGGCGGCAATGGCGATATGGCTAAATTTTCTTCGAAATCAATAATAATCCGATAGTTCCGAGGGGAGAACACCGCTCCACTGCCGATGCAGTGGGTCCGGACTGCAAATTGAATCAGCAGTCTGAATATTTTTCTTTGAATATTTGGCGGCGTTCGAGCTTTTTTCTGACCTTTTGACTTTGCAGCCGCCTGCGATCGCTGCCGCTGCGACGATACCGCAGATTTCTTCTCTCCGGGAAATGGTCTGACGAGGAAAATTGGCGGCGATCCGCCAGACGACGGCGGCCGCCACGATCTGATGAATTATCTGTATCTGAAGTCTCGATTCCGGTATCACTCGGTTTTTTTTTCTCAGCCATACATCCTACATGCAAAAAAGTTAATCCGCCTGCGGCGGACGAGGGTTTAATTCCTCGCCCCTTGGGGTGTTTAAAATTTTCCGTTTGATACCCCGTTGCTTGCGGCGGGGTTGTTCATTGCGAAAAATTTAGTATTTCAGGTATTTTAGCGCTTTTTGGAAGATTTTGTCAAGGAATAAAGCCGACCGACCGGGACAGCAATCAACCGTCTGAATCAAAACTCCATAGGCTTCTCCAATGGCCGTATCCCGGTGATCGGAGAGGGTGACAACCTTATTCACACCGGCCGCACCGCACCAGCGCGCCCGGACAAAAGGCAGTAAAGCAAAATCCCGGCCGGTATTGGATCCTGAAGAAAAACCCGCAGCACTATTGCCAAGGCCGAAGAAATGGCTAAATTGTTTGTGTAAGTTCTATAAAAACCACACGACTAAAAAGGGCTGGAAACCAAACCGGATAAAATCAGGGAAACCACTCTGGCGTGTGACTGGTCGCTGAACGGAAATTAGTTTGCATGGTTAAGTATGGAGGTGCGCATGGCGGATTATGATTTCGATATCGGTGTCATCGGTGGTGGCGCCGGCGG
>JBATKU010000413.1:0-16607 GCA_049669725.1 Desulfobacterales bacterium
ATTAGAAACGTTCCTAATAGATAAAGAGGCTTATTATGTCATATCTACGGTTCTAACATGAACGAGATACAGGCTGATTAATGTTTCTAATGAATATGTTGGGTTTGCCAGATTTTCTAACAGGAGGCAATATAACATTTAACAGGCTGAAATTATTAGAGCGTTTGGATCAGCCCATATTGGATGCTATCGACAATCCGGAGAGAAACCAACAAACTACCGCTATCGGAACGTTATCCTGACAAACGCTCTAGTTTGTATCTATTTCCAACGATGGAGAAAGACAATGGATCAAAAGGTCAAAGAGGCGATTGTACGCGCGGTAAAAATTGAGCCGTTTGCCCTGGCGTTAAATATGGAGCTGGTGGATTTGGAAAAGGGACATTCAGTGGTGCACATGACCTATGAACCGGAGAAGATGAATAATATCTATGACCGTGCTCACGGCGGGGCTCTATATGCATTGATTGACGAGGCATTTGAAACCGCCGGTCAGACCGACGGCACCGTGGCCGTGGCCTTGAATGTCAATGTCACCTATGTGTCCAGCCCCAAACCCGGGCTGCAACTGCGGGCCGAAGCCCGCCGGGTAAGCCAGACCAAAAAAACCGCCAGCTACGACATCAAGGTCACCGATGAAAATGGCGACCTGATTGCCCTGTGCCAAGCCCTGGCATTTGACACCGGCAAACCGATACCGTTTCTTTAAATCCGATTAAGTTAAGATTTCAATTCCAGAAAGTCCCGGTAGCCTGCTGGTATAACAGCAGGGTCACAGCAATGAGAAGTCATGACCGTTAACTGAGTTGAGAAGCTGCGGCCCCTTTGATCGTCATCTGCCACGCCCTTGTCCGCCACGGCCGCCACCTTGTCCACCTCTGCCACCGCCGTATCCGCCTCCGCCACCGCCGTATCCGCCTCCGCCACCACCTTGTCCGCCCCGGCCGCCACCTTGTCCGCCTCGGCCGCCGCCGTATCCTCCTCGACCACCACCTTGTCCGCCTCGGCCGCCACCTTGTCCACCTCGGCCGCCGCGACTTTCGGCGCGAGGGCGAGCCTCATTCACGTTAAGCGCTCTTCCTTTTAGCTCTTTGCCATTTAATCCTTCAATTGCAGACTGCCCTTCAGCTTTAGAGGCCATCTCCACGAATCCAAAGCCTTTTGATCGACCACTTTGCTTGTCTTTTATAATGGCGACGGATTCAATCTGCCCGAATGGTTCTAAAGCCAGCCGTAAGTCGTCTTCGGTGACCTCGTACGATAAATTTCCTACATAGATCTTCATTTTAATCTCCTTTTGTAATAAATTATAAATTTTCACATCGCCTGACGCTTCAAATCAGCGGCGGTTATGTCCATCGGCATGTTGAAAACGAAAGGTCACCGATTATCTCCTCTCAGTGCATTCCGTGAAGCTCTATCCACAAGCGTAAAAAGCATATCGATTTCATCTTTTTGATTCGATACCTGATGTCCACGCACTTTAACCAATTCACAATCCAACTGATCGATTATTCTATAAAACTCCTGATACAGCTCATAATTATTGAGGCGCTTGTTTTTCTTTGAACGATAATTATTTTGCTCAAACTGATCACGTCTGCCCTGTAACCCCATAATATTTTGAGAGTCCGTATACACAATCACCTTTCTCTCCAATACTTGAATATCGTTTAGCGCCCATAATAATGTCTGTAATTCCAGTTTTGTTGAAGACGTGTGCTCAAATCGCCTCACTTTGACGCGCGTCCTCAACGAATCCAACGAAATTCCACGTTCAGACACAGCCAGGTAAGCCCCATATCCAATATCTGACTGAGTATTCACACTTCCATCCGCGAAAAGCATCAGTTCATCCATAAAAGTTCTCACCATATGGCCCTTCACCGAACAGTTAAAAAAAATTGACTGGATCCAGAATACCAGCGGTGGATGTTCATGAAAAATCGTGGGAATGATCTATAAGGATATGCCATCCAAAGTGTACCGGCAGTCACGTGGAAGTTCCCGCAAATAATTCCTGGAATTATCACTGACCGTTTTCCATATTCACCGGCATCGTCAGACAAAATGCAGCACCCTGCCCTTTTCCGCTGACGATTTTGATATCACCCCCAAGGCACCGAGCCAGGATCAGGGCGCCGGCCAGTCCGAGTCCATGGCCTTTTCGCGGAACAATGGAGCATTCTTTTACCTGGGCATACCGCTTGAAGATCATCTCGTGGTGATCCGGCTCAACCCCTGGTCCATCATCTGAAACGGTGAGTGACACGATATCATCTTCGAGGTCCATTTTTATCTCGAGTTTTTCTCGTCGGTGATGAAGAGCGTTTTTTAACAGGTTACCGACAATCTGACGAAACTTAACCTCATCCTGGAAAATTTCGGTATTTGATATGCGGGAAGAAATATCCAGGTGAATTCCATTGCGGGATAGCAATTCAAGGGCATCTTTTTCCGACTGATACTTGCCGATTTCATCGGACAGAGGTCCGGTCATAATCTCCAGCGAGTCCTTCATGGCCTGGTAGACGGATTTTGCCGGCTGAAAATGAGAGCAGATGAAACAGCCGGACTCGGAGCGTCCGATTTCCAGCAAGTTATTGAGCATCTCCCGTGCTTTTTGGGTGTTTCTCAGGGTGCGCTTTAGGGTATTTTCCTGTTTGGGGGCCAGGGGACCAAATTTTTCTTTTTTCTCCAACAGGGTACGCAAGCCCGTCTCGACAATCGCAATCGGATCTTTGAGTTCATGAATCAAAAACTGAATCTCAATTTCCCGGAAAAATTGATCCGGGCGTTCAGCGGTTTTCTGCTCTTCCTGGTTTTGTTGATGCGGTTGGGTCATGTTTCTCATTCCTCGGGGTTCAAGGTTCAAGTATACTTGCTACTGGCTTCTGGTCACTTCCGGGTTGCGCGTTGCGTGTTACAGGTTACGCGGTGAGAACCAGACAAATCCGATATCATATATCGTCTGTCCCCTGTCCTCTGTCATCTGTCATCTGCAAACCGATCCGCAGGGTGAAACTGCACCGTTACCGTCGTACCGCCTGAGTCCAGGCAGTCTTCCGGTTTTCCACTGTGAACGCAGTTTTCGATATAACCGGCACACGCTTCGCTGTCATCCGGCAAAAACCGACAGCGTTGGGATTTCATTTTCAGTTTGAAATCATAGCGTTCAGAAAATATCCTCATCCGCAGCAAGTCAAACCCCTTGCCCCCGGCACCAAAATCATACGGATTGCGGGACGAATATTGCATGGTTTCATAAGCCGTGAAGTAATTTTCGAATATCAGCCGCTGATTTTCCTCGCTAATCCCGATGCCGGTATCCTTGACCTCCAATTCAGGTCCATTTTTCCCTTTTTTAACCGACACCAGAATCTGCCCCCCATCCGGTGTGTTCTCGACGGAATTGCGAACCAGGCCTTCCACTATTTTTCCGAGAACATCCGGGGGAATCCAGATAAGATGTTCGCCAGATATGTGAGTCTTCACGCTGCATTTGCGATGGGCGAAGCGCGGCCGCAACGCTTGGACTTTTTCCTTAATGAATTGATCCAGTCTGATCTCTTCCGGCACGGCTTCATGGGGGCCGAAAAGCTCCTCAATCCGTTGACGTAAACGCAAAATGATATCTTTTTCTTCCAGTTGTTCGGTAACCAGCAACTCCAGCTCATCGGCACAGGCGTCCAGCAGGGAAGAAAGCAGATAATAGGTTTTATAGTCTTTTTCTCTTAAAATGTCTTCAATCTCATACTGCATGTCAAGCAGTCGATCGAGATTTCTTTGTGCACGGTCCAGGATGGAAACCCAGTTGCGGTCTTCGAGATCAACAAGCCTCTTTCTGAGCAACCCCAGCGAAGCGGTTAAAATAGACACGGGGGTTTTCAACTCATGGGAAAGATGATGAATCACCCGGTCCTTGGCCCGGTTCAGGCTCTGGACTTCCTGATAGGAGCGTTCGAGCTCTTCATGGATACCGGCATTTTCAATCGGTAGGGCAACATAATTGGCGATGGCGGTCAACAAATCAACGTCCGGTTGGTCAAAGTTTCCTTCCTTTTTGTTGACGGCGCACAGCACGCCGATCAGGCGACCCTGGATCTGAATCGGTACATCCAGCATATTACGGGTTTGATAGTCAGATTTTTCATCCACCAGGCTAAAAAAATGAGGATCACCGGTAGTGTCATCTACGATTAAAGGCTTGCCGGTGCGATAGACTTCACCCGCCACCCCCTTGTCTACCGGAAAGCGGATTTCTTTCATTTTCTGGCCGGTTTTGCCGTCGTCATAAATGGATTCGCGGAAATAAAACTCCTTCTTTTTTTCATCCAATAAAATTACCGACGCACCTTCTAAGCCGATTAAGTCCCGAACTTCCCGGGTGATAAATTTAAGCCGTCCATCTAATCCACGATACTGGTGCAGGGCCTGGGATATGCGGAACAACGCCTGGTTAATGCGTGCGCTGCGCTTTTCAAGGGTGACATCCCTGAGAGTGATGACCTGTCCGGCCGGGTTGTTCTGGGCGTCGTAGAAAATGGCGCCATCGACAATAATATCCAGCACACGACCGTCGCGCGTCAATCGTTTGGTTTCAAATCCGTGGATGGCTTTTTCTGCGTGCAGCTGCCGGATACCCCGGATAGTACTCTCTTTTGATTCTTCCGGAACAAAAGGAATAATTTTGCCCTCCAACTCTTTAAGGGTCCATCCGAAAACTTTCTCAAACGCAGGATTCAAATAGGAAACTGTATTGTCCATGTTAAAAACAAAAACAGGATCCGGTAAAAATTCCAGAAACGCCCGGTAGCGTTGTTCCGCCCGCTGGCTGGTTTGAGACAGTTCGAGGGCGCAGGCTTCGGACTCCTTTAAAGCCTGCTGGGCTAAAATTCTATCGGTAACATCCCGGGCAATGCCTCTGAAGCCGATGGGTTCACCACCATCGCCCTCAATCAGACTGGCCGATATTTCCAGATGGCGTTTTTCACCGTCCTTGCGGGCAATCTCCCATTCGATAAAGACATCACCCCTACCGGTCCGGTAAATCCTGTTAAATGCATCCAGGGCAATACGGGCATCTTCTTCATACATAAATTCCCGGAAATTGTGCCCCTGGATTTCGCTGCGTGAATATCCAAAAATCCGGCAGAGGGCATCATTGAAAAACCGGAAATTTCCGTTCAAATCGACCTCATAGAAACCATCGGCCACCGCTTCAATGAGCATCTGGTAGCGATCAGCATGGATCTTGTATTCTTCAGTATCCAAGGTGGCGCCTTTTTTTAAGGCAATCTTGGACGATCCATCTGATTTGGCAGTGCCATATTTGGGTTTGCGTGGGGGCATGTTTTCGCGTTGCGCGTTGCGTGTTACGGGTTGCGCGTTGCAGGTTGTGAGTTGCACGGCGTTATAGAAAAAGAAACCATCCTTTTTATACCCCGCAACCCGGAACCTGCAGCCTACAACATTATCGCAACAAAGTTCAATGCTGAAGGACGGAGTAATTCAGCATTTTTAAAAGTATTTCACTGACCAGGCGTCTCAAGAATGCCGAAGGTTTCGGCATCCAGCAGATTGACATTGCTGGCCTGCATGACTTTGATGGCCTTAGCATTGTCGCTGAAGCGAAAAATCATCACCGCTTGGCCCTGGGAAAATCCGATAAAGGCATACATGAACACCACATAGACATTGGCGTCGGCAAGTGGTTGTAAAATCCTGGCCAGGCTGCCGGGTTTATCTTCGATTTCGGCGGCCACAACTTCATTGACAAAAGCTGGAATCTCCATTTCCATCAAAATCCGCCTGGCTTTAGAAACATCGGAGACCAGGAGACGCAGCTGCCCAAAAGCGCCGGTATCCACCAGGTTGAGGGCTCGCAGGTTAATGCCGGCGTTACCCAGCGCATTGGTCACTTCAAAAAGCCTACCCGGCGCGTTCTCAATGGATACCACGATTTGTTTTAATTTCATAGAATCCTCCGCCTTAATCAAGATTTAATAATGTGATCTTTTATTGGTGCTTAGAACTCTAAGAGAATTTAAAAGGTTGTGTCAAGTATTAAAGCTGATTCGCGACCATGCTTTCCTTTAAAAACAGGCTAGCGACAAAGGCAATGACAGCTGCGATAAACAGAATCAGAAAGGTCTGCTGATATGCCGACGGTGTAAAGCTGCCCGCAACAGTACCATTTAGTTCAAGAAAATATCCCAACAACGGCTGAAACACAGCACCACCGGCAAAAGGAAATAAATTCACAATACCGGTGGCGGTTCCGGCTATTTGTACAGGAAACAGCTCTTTATTTGTGGTAAATCCGATCACAACAATGGCGGCTGAAAAAATTCCCAACCCCAGGCAGAGGACATATAGAAGCGCCAGGGGAATTGTAGCCGTAAAAAAAGCCAAAGGGGTCGTGAGCCCGACGAGAATGATACTGGAAAGCACCAGTACCGGTTTGCGGGCCCGGAAAATATTGGTTGAAAGGTAGCTCAATAAGGGGCTGCCGATAATCATGCCGACGGCCAGCATGGAAAGGATCTGAGCTGCCTGGGCCTTGCTCAACCCGTATACCTGAATCAGATAAGGTCCACCCCAGAGGCCGCCAAAGGAGAAAAAAATCCCACAATCGAAAAAAAACCAGACGGCGATCGGCCAAAAAGCCTTGCAGGTAAAAACCCTGCGAACGCTTTCCATCAAGCCTATGGCTAATGTTGCGGATTGCACGGGTTCCTCCGGTGGAGGCCATCCGAAATCATGGGGCCGATCCCTCACGAATATCCAAACCAAAACTGCCAGCGCCAGGGTTAAAACGCCAACCAATATAAAGGAATATCGCCAACCGATCCAGGAGCTAAGCAGGGCCAGGGGTGTTGCGGCGAACAAAGAGCCCAATCCACCAAGCGCCATCAACATCCCCGTCATGAATGCAAATTCACGCATGCGAAACCACTCGGCCAGAATCTTCATGGTGGGCACAAAGAGCATCGCCACCCCCAATCCGACCAGGGTGCGGCCTAATATGGCAAAAAAAACAGAAGAGGCCGCTCCCAATATAACGGATCCAATAAAGGCGACAGCAAAGAAAAGGGTGATGGTATTCCTTGGTCCCCACGAATCGGAAAGAAGGCCGGCCGGCAGCTGCATAACGGCATAAGGGTAGAAATAGGCGGCTCCCAGAAAACCGGTTAACGCGCCACCGGTTTTCAGATCACGCATCATATCCACAGCCACAACAGCGGGACAGAGCCGGTGAAAGTAAACCAGGACATAGCCCCAGGCCAGAATCCAGAAAATAACCCAACGATAGCGAAGAACCTTCTGGAGGGAATCGGTTGCCATTTGAGATCTCCTTTGACCGGTTATACCGGTTGTCATAACTCTGGTACACAACACTGAGTCAAAGCTGGCATGTTACCCCAGTGGCCAGAGATCTTTTTCTTCCAGAACCGATTTTAACGTCTTCAGGGCGGAATTGGTCGCCGGGATTCCCCCGTAAATGGCGGTTTGAAAAATCACTTCGGCAATTTCCTGTGGTGTGCAGCCAACATTTAAAGCGGCCTCAATATGCAGTCGGAGTTCATCCAGCCGGGAAAGAACCGTCAAGGCTGCGACGGTAACGAGCTGCCGGGTGGTGTGGGGGATTTTCTCACGGGCATACATTTGCCCGGTTATAAATAATGACAGGTCTTTGGCCAGATCCGGATCAAACGACCGCCAGAGGTCGAAAGGTCTTTCGCCTTTGACGCCCTTAAAATAAAGGCCGGCGGTCTTCTTTGTTTTTTCAACAATGTCCTTGCTCAAAATCATCCCCCTTCCCAATTGGTTAAACCAATTGGGAGTTATTAGTTGGTTAATTGAAAAATTAAAAATCGAATTTTAATGCTTAAAACCAATCAGCCCCGCCAAATTGGCGGGGCTGTTCGTCGGAGTTGATTTAATTTTCATATTTCGATTTTTGCAGATGCGTCAATTAGTTATCTCCAATAACTAATAACCAATCCGCCGCAGGCGGATTAACTAACCTGATTGAGCCTGCGCTCAATCAGGTTAAACGATGGAGTATTTCGGTCCGCCGCCGCCCTCAGGGCAGGTCCAGGTTATATTCTTGTAAGGATCCTTGATCTCACATGTTTTACAATGCAGACAGTTTGACGGATTCAGCTTAATGCGTTTGGTCCCATCCGGTTCTTCCTCAAGCTCATAAACCTGGGCCGGGCAGAAAAGCGTGCAGGGACAGCGATAGTTATCATAGCAATCCGTGATGCACAGATTCGGGTCAGGGATAATCAAATGACAGGGCTGATTCTCTTCATGGGTCGTGCCCGACATATAAAGGCCGGTCAATTTATCCAGATAAAGCTTGCCGTCCAGATCCTGGGAATCCATAGATGCTGTGGGTGCAGCCGGACCTGAAATCTTATTTAAGGATGAACTGTCTTCTTCAATTGGCATCGGATCCGTAAATCCCCGACCTCCGCTCAAATACTGGGCGCCGATGGTGATGAATTTGCCGAATCCCTTTTGCGAAAGGGCCTGCCCAAAGTTGCGGGCCGCATACAGCTCCTTTTTTATCCAGCCGTCGGCAATTTTTTGTTCATACACCCCTAAGGATTCAGCCGATAAGTTATCGCTGTCAATCGCCGCCATAATGGTTTCAGCCGCCAGCATACCCGACTTGGTGGCCGTGTGGATTCCCTTGAGTCGCTGAATATTTAACATGGACGCACTGTCACCGACGATAAGGGCCCCATCCATAGCCAGGCGGGGCATGCTATAAAAGCCGCCGGCCGGCAGGGTCTTGGCCCCCTGCTGCAGTACTTTTCCGCCTTTGATGATATCCGCTATCAAGGGATGCTTCTTAAAGCGTAAAAACGCCTGGTAAGGCTCTAAAAGGGGGTCATCATACTCCAGGCCCACGACAAAACCCAGGGCAACCCGGTTGTCTTTCATTTTATAGAGAAAGCCGCCGCCCTTGGTATCCAGACCCAGGGGATATCCGAAGGAATGCAGAACGGTGGTGTCCGAAGCGATAAACGGGCTTGATTGCGGGATTTCAATCACTTCTTTGACGGCAGTTTCAAACACCTGGGGCATCTTGCCTTCAAAAATTCCGAGTTTCTTGCCCAGTTCACGCAGCAGACTGCCTTTGGGACCTTCGCCAAATACCGTCACTTTGGCCATCAAATCGACACCGGGTTCAAAATTAGGCCTCTTATTACCGTCTTTGTCGATACCCTTATCCCCGGTACGAATGCCGATAACGCGGTCGCCATCCGGTTCGTAAAGAATTTCGGTGCCGGCAAAGCCTGGAAATACCATCACCCCCAATGCTTCAGCCTGTTCCCCCAGCCACGCACAATATTTGGAAAGACTGATTATATGACAGCCGTCGTTGTGCATATAGCCCGGTGTGTAGGGCACTTTAAATTTTCCGGTGGGCGTCAGATAATAGAATTCATCCCTGCATTCGGCTACTTCCACCGGACATCCTTTGTCCAGATAATCCGGTATGAGTTCTTTAAGGGCCACGGGATCCATGATCGCCCCACTCAAAGAATGGGATCCGATGGATTCGGCCTTCTCGATCAGGCAGACCTCAATTTCCTTACCGGCCTGCTGCGCCAGATTCATCAAGTGGATGGCACCGGCCAGATTCGCCGGACCACCGCCGACAAAAAGAACGTCAAACTCCAAAGCTTCTCGGGTTTCTTCCATGTAATTTTCCTCAATAGTAAATATGTAATCTTATTCAGCAGGTTAGTTTCACCGCCCATTTGCTGCGCTCATAAGAGGCGCAAAGTTCGCAGAGAACTTATTCTTGTTCCTTTTCGTTGAGAGGACGAAAAGGAACAAACTCCAAACCTGCCGGTTAAAATTATGATTTACCAATATTGCCGAAGGCATGGTGGTTTGAATTTGCCGGCCTCTCAGCGGCAAATTAAAAAAAAATATCCCTCTGCGCTCTCTGCGTCTGCGGTGAATATTTTGTCAAATGGTCAATGAATCATTTAGATCTGCCTCTAATCAAGTATTCCTGGACAATTCGCTATCCCTTGACTTTTTTGACTTCTTCCGTAACGGCCGGGACCACCTCAAACATATCGCCGACAATGCCCAGATCCGCTTTGGAAAATATCGGGGCTTCAGGGTCCTTGTTGATGGCCACTATGAATTTGGACGTCGACATACCGGCCAGATGCTGAATAGCACCGGAAATTCCGCAGGCCACGTACAAGACAGGCGATACAACTTTTCCGGTCTGTCCCACCTGATCGCTGTGCGGGCGCCAGCCTTCATCAACCGCCGAGCGGGATGCACCGACAGCACCACCGAAAGCGGCCGCCAGTTCCTCAACGGCTCCGAATTCCCCTCCGGTTCCCCGGCCGCCGGATACCACAATATCGGCTTCGGTCAATTCGATTTTATCGCCGGTATCCATGCTCTTTTCAACAACCGTGGTTTTAATGTCTCCCACCTGGGCCGCGGGTTTTTCGATTGCGCCCTCCTTGGCGGATTCGGCAATGTCCATAACGTTCGGCCGGATGGCGACAATCTGGATGGCGCTGTCAAATTCAACATCGGCGAAAATCTTCCCGCCGAACATGGGCCGGGTACAGGTTAATTGACCGCCATCCAGCTTTACTGCAGTGCAATCCATGGCCAGCCCGGCATCCAGTCTGGCGGCCAAGCGGGCGGACAGGTCCTTGCCCTGGGCGGAAGCGCCAAGGATAACCACCGCCGGATCTGTGGATTGAACTAAATCAGCAATGACGTTGGTGTAGGCACTGGTAGTGTAATCGGCCAGGGCCGGATCATCAGCAACCAGTATCTTGTCGGGACCGTATTTTTGCAATTCCCCGGCAATACCTTCTATACCGGAACCGACAACCACGGCGCATAAATCGGCACCCAAACCATCGGCAATGCGCCTGCCCTCGCTGACGGCTTCAAAGGATACTTTTCGAAAAACACCATCTCTTTGTTCTGTAATCGCAAACACACCTTGTGGCATTTTAATCTCCTTTTCTATCTAGTCCATATCCCCGTCTAAATGGCGGGAATTGTTTTTTCGCAATCACTAAATTTTCGCCCTAAATCAGCTTGGCTTCTTCGTGCAAAACCCTGACCAGTTCAGCGGCTTTATCCCGGGCGGATTCGCCCTCGATCATTTTGACCGCCTGGCGTTCAGGCGGAAGATTCAGGGCTTTTATCTTCACCTTGCGATTGGCAGCGCCGGCCGCCGCTGGATCAATTCCCAGATCGGCGATGGTTTTGACATCCACCGGCTTCTTTTTGGCCTTCATGATTCCGGGCAAGGAAGCATAACGCGGTTCATTCAAACCGCGCTGGGTGGTAAACAACGCCGGCAGGGCAGCCTCTACCGTCACGGTCCCGCCCTCAATGGTGCGTTGACACTTTATCTTGCCGTCGCCCAGCTCGGCTTTAATTACCATCGAGACTTGCGGAATATCCAAAAATTCAGCCACGGCAGCTGCAACCTGGTAATTATCTTCATCCACGGCTCGGTGTCCGGCAATAATTAAATCAAAAGGATTTTCCTTAATAGCGGCCGCCAGTATCCGGGCCGTCGCCAGGGGATCACTGCCCACGGCCGCAGGATCATTAATATGAATACCTTTGTCAGCGCCCATGGCCAGGGCAGTTCGAATGGTTTCAACAGCCTTGTCCGGTCCCATGGAAACAATTGTCACAGCGCCCCCCTGGGCATCACGGATTTGCAAGGCCTCTTCCACCGCAATCTCATCATAGGGATTCATGACCCATTTTATATCCTGGGTTTTAATGGATACCCCATCGCCCGCAACTTCAATCAGCGATTCGGTATCCGGCACCTGTTTGACTAGAACGACTATTTCCATATCTCTTTCTCCTTTTCAAAGAAGTTATACGATTTATAATTAATCCAAACTGGTTTCTAAATGATTAGATCTTGTTCGAGAGCAAGGCGCGAGCTGATTTCAAAGCGGAGCGTACACGCCAGTAAGTAAGCATTTGAAATCGGATCGCAACGCAGCTATCGGACAAGAGATGATTATTTAGAAGCCAGTTTAGCGATTAGCTTTGCGAATGCCCAACTGATCCAGCGCAATAATCCACTTGCAAATATTGGCAGAACCTTCCACCATGGTATAGGTGGGCGCGTCCCGGAAAAAGCGCGCCACCGGATATTCGGTGGAATACCCGTAGGCTCCCAGAATCCGCATGGCATAGTTGGCAGATTTGTTGGCGACTTCTCCGGCCAGGTATTTGGCCTGGGCAACATCCAGACCGTTGTTCAATCTGCCCTGGTCCTTGGCCACGGCCGCCTTGTAGACCACCAGCCGGGCGGCCTCTATTTCGGCCGACATCTGGGCAATCATATCCTGATTCATCTGATATTCGCCGATGGCCTTGCCGAACTGTTTGCGCTCCATGCTGTATTTAAGGACTTCATCCAGGCAGGCCTGTGCCAGCCCCACGCCGCCGGCGGCCGCCGAAAGCCGGGTCTGGTTCAAAGAGCCAAACAGAATTTTGGCCCCGTCGCCCGGATTTCCGAGAATATTTTCTTTGGGTAGTTTGGTGTCGGTCAGGTAAATTTCCCCGGTGGGGGAGGATCGGGATCCCATTTTATCCAGCGCGGTTGTCCGGATGTCGTTAAAGTTTTTGACCTCGACCACAAAGGCCGACATCCCTTTCGCACCCTGGGCTCGATCGGTGTAGGCATAGTATATAATAGCGTCGGCAACATCGGCATTGGATATCCAGGTTTTAGAGCCGTTTAACAGCCAGTGATCGCCTTTGTCTTCAGCTTTTGATTTCATGGCCATGACATCCGATCCCGCATCCGGCTCGGTCATGGCAAAGGCCCCCACGTACTCAGCACTCACCAGCTTGGGGATATATTTCTGCTTGAGCTCGTCACTGCCGTATGTGAATATGGTGTAGGCACATCCCAGGGTCTGCATATTTATCTGCACCCGCAGGGAGCTTGACGCCCGGGCAATCTCTTCGGTGACGATCATGGCCGCCAGCCATCCCATCTCGGACCCACCGTATTCTTCCGGGATGACAGTGCCGAACAGACCCAGTTCGCCCATCGGTTTGACAACCTCCTCATAGGGAAAATAATGTTTCTCATCCCATTCGTCGGCAAAGGGTGCGATTTTTTCGCTGGCAAAATCTCGAACCATGTCGCGCAGCATCTCAAGTTCTTCCGGCAGACTAAAATCCATTTTCAATCCTCCTAGTAGATAAATTTTCCGTCCATTTTAATTTTTGATAATTTTATTATTTCATATAATAACAGTATGATACTCCATCTTCGGCAGGTCGGTATACAGTATACTTGGGATAGTATAAGATATGGACTATAGAGGATGGCAAAAAGGAAGTCAAGCTAAAAAGTAGCTATTTTGCAGCCACATCTCAATTGGTTTACTAGCAGATTCCCCGGTCAAATCTGCAACCGGATCGGGTGCTTAATATACCGTATTAGATGCCTTTGTCGATGATCTTCGGGTCGTGTTTGAGGCGCTCCTGAATCCCTTTTCCGACCTGGTGGCTGCGGCTGAATTCAGACCAGAATTCCTGATCCTTGGCTTTCCATTCGGAACCGAAGCGTTTGTCAAAAAAGTCACCGAGCTTTTCGAACAGCAGCTTCCACGGCGGTTCGCCCCTGTGGTAGGCCCCCAGCAGGTCATTGAGCAGGTCATCCAGATCCGCCAGGGCCTCTTTGGGAAGGTAGGATATGGCCCCCTTCTGGATCGATTCCATGAGGGTTTCGGGGCTGATGGCATGGGCCGTCAACATCACGGTAGGAATATCCCTTGCCACCGTCTCTCCCAGTAATTTCAGCCCGTCGACACCCATTATATCTAAAATGGCAAGGTCGTACTTGCGCTCTTTAATTTTTTGAGAAGCGCTTGGGTAGTCCCGGGCGGTATCGACACGGGATTCATCTAAAATCTCTACGATGGTTTCCAGAATATCTTCTTCGTCATCCACGGCCAGGATATGTATGCCTTTGAGAAAAGATTCCGTCGCGGTCATTCGTTGTGCCTCCTAAATCGTTGGTTGATCTTTATACTTCCGGCTCGTTGAGTCTATTCTAAATATCCCCCAAGCTTTGGCAGCCAGAGCACGGCGTCCGGAAAATAGGTTATAAAAAACAGCACCGCGATCTGGATAAGGAGAAATGGAATGACTGCTTTGGAAACATAGATCAGATCCTTATTGGAAATAGCTCCGGTAATATAGAGACTGACTCCCATGGGCGGTGTGCAATAACCGATGGCTAAATTGACGGTCAGGATCAATCCGAAGTGCATCCAGTTCACGTTGAAGGCATCCAGCATCGGCAAAAATACCGGACCCAATATCATCGTGGCTGAAATGATATCCATAAACATGCCGATGATCAGGAGCAAAATATTCATCGCCAGAAGAAATATGACGGGTGAATCAATGGTGGCAAGAACGGCCTCGGTAATTTTTCCCGGAATACTTTCAAGGGTAAGCAGGCGGCCGAAACAGGTGGCTCCGGCCACGATTATCAGCAGCGTAGCCGAGGTAACCGCTGAGCTGACGGTAATTTTTTTGACGTCTTTAAACTTAACTGAACGGTGGATAAGAAGCTCAACAACCAGAGCATAAACACAGGCTACAACAGCCGCTTCACTGGCGGTAAAGGCGCCCGAAAAAATTCCCCCGAAAATAATCACCGGCAGCATCAGCGCCCAGAAGCACTCTTTTAGAACCAGCAGCAATTCCCATGCGCTGGGGATGGGTTTGCGTACAATCTCTTTCTTCTTGCGAAATATAAAATACGTGTAAACGCAGACACCAAACATGATCATGATACCCGGCAGGAATCCGGTTGCAAAAAGGCCTTCCAGGGAAACGTTGCTGATCATGCTGTAAAGAATCATGCCGATGCTGGGAGGGATAATAACGCCCAGATTGGGGGATGTGGTCATCAGGCCCAGGGTATATTTCTCCGGGTATCCATTTTCAATCAGAGCCGGAATCATAAACCCGCCCAAAGCCACCACGGTGGCCACGGTGGAGCCGGATATGGCACCGAAAAGGCCGCAGGCCAGGACGCCGGCCATTCCAAGGCCTCCCGGAAGCCAGCTGACAACGGCATTGGCAAGCTTTATAAGTTTTTCGACAATTGTGCCGGCGGTCATGATATTGCCGCAAAGAATAAAGAACAGCACCACCACCAGGGCAAAATTATCCATGCTGCGAAAAAGGGTCTGGGCCAGCAGCAATATGGGAAGATCGGTAAACAATATGAAGCCCAACACGGCCGTAAAAAAAAGACACATAAAAACAGGGATATATGTTGCCATACAACCGAGCAGGATCAGCATGATGATCACGTGGCTTGTTTCCATAAACCGGCTCTCCTCGCTTTCGATAATTGTCTGTAAACCTATTTGTCGGTTTTCAGAGCTCTTTGTTCCTGAATATCCTGATAAACGACCTGGATGGCCCGTATTAACATCATCACGCCCATCAGCGGCAGGATGGCATACAGGATGACGTAGGGAATCTCCATGATGATGGTTTTCTGATCGGTCCGATGCTGCATCTCCACCATGAACCAGCCGTAGTATATCATCATGCAGGCAAAAATCATGATGACAAAATTACTAAAATAAGTCAGCGGCATTTTTAGCTTGGGCAGAAGCTGCACCGAAGCGTCAATTTTAATCATGGAGCGGTTTTTTACTGCCGCGCTGCAGCCGACGAATGTTGTATAGATAATAACTTCTCGGACAAGTTCCTCCGACCAGGCCAGTGAATAGTTAAATCCGTATCGCAGAACAACATTGAAAAAAAGAGCGACCAACGCAACCATCACGCTGACAAAAAGCGTCCATTCCTCAAAAAAGGTCAGGATCTTGTCCAAAAAGTCGAGAATCTTTCCAAACATGGGATTATCCCCCCGGTGCAATTCTTAAATATGGTACCACAAAAGAACAAGAGGGGGCTTTTTAGGCCCCCTTTTGTTGAGATCTAAATACAACCTGTCGCAGGCCCGATTATCATAAAACCATCTTTATGGGGATCGGACCCGTATTCGCGGGAAAGATTGATCAACTCCCGTCTTTGCAGATTACATAAGATTAAGGCTTATAGCCTATGTAGTCCTGAACCTCTTTTAAGAAGTTAGCGGGTTTATATTTGTCCGCGCCGTAATTCTTATTAATTTCAGGCGCAAATTCCTGGTGAACTATATTGGCCTCTTTGATCAGGGTGCTCATGTCCTTATCCGACAGCTGAAAAAACTCGACCCCGTATTTTTCCGCGGCGGCCTTGCGCTGCTCCATTTCCTGCACCTTGGCGGCCGCACGCGCCTCGGCACACATGTCACGCACGGTTTCCACCAGTATTTTCTGAAGATCGGCCGGCAGCTTATTATACCAGGCTTTGTTGAACAGCCAGATGAAAAGCCCCTGGGCATAATTGATCTCGGTAAAGTATTTGGCCACCTCAAATTTTTTGGTGATGCTGCACACGGTCAGGGTGTGATCCAGCCCGGTGATAACGCCCTGCTTCAAGGCCACCGGTACATCCGGCCAGGGCATGAC
>JBATKU010000414.1:0-1982 GCA_049669725.1 Desulfobacterales bacterium
CCATATTGTGTTCCATCTCCACGCACTTGCTTTTAGATCACCTCCAACAGCTACTGTTCGCTTCGATAAAAATTGCTTTATACTCCAGGTTCATTTACTTGTCTTCGCCGCTACCCCCTAAATTGCAGGCACTTTCGCGGGTGCTATGAATCCAACCTGTAGGTTTTTTCTAGGCCAACGTAAATCAAGAATCGATGACCGCCAATTATTTTGATTTAAAATAGCAAGGAGGTCTAAGATGAAACGGATAGCTGCCCAATTGTTAAGAATTTTACTGGCAACTACCGGAATTCTGGTGTTTGGCACCGCAGTCATATTTGCGGCGCCCACCACTCCTGAGCAAGCCCGGACAGTAGTCGAAAATTGGTTAGCGCTGGATGCGACACCCCTGGATGCATCCATCGGAGAGCATATCAAAGAGGTTGAAGTTTTCCGGAATGATTCAGAAACGCCGCTTTACTACATTGTCTATCTGGACCCGGAAGGTTACGTCATTGTCTCTGCCGATGACCTGGTAGAACCTGTCGTTGGTATTATTATGCAGGGTGAATTTGATCCCTCCCCTGAAAATCCTTTGGGTGCTCTCGTATCCCGGGATCTTCCCGGACGACTGGACCATGTCCAAAAGCAGTTATCAGCGGCTCAAATACAGGGGCAAGAATTTGCGGCGCAAGGACCGCTGCAAGTGGCCCAAAGCAAGTGGAATTTATTACTAAGTATAAAAAATTACTCCCTTTACGAAGAAGCCGGCGTGAGCAGCATATCCGAGGTCAGGGTGTCCCCTTTCGTTCAAAGCAGATGGGGTCAAAAGTATGAAGGCAATTTGCCCTGCTACAATTATTATACCGAATGGAACGATGTCCATTACCCGAGCGGATGTGTGGCAACGGCCATGGCGCAGCTTATGCGCTACTATGCCCTGCCGACCGCGGGTGTTGGAACGTCACCCTATACGATTACCGTGGCCGGCATGAGTCGCAGCGAGAGTCTGAGGGGCGGTGATGGGATCGGCGGACCTTACAACTGGAGTTTGATGGAGCTCGATCCGGATGCATCAACCGGGACAACGGCACGCAGGGCCATTGGCGCTCTCACTCATGATGCCGGTTTATCTGTTAATATGAATTTCACCATCAGCGGTTCGTCTGCGGACACTCTGGATGCCGCCGATGTTTTAATCGACACATTCGATTATAGCAATGCTCAAAGGGGATTTAATTCAGGCAACAACATTGCCGACGTCAGGCTGAATATGATGCTCAACCCGAATTTGGATGCAAAATATCCGGCCATTATCGGCGTCAAGGGATCTGAGGGAGGCCATGCGATTGTTGTAGACGGTTATGGGTATAATTTATCGACCTTATATCATCACCTTAACATGGGGTGGAATGGACGTGACGATGCATGGTATAATTTGCCTGATATTGATTCCGACCTATCATCCTTCACAACGGTTTACAAGTGTGTATACAATGTCTACCCCAGCGGCACAGGAGAAATTATCAGCGGTCGGGTTTTGAACCTGTATGGGAATCCCGTGGCCTGAGCTATCGTGACAGCCACGAAGGCTGGCGGCGGAACCTACAGCGCTACAACCGATACCAGAGGGATATATGCACTTGCCAAAGTACCCTCATCCTCCGGTTACACCTTAACGGCTGCAAAAACAGGTTACATCTTTAAATCCCGATCAGTTTCCACAGGCAACTCTGTTGATGATACCACTATTATCGGTAATCTCTGGGCAGTCAATATCGATGAGAAACCCCTTCAACCAGAGTATTTGCCAACGCCCTGGATAGCATTATTGCTGCTCAGCGATTCGGGCGGTGGACCGGGAAACCCAATATTAGCAAAAACCCAACTGTTAAAAGGCTATTGGCATTTTCTATATAAAATTTCAACATCCACATTCGAAAGATATTATTCATTGGATAATATTGATGGAAGCCAAAACTCACAGGGTGGCTATCGTATAT
>JBATKU010000415.1:0-10236 GCA_049669725.1 Desulfobacterales bacterium
ACCTTATGTCGGTTGAAAAATCGGAAGGCCGGTCCCAGCCGTCGATCGTCGACGAATTCCACCACCGAAAAAAGTTCATCGATCCGATTTTCAAGGGGCGTTCCCGACAGCACCAGGGCAAATGGTGATTTCAGGGATTTGATAATCCGACTCGTTTTGGCTTCCCAGTTTTTGATACGCTGCCCCTCATCGAGGATAATCAGATCCCATTTTACCCGCTCGATGGATAAAAAATCTCGCAGCACCTGCTCGTAGTTGCATATGGTAAAAAAACTGTCACTGTCATACTGCACCGGACGCTCTTTGGCGCTGCCCAAAACGAGCTGGCAGCTGCGGGAGGTGAACCGATTGATCTCAATACGCCATTGGGATTTCAAGGAAGCCGGACAGATCACCAGCACCTTGGAGACCGGAGTATGGCGTGACAGCAGTTCGGCCACTCCGATGCCTTGGATAGTTTTGCCCAACCCCATATCGTCGGCCAGAACCGCCCTGCCGATCCCTGCGCCGAATGCAATCCCGTCCAGTTGATAGGGAAACAATTCGATATTCAACAACCCTTTGCGCAGTGCGTGATTTCGGGGATTTTGGCGGATCTCAGCCACGGTTGCGGTCATGCGTTCCTGGAAAAGTTTTTGATTGATGTATTCTTCGGCGTCCGGATAAATGGTTACCCCGGCACCGAGGCTTTCCACTAGCCGGATGCACCGCACCAGGGATTTTATATTTTGGATGTCTTTGTCTCTAAAGGGTTTGAGGTGTTTTAAGATCGGCGGGGTAAGATTGTCGGGAATCAGCAGGTGGAGCTGCAGCTGCGGGCCGTAGCGCAGGTAAACACTAATCTCTTTAATTTCGGACGGAGTTTCTTTGACGGCTTTGCTGAATTTATTACTACCCCTCTCCAGGGCATAAATAATGTGTTTGCAGGTGCCGAGCGTGTTTTTACGGAAATCCGGGCACGAGCAGTATGACTCCCCCAACTCCCAGCCGCGCAGGGCGATTCGATAACTTTTGCCGGAACCGTGACTGGTAATGATATAATCGGTCCATAATTCACGCGGGTTCATGGACTTTAAACGCATTTTTTCCTTCTGCGCTCTTTCCTTGCGGTCGGCCATGGCCTGATTGATAAGGGCGTCCTCACTCAAACTCTCCATGGGAATTCTTTCAGGCGGTGGTGCCGACAGCCCCAGGGAAAGTTTTTCCTCAAGGACTAGCGAAAGGGCCGCGCCCTTATGCTCACAGGCCGCCGAACAAACACTGCATCCAATGTTCAGGCGCTTAGGTTTCATGGGATCCAGAACAATTTCGACCGTTGCTTCGCCTATCTCAAGGCGGAGCCGTTCGCTGGTGAGTTTTACCTGCTCGAACAGGTCAATATCGTATTTCCCGCCGGCCGTTATCAGCTGATTGCCCTGGGTGCCCAGCAGTTTGCATGCCTGGCGATACGATAGATGTGAGAGTTTGTCTTTCAGTGTAATCATGGTAATTATTCCTTTTTTGTACCTGCTTAGATTCCTGATTTCAGGTTATCCGGTTTTGCAGGAGAATCCTTATAGCGGTCGAAATCCTGAGCCGCTACAAAGCCTGCCCCCTGGTCATCTTGCCTTTGAAATGCCTTAATCGTACTTCGCCCAATTAGGTGAGCCTTTGGGTCTGGGATTTTTACCGTAAAACAGGTCATCCATAAACGAAAAAAGGCGACGGGCCCACTTGTTGCGCACCACCAGAGAAATAACGATCCGGTGGGGAAAGGTGCGCGGATGGCTCCAGGGGCAAACCCGCATACAGACGTTGCAATCCGTGCCGGCCTTGGCCCAGTAACCGAAACAGGTCTCCGCATTTAGCTTCCATCGCAGACTTCCGTTGACTTCCTGTTGTTCGCCGTCGGGAATGGAGACGGAGGGGCAGCAATGAGCACATTTTTTGCAAAACTTGCAAAAATCCTCGACTCCGATATCAACAGGCTGATCGCAAACCATCGGCAGATCGGTGGTAACGGCAAATATTCTTACCCGGGGACCCAACTCTTTGGTAATCAAATACCCGAAGCGGCCCATTTCACCCAGGCCGGCATCGACAGCTGCCGGCGTCAGGAGAAGATTATAATGGCGGCTGTGGTTGGCAGTGGCTGCATATCCCAGGTTGGCAATAAAGGCGGCCAGCTGGGTAGAAATCCAGGCCCCCTTTGAATAGGAAAGTGCACTTACCACCACACTGGGGGTGTGCGGTGCCGTACTGACCATTTTCCAGTCCATCTCCACCGCAAATACAACAGCATAGGAATGGTCGACGGTGATCTCCCGGCCCCACTGCTCCCAATTCTCATAAAATATCTCTCCCCGATGGGAGTACACCCACAGGGGATTAATCCTGGTAACCCCCACCGACCCCGCCCCCAATTGCCGGGCAAAGCCCTTGACCCGTCTGGCAGCTTCTTGCGGGCTGATATTGGGACGACTATCCTCGGACAGCCGAACCGCCGGGCTGTGGTTTTGGGGTTTCCCGAAATGGGGCGGGATGGAAAAGGCCGCCTCCATGGCCGAGACGTTTGGCAATTGGCCCGGACGATCGATGGCCCCGGGTGTTCCCAGAATGCCGCCGGCCGCCCTTCTTTCTGAATCCATTTTCTCCAGCTCGGGATGAGAGCGATAAAACGCTTCATATTCCGCTGAGCCCGGTCGAATGCTGCGCTCTCTGGCAAAAACCTGCTCGCGTTCATCGAAGCGCCGGGCGTTTCCGACAATATAGCCTTCGACGCCTTGAAGGGCCTTATCATTCGGCCCGGTATGGCGGCAGAAAAAATAAATCCCGAATCCTAACACAGCCCACCCGGCCAGCAGCAACAGCAAACCGGCAGAATTTAAAAAGAAACCCAACGTATAAAGCCCGTAAATACAGAGCTCAAGGATGATCAAAAATAAAATCACTGTGCCGGTTATTAATGCAGCTCTTTGTTCTTTCTCATGCAGGCTTGCAATAAGAAAGCTGATGGTAAATAAGACCACGCCCAACACGAACACGGCCTGCAGCACCAATAGAAACAAAACCATAGTCCAAAACTCCCCGATCAGTTGAATCCATAATAAAAATTGCGGTGTTTGCCGGTCTTCATACCTAATGCCAGGGCGATATTATTTCAAGTCTAAATTCTGCTCCACCTGTTGATTTTGACAAAGATGCTATGATAATCAAGATTAGAAAACATTCAGCCGAATTATCGGAGGGCACCAGGATATGATA
Source organism: Desulfobacterales bacterium (assembly GCA_049669725.1). Taxonomy (GTDB): domain Bacteria; phylum Desulfobacterota; class Desulfobacteria; order Desulfobacterales; family JAFDCJ01; genus JAFDCJ01. The sequence continues at coordinate 3,244 of JBATKU010000415.1, forward strand.
AAAAATAAAGATCGGTCACAGGCAATGAAAATCCATCTGGGGGAAATATTTGAGGACCTGCCGGAACCGCCTGATTTTGAGGACGGAATCCGCCGCGCACCTGCCAGACACTTTAACCTGACCCCAAAAGATACCGAACTGGCGCTGAAAAATGCCCTGCGTTACATTCCGGAAAAATGGCATCAGACCCTGGCGCCGGAATTCGTGGAGGAACTGCTTTCCAGGGGAAGAATCTACGGTTATCGCTTCAGGCCCCAAGGCCCTATCAAAGGTAAACCCATCGATGAATATGCGGGCAACTGCATCGAAGGCCGGGCGTTTCAGGTCATGATCGACAACAACCTGGATTTTGATGTCGCGCTGTACCCCTATGAGCTCGTAACTTACGGAGAAACCGGTCAGGTCTGCCAGAACTGGATGCAATATCACCTGATCAAACGGTATCTCGAGGAGTTGACCCGGGATCAAACCCTTGTCATGGAGTCCGGCCATCCTCTCGGACTATTTGCATCATCCGGGCATGCACCGCGAGCCATCATCACCAATGCGCTGATGGTCGGTTGTTTTGACGATCAGGAAAACTGGCACCGGGCCATGGCGCTGGGTGTGGCCAACTATGGCCAGATGACTGCCGGTGGCTGGATGTACATCGGGCCCCAGGGCATCGTGCACGGCACCTACAATACCATCCTTAATGCCGGCAGAGCCAAACTTGGCATTCCTGCGGATAAAGATCTGGCCGGCTATCTTTTCGTGTCTTCCGGGCTGGGCGGCATGAGCGGCGCCCAGGGCAAAGCCGTGGAAATTGCCAACGGGGTGGCCATCATCGCAGAAGTAGATAACTCCCGGATAAAGACCCGGTTGGAGCAAGGCTGGATCAAAAAGGCGGTAGAAAATCCGGCCGACGCGTTTAAGCTGGCCCTTGAACACCAGCGCAAAAAAAAGAGTATCACCATTGCCTTTAATGGAAATGTGGTTGATCTTATAGAATATGCGGTCAACAACCATATCGCCATCGACCTGCTGTCGGACCAAACTTCCTGCCATGCCGTCTATGACGGCGGATACTGCCCCCAGGGAATCTCATTTGAAGAGCGTACCGCCCTCTTAAAATCCAGCCCAGCCGGCTTCAGAGAAATGATCGATACCACCCTGAGACGGCACTACGAGCTGATTAAAATCCTGACTGACAGGGGAACTTATTTTTTTGACTACGGCAACAGCTTTTTAAAGGCTGTCTACGACGCGGGTGTCAGCGAGATATGTAAAAACGGTAAAGACCCTCTGGATGGATTTATATTCCAATCCTATGTGGAAGACCTGATGGGTCCGCTTTTGTTTGACTACGGGTACGGTCCTTTCCGCTGGGTATGCCTGAGCGGTGAGGAAGACGATTTGCTGAAAACCGACAGGGCCGCCATGGAATGTATCGATCCGGACAGGAGATTTCAGGACCGCGACAATTATGTCTGGATTAAAAATGCTGCCCGCAACAAACTCGTGGTAGGAACCAAGGCCAGAATTCTTTACCAGGATGCTTTGGGCCGAATGAGCATAGCGCTGAAATTCAACCAGATGGTGCGCAACGGCGCTATCGGGCCTCTTATGCTCGGGAGGGATCATCACGATACCGGCGGCACGGATTCGCCCTTTAGGGAAACCGCCAACATAAAAGACGGCAGCAATATTATGGCGGATATGGCGACCCAATGCTTTGCCGGCAATGCCGCCCGGGGCATGAGTCTGGTGGCCTTGCATAACGGCGGGGGGGTCGGTATCGGCAATGCCATCAACGGCGGTTTTGGCCTGGTGCTGGATGGCAGCGAACGGATCGATGCTGTCATCAAACAGGCGATCCCCTGGGATGTTATGGGGGGAGTTGCCAGACGTGCCTGGGCCAGAAATGAAAACTCGATTGAAACCAGTATTAATTACAATCAAATGCGACAGGGCTCGGACCACATTACGCTGCCGTTTATAGCGGATGAAATTTTCGTTGAAAGTCTTGTGGCCAAAGCTTTTAATAAAATGAAAAAATAGCAGGGGCTTAAAATGACAACTATGAATAAAATTTTGGAATGCGTTCCCAACTTCAGCGAAGGACGTGATCTAAAAAAAATTGAGAAAATCGTTCAGCCGTTTCGCGCTAAAGACGGCGTAAAGTTGTTGGACTATCAAAATGACGCAGACCACAACCGATCAGTGGTCACTGTTGTCGGAGAACCCGAAGCGCTTAAAGCCGCCGTCCTTGAAGCCATAGGGGTTGCCATCAAACTTATTGACATGAATTCCCACCAGGGACAACACCCCAGGATGGGAGCTGTTGATGTGGTTCCCTTTATACCGGTAAAAAATGTGTCTGTGCAAGAGGCCGTGGAAATCTCCAAATCAGCGGCCAGAGAAGCCGCCAAGAAATACAAGTTGCCAATTTATTTATATGAGCAATCGGCATCCCGGCCTGAAAGACAAAATCTGGCCACCATTAGAAAAGGCCAGTTCGAGGCCATGGCTGAGAAACTCGCCCAACCGGAATGGACGCCGGATTTCGGACCGCAACAGATACACCCCACGGCCGGGGTGACGGCCATGGGCGCCCGCATGCCGCTGGTGGCCTATAATGTCAACCTGGATACAAATCAACTGGAGATCGCCGATGTAATCGCCAAAAAAGTCCGACACATCAGTGGCGGCCTGCGCTACTGCAAAGGTATCGGCATTGAGTTAAAAGACCGGGGTATCGTGCAGGTCTCGATGAACATGACGGACTATACCAAAACCGCCCTTTACCGGGTGTTTGAGCTAATCCGGATTGAAGCCCGGCGCTACGGCGTCAACGTCGTCGGCAGTGAAGTCATCGGCCTGGTGCCCATGGAAGCCCTGCTCGATACGGCAGCGTACTACCTCGGACTGGAAAATTTTTCCATGGAGCAGGTGCTTGAATACCGCATATATGAGTAAGGGTACTCGATCCTGGATGCTGGATGCTCGATGCTCGATACTCGATATGTTGCTATTCAGAGCCGTCACTGTTGTTTTAATATAGAACGTTGCAGTTCTGGTCCAGGAACTCGTTTATGATAGCAATGATAATACTGGAGGAAGTGTGAACTACAAAGATTTAGAGATCTGGCAACTTGCTCGAGAACTGGTTATTGACACACACCATATGACTTTAAATAAGCTTCCAAAGTTTGAAATGTTTGAGGAAGGTGCTCAAATTCGAAAATCTAGTAAATCCGTTAAATCTACCATAGTCGAAGGATACGGTAGAAGAAGATATAAACAAGAATTTATCAGGTTTTTAATCTATGCCATTGGATCGAACGATGAGACAACTGACCATCTGGATACTCTATATGAGACGGGATCTTTAAAAGACGGAGAATTACACCGGGAATTATCAGATCGTTTAGATAAACTTGGCAGAAAATTGAACCTTTTCATACAATCAGTTGGGAAAAGTCATATAAGCGAAAAGTAACCGATAATTGCCAATTTCAAAAGACAAATTAAATCAATGATCATTAAGTCATGATGAACGAGAATCCGGCATCAAACACCTATCATCGAGCATCGAGCATCCAGTATCGAGTATCGAGCATCGAGCATCGAGTATCCAGTATCGTTCTCTTTATTGCACCAAATTGTGATCATCAACTCCTAAAGGAGGTAAAAGACGTGCTAGTAGACAACAAAATCACGGAATATCTGGATAAAGCCGCGGCGGGCACTGCTGTTCCCGGCGGAGGGAGTGTGGCAGCCCTGAACGCTGCCCTGGCTGCTAGCCTTACCGAAATGGTCGCCAACCTTACTGTCGGCAAAAAAGGTTATGAGGCAGTGGAAGAAGAAATGGAAGCGCTTGCCGACAAGGCTTCGCAGTTAAGAAATAAACTGACTGCCGCCATTGACCAGGACGCAGATGCCTACACTGACGTTATGGCGGCTTACAAGCTTCCAAAGGCGACCGATGGAGAAATAAGGCTGCGTAAACAAAAAATTCAGGACGCCATCAAACTCGCAGCCCTGGTCCCCCTGGAGGTCGCCAGAGACGCGGTGGCCGTCATTGATCTGGCCGGCAAAGCCATCCTAAAGGGAAACAAAAATGCTGCCTCCGACGGGGCGGTAGCTGCCATGAATGCCCGCACTGCCGCACTGGCCGCCATTTACAATGTCAAAATTAATTTGGGTTCAATTAAGGATGCTATCTTTGTAGAAAAATTGACTCAGGAAGTAGAAGAATTGCAAAACCAGGTTGTCGAAAAGGAAAATGAAGCGCTTTTGCATGTCTCTGTTTAGAATCCCTATTTGCTGGATAGTTAGTATCTGCCTATAAAATAATCTCTATCAGTCTGGCCGCATCGGGCAGTTGCGAACACCCGTTTATCATTTTTTCCAGCTCGCTGGCCCGATCACCTGGTACCACACCTTTTGTTATCCAGCGGAATTTATCCAATAGCTCACGATCCGACGGGGGACAGTTGGCATCCCACCTGGCTTCAACTTCACCGGAGTTGTAGCTTTTACCATCTTTGGTCTGAATGATGACGCGGGCAAATCTCTGGGCTGGAAAGCGTGAGCTGAACTGACCGTCTTCAATTAATTCGATTATTTCAGAAATCTTTAAAACTGCGGCATTCGTTAACGATTCTTCGCAAAGTTCCAATGCTCCCAATTGACCATGAATCAACGCCACGGCCAGCGGAAACGGCAGACTGTACTGCGCCTCCTCGGTTGATTGCGGCTTTCGATTGTTTAAGCGCACGGCTTCATGGAAAGTATGGACTTCAATCCGGTTTATATTGTCCGGGTATAACCGGTGGGTTTGCTGGAGCATCAAAGCGGCTTCGATTGCCGGCTGGGCCCAGCGGCAAACCGCATGGGGTTTGAAATACTGGCCGGTAATTTGCCAGTCTTTGCCGAGGTCATCCCAATATGGTTTTACTTCTTCGATTTCTATGGTCAACGCCGGGGCACCGGTGAAAGCATCTTTTGATAGGTAGGCCGCACTGACGCCCGCCATGGCACCCCATCCGGATCCGTCTTTGAGCATGGTGGGGTAGTCGATGCAGCGCATCATCTGTGAGCGCGGTCCGTGGTATTCGGCTATGCCTAAAGCATGCCTTGTTTTTTCCCGGTTTAATCCCAACCTGCGAGCCGCCACCGCCGCACTGCCCAGGGCGTTCCATGCGCCCGATGTATGATAATCACAGGCGGTGGCATGCAAAGCCATTCCCGCCCGCAGCGCAACTTCATAGCCGATGACCATTGTAGTTAACATTTCTGCACCGGTCACATGTGCAGACTGCTTGAATGGGATTGTTGCAAGGGTGGCGGGCACGATTGCTGCGCCGGCATGACCTTTGGTTAAAGGATGGCCGTCATGGATATCCAGAGCGTCAATGGTCATGCCGTTTGCCAGGGCGGCACCGGGAGGGGATACCTCACGGCCGTCGAGCCAGAGATAAGCCCCTTGACCTCCAAAGGTAGCGGCGGCAAAGTCACGGATAATTTGTGACAGCCTTGTCCGACTGCCGCTGATCCCCGCCCCCAGGGTATCCAATAGACAAAGCCGGGCCTGTCGGCGGACATCTTCCGGCAGGTCTGTCCATTTGGTTTCATGGATGAAATTTATCACATCCATTGCATTGGTCTTAAGTTCTATTTTTTGTTCAGTTTCTTCAATTCGGTAGAACAGGCCTCTAAATCCGGCCGGCGGTTGATATCCATAACCAGGATGGCACTGATGACCCCCGCCTTGTCGATAAAAAACAGGGCACGTTCTGAAAGGCCATCGGAGCGCAGGACACCGTATTTTTCAGCTACCGAACCATGGGGCCAAAAATCGGAAAGGACTTCAAACCACAGCTTGCCCATCTGACGGGTCCAGGCATGCAGGGTGGGAATGTTGTCGACCGTGATCCCGAGAAGGATGGCGTCATTTTCCTCAAACATATCCTTAAAAATGTTATACCCCGGCCATTGGTCCGAGCAGACCGGTGTGAAGGCTGCCGGGACAAATGAAATTACCACATTTCTTTGGCCTCGATAATCACTCAGCGCAATTTTCTTCCCCGAAACAGCCGGCAACGTAAAATCAGGTGCCGGCTGCCCGGCTTTTACCTTCAAAATGCTGTCTCTTGGTTTTAGATTGCCGGGGTTATAGATATTCTTTTGCAGCTCCTCTGACTCTGCCCAAACCACTCCACCCATAAAAAACAAACAAAATACAATTGTACCGTACCATTTCAGAAAAGTTCTCATCACCAGCACTCCTGTTAGGGAATTTTAAAAAGCATCAAATAATTATAAGGACCGACTTCGACAAAGTGTTCCCGCCTAAAACCAAAGGGGGCAAGCATATCGTCAACCTGCTCGGGAGATAACCTGATGTGGCGAGGAGGTCCTGGAGGGCCGTCTATTTTCATGAATTCCATAATGGCTAAAATTCCGCCGGGTTTGACCACCCTTACAATTTCAGGGAGCACTGCTTGATCGATTTTATCTTCGACAAAGTCATGCAGAACCGTTGCCATCAAACATACATCTATCGTGCGGTCATCTAAAGGAATTTGCTTGCCGGCATCGCTGACCACTGCCTCGATATTACCGGCCCCCTTTTCGTCTGCTGCGGTTTTCAGAAGTTCAATGCCTTCCTCCCATAAATCCACCCCGTAAACCCTGCCCTTTTCCCCAACGATCTCGGAGGCTGCCAGGCAGTATGCCCCTCTCCCGCAAGCGACATCCAGAAATGAAATTCCCTTTTGAAGATTGAGTTCCTTGAAAAATTTGTCGACATCAATCAGATCATAGCTGCTCTTGCCGGCCGCTGTAGGTTTTTTCTCATTTGCTGTCATATATTTCTCCTAATTGCAAATAAATTATAAACGGCTGCGGATACACAGCTGTCGTAGATTCCTGAATAAGAAAACATAAATCCCCAGAGTAATATAGAAAAAATCAATTGGGAGTTATCAGTTAATAGGCTATTAGTTA
>JBATKU010000416.1:0-2316 GCA_049669725.1 Desulfobacterales bacterium
GCGTAGCCTATTCCTCTGGGGTCAGACTCAAATTTTAACCCGCCACCGAACTTTGGCGGGTTAATCCTCGAAATACTCAATGTATGTCTGTGGTTAAAATTTTCGTCTTCCTTGATCTTAACGAAAAATCCTAGTTTTCGTTCGGGCACTATTTACCTGCTTATTGATGTCCCGGATGTCTTTTCCAATTGACCATGCATCCCCGATTTTTTTTCCGATGCCATGATAAGTCTTGGATGAAGTCGCATATATAATGGGTTTGACCTTTTCTATATCAGGATTTCCATTTCCATCCATTACACTTTCATCAACCTTGACGTCAACAATTTCACCTACAAATTGAGTATGTAATCCGATTTCAACGGTATGAAGAAGCTTACATTCTAATATAAAAGGAAATTCTTTTATAGAAGGCGCGGCGACTAAATCACTTTTTATGGGTGTAAGCCCCGTGGCTAAAAATTTATCCGATTTTTTACCTGATGCCGATCCAAAATAATCACATTCCTTAACATACTTTTCAGAAGGAATATTTATAGTATATGCTTTGTTTTCTATAATATTACCATAGCTGTATGTTGCTTTTCTCAGCGATACGGTAACGCATGGGGGCTCTGAGCAGCAAATCCCCCCCCAGGCAGCGGTCATGGCATTTGGTTTTCCTGTTTTGTCATAGGTTCCAACGATAAGGACAGGAGAAGGATAGATTATTGTTTTTGCACCAATTGACTTTTTCATAAATAAGCCTCCAAAAATTCGAAACGAGCCTTAAAAATTGTTAAATAAATGAGGGGTCGGGGAGTTTTTCTTTTAGAGCCCCAAATTAAGCGGAATGAATGATCCGCAACGAAACCGTACACTGTTTCAATGCATTAGGGATCGTTGCGAAAAAACAGCGCTTTAATAAATTCGTAATGAAAAGATGAAAAATGTTATCTGCCGAACCTTTTTATTTAAATATGGATACACTGTTTTTTCGTTACGAGCCCTTATGCATGAGTTTGTACGGTGTAGTTGCTGATTATTTATGGAGCGGTTAAATTAAAAAAACTCCCCGACCCCTCAGCTAAATTATAAATGTAGTAATAGAGTTGCGATCTTGAAATAGAAAAACACACTCAGGATATCAGTAAAGGTTGTAACAAAAGGTCCGGTAGCAACAGCTGGATCAATCCGATAACGGTGAAACACCAGAGGAATACTTGAAGCCAAAGTAGCGGCCAAAGTCATAGAACATATCATGGCAAATCCCACCACCATTCCAAGCTCCCACATTTCAAATCCATATTTGAACTGTGCAAACAATGAAAGCATCGCACCATATACAAAGCCGAGACAGAACCCAATAGCGAGTTCCCTGAGGATAATACGCCATATTTGGTTGATATCGATCCGGCCTGTCGCCAATCCTCGCATTATACCGGCGGAAGTTTGTGTCCCGACGTTACCACCCATACCCATAATGATCGGCATAAAGGCAGCCAGATAGACGAGTTTGTTTAGACTTTGCTCAAAATGGGCAACAACATAGCAGGCAATAACACCTCCGATCCAACTGGCCAAAAGCCATGGCAAACGTTTGCGGATGCTTTTAAAGATGGTCTGGTTTTCAATATACTCTACGCTTCCGCCAAGGCCTGCCATTTTCAAGATATCCTCTGTGGCTTCCTCCTGGATAATGTCAATGACATCATCTATCGTCACAATTCCAACCAATTTGTTATGCTCATCGATAACAGGCACCGCCAGAAAATTATAATGGGCGGCGATTTGGGCTACTTCTTCCTGGTCCGTATTGGTCTGTACGCTCACCACGTCGGCGTCCATAATCGACTTGAGTTTTGTAGCGGGCGGGATAACGACCAATTGCCTCAAAGATACGACACCTCGAAGATAGCCGTAATCGTCAACCAAATACAGATAGAACGGCATTTCAATATCGATGTATTCCTTCTGCAAAGCTTCAACAGCCTCTTTTGCCGTGGTCTCTTGATTTAAAGCAATAAAGTCCACAACCATGATGCCACCGGCGGTTTTGGGGTCGTAGCCGAGCAGACCCTCAACATCCTTGGAGCCTTCCTTTGTCATGAGATCCAGAAGGGCCTTGGCACGCGCATCAGAAATTTTTCCAAGAAGGTCGGCCACATCATCGCCGGGCATCCATTCAAGAATCTCTGCAATTTTCTCGGCCGGTTCGGCTTCGATCAGGCTTAGGAGTATTTCGTGTTCAAGTTCACTGAAGAGCATGGCCTTTTGTTCAACCTTATCAAAGAGATTAAAAAAGGCTTTCTGTTCGCTTAATGAAAGAAATTGGAA
>JBATKU010000417.1:0-2155 GCA_049669725.1 Desulfobacterales bacterium
TTATGCTCCGCTATAAATTCCACTAAGAAAGGCCATGAAATTTTCGATTTCCTTGGTGAAACGCGGAAAAAGACTTATGGTGAGGGCAATTAAGGTTTCAATGCGTTCAGGTTTCAATTCGAATCCATATATATTGCGCACGATATGTCTGAATCGGAGCAGTTCTTCTAGATCTTTCCTTGTTTTTAGCGAGATAACCGCCGGTCGGATGTCTTCTATTTCAAGTGACACTTGGGTGAGCATACGTTTATGCCAATCCAGTTCGTGAGGGACTCCGCCGTTTACTTCTGAAACAATTAGTTTAAAAATGCGCCACAACCCGTATAGAAATTATGCAAGCGTAAAGCGGCGCTCTCGGCAACTTCCTGGTTATCTGTTCTGTTCACTTGAGACGATAATTTCTGCGAGAGCATGTCCAGCTTTGAGAGCTCATCTTTTATTTCGGCAACAAGTACCGGTATTTCTTCTTTATTCTGCATAGATTAGTTCTCCCTTCCTATTGATCATGTCACAGAATAAATCGTCGAGCTCTTCAAGCGGTTTAAGATCAATCGGCAAATCTGTAAACATCATTAGATCGGCAGCTGCTCGAATAATGCGCTGCGGAGGGATACCCTCCACGGCGAGGTCGATATCCGATCCGGAATGAAATCGGCCGGTGCGACATAGGGACCCAAAAATAAAAATCCTTTTGGCGCCATATTTTCTTAAAATCTCAACAGCCCCGGCCAATTCCGTCCGCGCACGGGCTGCAAGTTCACGCGCTTCAGAATCTCGCTTCGCAAAACGATTTCGCCAAGCGGTCAGATATTTAGGGTCGACCTTTTCCATCGGTGATGTTCAATCCAAAAATTAAAACAAACTTGTTACATTCGCAAACTATATACACTTCTATTGTCTCTTTATGGTTCAAGCTACAAGTAGGGCTGAAATTATCAAAATTTCATTTGTAAATCAATAACATTCCGAACTTGCCGACTGTAATCATAAGTTTATCGCCTTACTAAATCTCCTCATATTTGAAGCGAGAAATATTACTGCTTGACAAGATCATCTAAATGATCTATTAAAGATACTAAATAATAGACCATATAAAGGATATTTTATCATGCTTACAAAAATCCATGCAAATTATGCCGTCAGCATCACCGACCTCAAGAAAAATCCGCAGGCACTCATCGACAATGCCAATGGCGAGGCAATAGCACTGCTCAACCGGAACAAACCAACCGCATATATTATCCCGGCAAAAACCTATGAAAAGCTAATGGATCTGGCTGAAGATATAGAGTTGGGCCGAATCATAGAGGAGCGCAAAACTGAAAAAGCTGATGCCGTTGAGGTTAGCTTAGATGAGCTATAAGTTGAAATTTCTGCCAAGCGCTCTAAAAGAATGGCGCAAACTGGCACCTGAGCTAAAGGAGCAATTCAAAGCGCAGTTGGGCCGTAGGCAGGAAAACCCCTATATCGATAGCGCAAGAATCAGGGGTTACGAACATCATTACAAGATCAAGCTGAGGTCCGCAGGCTATCGGCTGGTTTACGAGGTCGAAGAAAAAGAAGTCACCATTTATGTAATATGCGTTGGCCGAAGAGACACGATTTATAAAATCCTAAAAAAACGAAAATCAAGAATGGCCAAGTAATTAATTTGAATGTTCCGGCTGTGCACATTAACGATATAATACCTGAATCTTGCATGAAAATTTATGAGAAGTTTAAATAATAATAAATAACAGTAGGGTGAAAGGATTAGAGCAGTGTATCCAAATACTTAATCAGTAAAAAAGGATGATGGTCGATCTGATCTCATTAATTTTCACCCTCCGGCTCGTGCAAAATCCAGGTAATACTAATCAAACGCGGCATGTCCGCTGATACGGCCTTACGCTTAGCCAAATTTTTTGGTATGTCGGTTGAGTTTTGGACAGGAATTCAGTCAGAGTATGAAGTCGCCATGGCAAAAAACAGAATTGAAGATCGTCTTGACCGGGAGATCCGTCCATATAAAGCAGCCTAGACGGCGGATAGGCGACCGTTAATTCAGGGGGATTGATTTAGCTAAAAAATACTTGAGATACCTTTCGCTTATTGTTATCTTTAACAATATTCATAAATTCCATACAATTATAATATGGCAGCTGTAATTCATATT
>JBATKU010000418.1:0-15382 GCA_049669725.1 Desulfobacterales bacterium
GTCAAGACCATAAAAAAGCGGCCGTCCGAAAATCAAATTGACGATTTTCCCTCAATTAATTTCAAAAGGTTACGATAATATATAAAGAACCCGAAAACAGCTTATCGCTTGAATGTGAATTGAGGAATCGGACTCGTGGTTCAGTTTGAGCAGAGTTATGTCACGCCGTCGGGATTGAGCGAGGATGAAAAAATGGCGGCTGCCCTGCACTTGAACCGGCTGGCAAGGGGACTGGCCGATGGTCGCATCGACTGGGCCGTGTCCAAACAACTCCTTGGTCCCATCAGCGACCCCGGCCAGGACGGCAAGCAGCATCTCCGCTCACCGGAGATGGTAACCGATCATGAAATCCTTGAAGTCCTCGTAACCGCTAAGGATTTCGCTGATGAGGCTGAAATTTCAGAGGAATTAATTGAAATCGATATTTCCGATGAAGTCCGGAAGTCAGTAGAAGGAGCGCTGGGACGTGCGATTGTTTGATAAAGCCTAACAAGCTATGAACTGCAACTTGCAGAGTCGGTCCCCTTGACCAATGGCAGCTTTTCAGTTACCATTTTTTCCCGTGCTTTGCTCCAATTTTCAGAATACGATTTAACTTATCAACTATCCAACTGATACCATGGACATGCTCGTAAAATTATATGACCTCGACGATGACTGGCATTTCATGGCCGACCAGAAAAACCGTGGAATCATGATTCGCAAACCCGTCGGGCCCGAAAAGCACCTGATCATCGAATGGGTATCGGAAACCTTCGGGCCCGCCTGGGCCGCCGAAACCGATGCAGCCCTTGGCAATCGACCCTGGTCCTGTTTCGCAGCCGTTAAAGATGAGGCCTTTATCGGCTTTGCATGCTATGACGCCACTGCCCTGGGATTTTTCGGTCCGATCGGTGTGGCCCCCTCACATCGGGGAAACGGAACCGGCAAAGCCCTGCTGCTCGCCTGCCTGCTGGATATGAAGCTTAAGGGATACGGATATGCGGTGGTGGGGGCTGCAAAAGATACTGATTTCTTTAATAAAACCGTCGGTGCAGTGGAAATTACGGATTCGACGCCGGGTTTTTATGATGGCAGGGTTAAGGAGCTAAATTCAGACGGTTGACCAGCTATTTCGGTGGTATCTGTTTTTCAAGGACCATTAAACGTTTCTTCAATTCTTTCAGTTCTTTCGTCGTGCGCTGCTCGCGCTGCCGGCTTTCAATCGCCTCGCATATTGCCTTAATATTCGCATTAATCGCACTGATCAGCCCGCTGTCTCCTGAACTGTAGATCCGTGCCAGCCTCTCAACGGCTGTACCGAAACTGAAACCTTCAACATCTTGCTTTAACTCACCAGAAGAACTGCTTCCCGGGACGCCCTGAGAGCCATAGGGTGATTCAGGGCTTGCTACCTGACCGGCAGACTGCATATCATCTGTTGCATATTCCACACGAATTTTGGAGCCCTTCCCGAAACTAAGCCAATCCATGGAACAACCCGTCAACTCCGCCACCTTATAAATCCATCCCGTGGGAATATCCTCTCGCTTTCGAGCCGCACCGATATTTTGCCTTGATATGCCTAAATATTTTGCCAGCTGGCCGTCGGATTTAACACCCAGGGCTTCTTTCAGCCGGTAGATGATTTCTTCTGTATTTACGGATAACATCTTTAAATTACATCAATTTAGAATTAATAATTTTTTTGCTTGGCCCCGGCGCCTACCCTGTCTACAGTTTAAGGCTGCCCGGTACGCAAATTATTTTTGCTTTTAATGCATATTTTTATTGACAAACAGAAATCCATGAATTATACCTCTTTTCAAAAATAAATTCCGAAATACGGAAAGGTGGTATCAGTGGTTGTAGAAAAAAACGTCAGCATAACGGGCCGCTTTTTGAACAACCGCTATAAGACCTGCAGAAGCAATTGCTTTCATATTCCGGAAAAAATCAGGTATTCAGACCTGTCCATTCACCACAGTTTAACTTAACAAAAATTTGCCATGTTGGAAAGTTTTAATTGACAGCGCGTTAGTGGTTCCGGAGAGCCGCCATCTATTACAGTGCACCGCCATATGCGAAATGAAATATCTGATTTTTTTGTAACCCCATGCCCGATCGCATGGACAGCTAAATGGAAAGGAGGAAAAAATGTTAAAGCGTCAAATGATTGTTCCCGTGTTTCTGATAGGTATCGTTGGTCTGATCATCGCCCTGACGGTAAATGCCGCTGAGGTCCAGAAAATTAACGTTAACACGGCCTCAGCCGAGGAACTTGCTCAGTTAAAAGGTATCGGGCCGAGTCATGCAGCCAAAATTGTGGCCTACCGTGAAAAAAACGGCCCTTTTAAAATGCCGGAAGACTTGGTGCAGGTGCCAGGGATCGGTCAGAAAACCTTTGAAGCCAACCAGGAGTTTATCATCGTTGAAGAATCCAAAAAGAAATGATCTTCAATAACAACGCACTCAGCCGCCTGGCCAGCAGGCGGCTGATAATTAGAAATGGAGACCGAAAATGAAAGAAAAAATAAACAGCTATAAAGATCTGAGAGTATACAACAACTCAATGGAAGCCGCCATGAAAATATTTGAATTATCCAAAACATTCCCGCCCGAAGAAAAATATTCCCTGACCGATCAAATGCGACGTGCCTCCCGGTCGTTATGCTCGAATATCGGTGAAGCCTGGCGGAAACGGATAAATCAGGCAGCCTTTACAGCCAAATTGAATGATTCGGAAAGTGTCGCCTGTGAATCCCAGGTCTGGATCGAATTTGCCAGGAAGTGCGGCTACCTGAAAGATGAGGTCTGCAATGAGTTGGACTCAGCTTACGATCAGATTCTGGGTCAACTTTTTAAAATGATCAAAGAATCCGACAAATGGATAATTAAATCGGATCGGTTCTCGGATTCGAACCAATCTCAAAAAGAGTAGATTATGCGCCTGAGGTTTATGGAACGTTAGATGAATTTTTAAGACAAGCATAGCCGTTTATTGACTAATGTTGGATACCATGAAGAAGGAATTCTGCACACGGTGCAACACCAGAAGGGAAGTGAAGATGACGACCTCCTCGAAAGTGATAACAGATCCTGCTGGCGAAAGAAAAGAAATACAGACTAAAATTTTTCACTGTGATATATGTTATAGTTTTGTTCGCCGCGAAAATTGCAACAGAGGAGGACTTATTAAACCAGAGGATACTTTTACACCCAAAGCCCAAAATATCTGGCGAGCCCTACCCGCAGATACTCAGCTTAAGATTCTTAACACAGTTTGGTGCACCCAATGCCGGAATTTGGCAGGAATCATCAATATCAGCGCAAACGTTGCCTCAGGCATGCTGGTACTGAAGGGGGAATGCACCCGCTGCAGCAGCGATGTAGCCCGGGTTATTGAGAATGAGTGAGAGAATAATCTCTCCAATACACGCGGGCGAGGTTTTACTCAAGGCGTTTCTCAAATCCCTGGCTTCAGCCAGAGCAGGCCGGCCCTGGACATTCGTGTGCCGGCCGAAAGAATCAAATTTTTTCAACAATAAATTCCGAACCCGGCCTTGCGGCTTCATAGCTTCCAGGCCTGCAAGCCTCCTATCTGATTTCCCCAAAAGTCGCCGCCCTTGACCGATTCATCAGTTTGAGCTATTACTATCGAGATTCGAAACTGAATCTGGCGGCATAAAATCGTCGCACCCAATGCCGAATACACAATTGATTACAGCGCGCTGTATAAATAGAAAAAGGAGAACATCAATGGGCTGGTTTGGAAAACTCACCTTCGGAACGTTGGGCCTGTTGTTCGGCGGTCCCCTCGGCGCCATCGCTGGAGCCGCCCTGGGGCACATGCTGGTAGATAAAAAGGCCGGTTTTACCGGTCAGGCAACCCGCTCAATTCCGGGACCGGAATTCGGACAGGCGGAACAAACCCAGGCCGCCTATTTCATCAGCCTGTTTTCCATTCTGGGCAAGATGTCAAAGATCGACGGTATCGTAACAGTGGACGAAATTGTTGTGGCGCAGGACTTTATCAACAGTCTGCCCATGGAGGAAAGAGAAAAGGCCTTTGCCCGGCAGGTTTTCAACGAGGCCAAGGACTCCCGGTATGCCATTGAAGATTTTGCAGCTCAACTGTACCAGGCGATTCAAAACCAGCCCGCGTTGCTGCTCTCCTTTTTTGATCTCCTGTTTAAAATCGCAGCGGCTGACGGCAAACTGCATCCTGCTGAAGAACCCGCCTTAAAGCGCATACAGAATATTTTTAGAATCAGCGACCGGCAATATGACGATATCAAGGCCGCATATTTTCAGGAATTGGATAAATACTACAGAATCCTAAACTGTACACCCGAATCATCGAACGCGGAAATAAAATCCAATTACAAAAAACTTGTCAAAGATTTTCATCCCGACAAAATTATCGCCAAGGGACTTCCCGAGGAATTTATCGACTTTGCCGAAAGCCGTTTCCGTGAAATCCAGGAAAGCTACGAAAAAATTCAAAAAGAACGAAATTTTTAGAACGATCTAAAATTGGACACTTTTACCGTTAGGGGGGTAGATGAAGGAAAATTTTGTGAAATTATTTGGCTATCTGTTCTCTTTCGCTTTTCTGGTTATTTCTTGCGCCGGGACCGAACTCACCCAAAAGCCAATTGACGAAGCCTATACGGGCAATCCCGTGTCTGATATTCTTGTAATTGCAATAACAGGCAACGAACATAATCGGCGGTCTTTTGAGAAAAAGTTCGTTGCACAGCTAAAATCAGTTGGAGTTGACGCGGTCTCAAGCGAAGAGGCGATACCGATGCCTGCAAATTTGGAAATAAAAAAAGAGATGATATTAAATGCTGTCAATCAATATAAAAATGATGCTGTGATCATCACGCACTTGATCGGCAAGGAAGAAAAAGATGTTTATACACGCAGCGGTTCGGCGCATCGAGGCTTTTATGGTTTCTATCACAGCCGATACAGTGATCCGGGTTATTCAAGCACAAGTACGACGGTCCGATTGGAAACAAATTTATACGATGTGAAAACGGAAAAACTCATCTGGTCCGGGAAATCAGAAACATGGAGCAAAGACTCAAAAGATAAAATCATCAATGATGTGATCAAGGCTGTGATAAAGAATTTACAAAAAAATAAAATAATCAGGCCAAAATAAAGCTGGCTTTGGATAGGGCCGAAGCTCCATTTTGGTATTCCCATTTTATCTGCAATTTGTTAAGATTGCATGTGTTGGCTGCACACAGGCTTTGAAAATCGCGGGCTTTTGCATCTAATCCCAATATAAATTGAATTTGGCTATAGGCCTCCACCATGACCACACCATTTCCAATAGACAATCCAAAAGGGTTGACCCTGGTGGAAATTTTAGCCGTTTTGATAATCTTAGGTATTCTGGCAGCCTTGGCCGTACCCCGTTATATCAGCTTTGAGGCCGGTGCCAAGAAGAGAGTATTTGATTATGGCATAAGGGAGCTGAATGCACTTGAAGGCCTGACATGGGCAGACCAAAAAATTTCCCCGAGCGGCTATATTAGTGATGCCAAAATTTTCAATGCCATAACCTACGATATAGGAACGGATTACTATTGGGATACCGGTGACCCTACGCCAACCGGTGGCACTATGTTTCTAAAAGGAGACGCCTTTACTATGAGCCGCAGATCATCAACCACCAGCGTACCGGCAATTTGGAGAAGAACACCATAACGAAGGGGCAGGATGTTTTTTCATTTCCCATCAAAACATTCGATTGCCGAAAAGTCCAAATTGCGATTTTAGCATTTTTCTAATCAACAAAATCCCCAAATTTCATATCGCATCAGCATATCCGACGAATTTTAAATCCTTCTTGCATCTATAAATTCCCTCTAAAGTTTTCCAATTGATATTCCGATATACTCATAGTGAAGAAAAGACGCAAACACAAGACTATTGATCATGATCGGAGGAATTATGTTTGAAAGATCGAATCCTGAAAAATGCAAATCTTGCGGCAAAAACTTAGCCGGATCCGCTAAAGAGTGTCCCTATTGTGGGCAAAAGTTGAAATCCGGATTATTTTTCAAGCTGACTTTAGGAATGGGGCTTTTAGCAATAATTGGCACATTGGCTATTCCCATTCAAAAAAATCAGTTAACAGATATTGAAAAGATCGCAACCGCTCCTCTTGATCAAATTAACACCTCTGAATTAGCAATAATATGCAACAACCAAAACGCCGATAGGGACCATCGGGCAAAGATTAAAGAAAAAGAAATTCGAGGCAAGATTGTTGAATGGGAATTGGAGGTCTTAATTGTTGCAAGTTTGCCAGATCATTATAAAATATTAACCAAACCAACTTCCAATCTTCCGGGAACCCTTCTATCTCTGTATCCACAAAGTAGTCGACAAATGACCTATATAGATAGTGTCAAACCGGGGAACAGAATTAAAGTTAAAGGAAAAATTCAAGGCATACTCCAGGGAAGAATCAGAATTAATCCAGCACTGTTGATTTAACCGATCCGCAACCCACCTTTTATTGATTCCAAATGAGCTGCCGCGCTGCCCCCGGTAGCGGGATCTCCGCTTCGCACCGGCAAGCAACGGGGTATCAATCACCAAATCGGCGTTTCATATTATCTTCCGATTTTCCTTTATACTCTTCCCCTTTGGTTTGTATATCAGGAAGCTCGAAATAGGGTATGTCTACAATTTGAAAATATTCTAGCGCGAATAAAATGCCAAGAACACATAATATATAACCGATGTATTTTCCCATGTTAACCTCCCTAAAAATTTAAACGGCGGCGGCACGATCGCTGGGTGCGAATTAGAAGCACTGCACCACAAGTTGGTGTTTATGATGCTTTTCCGATACAAGTATTCAATATTATAACGGAATTTAGCTAAATAGGCAAGATTTCTGCCATGCTGACTGCTACCATCGCGGTTGTTGCATTTAGGAAGACATCAAGACCCCCAACAGGGGCAGACATGACTTTTTTCTGTTTTTGGTGTTATTGTTGATCAAAACCGCCTATAATACAGTCTGGGATATATAAAAAACCAACCGCATGCAGGAAAAAAATCATGTCATCGCGAAAGAAAGTCGGTCTGGCCCTCGGTAGCGGGTCTTCACGCGGCTGGGCTCATATCGGGGCCATCGAAGCACTGGAAGAGGAGAAGATCCCTATCGATTATGTTGCCGGAAGCAGCGTCGGATCTTATGTCGGGGCTCTTTACGCCAGCGGCAGCCTGCAAAGTCTCAAGGAGTTTGTTCTCAGCATGGACGGCAGAAAAGTTTTTTCCTATTTTGACGTGGTTTTCCCGCGCTCGGGCCTCCTCGATGGCACCAAGCGGTTGAAGGAACTATTCTCAATTCACACCACTGTCGATGATTTCTCCGAATTGAAAATCCCGGTCATGATGGTGGCCACCGATCTGGCCACCGGCAAAAAAGTCGTTCTGAAATCCGGCAATATAATTAATGCCCTCAGGGCGACCATGTCCATGCCGGGACTGTTTGCGCCCGTGAAGGTCAAGGATCGCTGGCTGGTAGACGGCGGCCTGGTGGACCCGGTGCCGGTCGGCGTTGTTCGGGCTCTGGAAGCCGATGTCCTGATTGCCGTTGATCTTAACAGCGGGGTTGTCTCGCACAAAAGGCCCAAAAGACAAACCAAAACCGCTGCCAAAAAAACAGCCGGAAATTCCCCGGCCTATGAAAGTGAGCTGCTCAAAAAACTGGTGGATTATTACGAACACGCTGAAATAGGCTTTACGAGCAAAATCAGCGAACTGCTCCATAGAGAATCAACAACACCTGATATCATCGAGACCGTCATGACATCCATCAACATCATGCAGGAGCGCATCACCCGCATCAACCTGGCTGTGGAACCGCCTGACATACTCATTCAGCCGCGTCTCGGACAATTGAAGATGATGGACTTCGACCAGGTTGAACAAACCATTGAAGAAGGCTATATCGGTGTTAAAGAAAAAATGGAAGACATAAAAAAGCTCCTCGAACCGGCCTGAGGCTGCGATAATAATGCTCCATGCCTAACCGGTTCCTTTCCAGTCGTGTTATCCTGGGCCTGCTTCTTTGCTTTGTTAGCCAATCGTGATTATTGTTGAAATATTGATGCCAATCAATGCGGAGGCATTGTTTTGAAAAGAAAGTAAAAATAGTGAACCATACCATATTCAATACCCCGGTGCTGGGAGCGGTTTTGCACCGGACCTCCCGTTTTGTCTTGAGCCTGGCTGGTTGGCGAACCGAAGGCCAACTTCCGCCGATCCCTAAATTTGTTCTGGTCGGCGCCCCGCATACCTCAAACTGGGATTTACCCTTCACGCTGTTGACGGCCTTTGCTTTCAGGGCCAGAATACACTGGATGGGAAAAGAGGCCATTTTTCGCAGGCCCTTTAAAGGCATTTTCCAATGGCTGGGGGGCATACCCGTCAAACGGTCCCAATCGCACAATCTGGTTGAGCAGTCCATTCAACATTTTCACCGGAAGGAACATCTGATTTTAACCATCGCACCGGCCGGCACGCGCAAACGTGTCATTCGGTGGAAAACGGGGTTTTACCATATCGCCTGTGGCGCGCAGGTTCCGATCGCCCTTGGCTTTCTCGACTACCGGCGCAAAGTCGGCGGAATCGGGCCTTTGGTCTATCCAACCGGAAATATTATCGCCGATATGCAAACCATCAGGAATTTTTACGAAGGCGTCACCGGGAAAAACCCGACCCAATCCATGGCATCTAAGGATATTCAACACTCCAACTGATTATGTTCAATAAACACTCCCCATGGGCTTGAATGCCTTGACCATTTATCCCTTTTCCGGTATGCCTATCTGACAAAGCTGGAGAAAAAATCAGCATCCAAGGCATCAGGATCGTTTTATCGCGGTTGCCAAAAAACGTTCCGTTATTCGAACGGTTTTTTCTACAATCACTTATACCAGCCTTACAGTACTGCGGAACTTATTTTTGAAAAGCGGTATAAAATTGATTTTCTCACACCAACCGGCCCGCGGAGGCCAAAAGGAGGCTAAAATGAAAATTCGCGTCAACAGTCAATGTATGGGCGACCGCAACTGCAACCATCTTTGTCCGGAGGTTTTCGAATACGATGAGGACCAGCTGCTGTCCATCGTCAAATTTGACGAAATCCCGGAGAAGTATCATGACTTAGTCCGGCAGGCGGCCGCCGAGTGCGTGCCGGTAGCCATCGAAATCGAAGAGTAAAAAAATAAACGTCGCGGATTATCCGGCGTCAAGGAGGTTTTTCGTGGGAAAATTTAGAGAGAGCCAAACGGCCAAAAACCTGCTCACCTCGTTTGCCGGTGAGTCCCAGGCCCGCAATCGTTACACCTATTTTGCCCGCCATGCCTATGAGGAGGGCTTTGACCAGATCGCCGACATTTTCGAGGAAACCGCCGACCAGGAGTGCGAGCATGCGCTGCGGTTTTTCAAATTTTTCAACGGCGGCGAGCTGGAAATTACCGGGTCCTTTCCGGCCGGGGTAATTAAGGGCACCTATGAAAATTTGGTGGCCGCCGCCGACGGCGAGCGCTTTGAGCATACCAACCTGTATCCGGGCTTTGCAAAAGTTGCCCGTGATGAGGGTTTCGCGCGTGCCGCCGACACCTGGGAAGCCATCAGCGTTTCGGAAAAGCAGCACGAAAAACGCTACCGGGAGCTGGCTGCCAACCTCAAGGCCGATCGGGTTTTCAGCCGCGACCGGGATATGGTCTGGCGCTGCCGCAACTGCGGCTACCTGCACACCGGCAAAGAGGCTCCGGAAAAATGCCCGGCATGCGTGCAGCCCCGGGGGTCTTTCGAACTGCTGGCAGAAAACTGGTAGGTTGAAAAAGCAAAAGCCAATCGAAGAGCCGACCCCCCGGTTTAACGTAGAATGATTTACATCATTGTTCTTGGAATAATCGCCCTGTTCGGACCGCACCTGTGGGCCCGGCACGTATTAAACCGTTACAACCGGCAGGAATATTTTTCGGGCAACGGTATCGACCTGGCCCGCCTGGCTTTAAAGCGTCTGGATTTAAAAGATGTTAGGGTGGAAGTGACCGATACAGCCGATCACTATGACCCGACGCAGAAAACCATTCGGCTGACGGAGCATACCTGCGGTCGCAAAACCCTCACCTCCGTGGTGGTGGCGGCCCACGAGGTCGGGCACGCCATCCAGGACCAGGCCGGTTACAAACCCCTTAAAACCCGAACCCGGATGATCGGCACGGCCCGGAAACTGGAACGAATCGGCGCCGTCATTATGGTGGCCATCCCGGTGCTGGCCGCTCTCACCCGGGCACCGTCGGTCGGGGTATTTATGTTTCTTGGCGGACTGGGCACCCTGGGTATTCCGGTACTGGTGCATCTTTTGACCCTTCCCGCCGAGCTTGACGCCAGCTTCAACCGCGCCCTTCCCCTGCTGTTATCCGGAAGCTATATTCCCCCGGAAGATATTCCGGCCGCCAAAAAAATTCTGACTGCCTGTGCACTGACCTATGTGGCAAGCTCCCTGATCGGACTTTTTAACGTCTGGCGCTGGATCCGGATTCTGAGAAGGTAGCCATGCCATCAATAATCATAGGTTTTTTTGCGTACATGTGATATTGCATCAATCGATATTGATATTCAAAAGCGGCCGCAATTTCGCCGTAATCTGATTGAATCTAATCAAGTGAATAAACTCAGGTCAAGCGAAAAGCCCGATTCCGTGGTTGACAGCGCGCCCTATTTTTATCTCCACCGGCAGTGGTGGTTGGCGGTGTTTCTGGGAGCTTTAGCCGTGATCGTCGGCGCCGGCTTTCTTTTATATTGCTACCCCTCCCTATCATACGTAACGGGGAGCATCCCGGCTGCGCTGGTAACGATCTACATTCTTTACCTTCTGCGCCGCAATTTGAGACTGAACACCCGTGGCGAAGATCAGGATTTGATGGCCTCCCTGGGCCCTGCCAACTGGATCACGCTGGCGCGCGCAGGGTTGATAGCGATTTTAGCGGGGTTTATGCTCCAGCCCTGGCCCGGCAGATCTAATGGTCCCGGATGGACCGGCTGGATACCGGGTGCTGTATATATAACCGCGGTGGTCGGCGATGCTCTCGACGGATTTATTGCCAGAACGACCGCCACCCAAACCCGGTTGGGTGAACTGCTGGATAGCCGCATAGATGCTCTGGGCATATTGGTGGCTTGTCTGCTGGCCATCAACTGCGGACAGCTTCCGGATTACTACATAAGCGCCGGCCTGGCTTACTATGGATTGAGATTTGCCATCTGGTTGAGGAAAAAAACGGGCCGGCCCTGTTCGGAGGTTCGTCCCCGCCCGGGTGCCAGAGTGATGGCCGGCATCCAAATGGTATTTCTCGGAATTGTTTTGCTGCCTTTGTTCTCCCAGCAGTTTACTCATATAGCGGCAGTATTAATCTTGATTCCCTTTTTGGCCGGTTTCCTGTTAGACTGGCAGGTGGTGAGTGGCCATGAAAAATTCGCCAACGTCGATTGAAGATTTCAAAACAGTTATAGATCACGCCCCTGAATTTCGTAAGTCAAACGGCCGGCCGTTTATTACTGTCAGCTACGCGCAAAGCCTGGACGGCAGTATCGCCACCGCCGGCCGGCAACAGATACAACTCAGCGGCCCCGAATCCATGCGCCTGACCCACCAGCTGCGGGCTTTAAGCCAGTCCATATTGGTGGGCATCGGGACCGTGTTGGCCGATAATCCCAGCCTGACGGTCAGATTGGTCGAGGGAGAAAATCCACAACCGATTATCCTGGATACCCGCCTGCGCACACCGCCGGACGCAAATCTTGTACAGCGCACCGACCTGAACACCTGGATTGTAAACGGCAATCATGACCCAAGCGACCGAAACGACGATACTTTCAAACAAAAGGGCATCACGCTGATCGGTTGCAAATGTGACGATGACGGCTGGATCGACCTTTCGGCCTTAATGGACATACTGGCCCACCGGCAGGTCAACAGCATTATGGTGGAGGGCGGCGCCAGAGTCATTACCAGCTTTGTTAAATTGAAGCTGGCGGATCTGTTTGTAATCACGGTTTCTCCCAAACTGGTCGGAGGGCTTCCGGTAATCGACGCCCGGGGTTTTAAAACCGTATCCTCTCTAAAGCTTACCGATGTTCATTACCAGGGTCTTGGTGCGGACCTGGTCGTATGGGCGCGTCCGGATTGGAGTCATTGATGAAGCGCAGATCGATTATTTTTAAGGCGCCGTTTGAAATCGAAATTGCAGCGGAGACCGTGCCCGACATCGGACCGGCCGGGGTGCTGGTTGAAACCAAATTTTCAGCCATCAGTCACGGAACGGAAATGCTTCTCTACCGGGGGCTGTTTCCCGGTGACATGGCAGTCGATGAGACCATTCCGGGACTCCAGCGACCCCTGCACTATCCGCTCAAATACGGATACGCCGCCATCGGTGAGGTCATCGAGGTTGGTTCAGAGGTCAACCGGGATTTAATCGGACGGATGGTTTACGGTTTGCATCCCCATGAAAGCTTTTTTATTGCCGGCGTTGACGAGATCTTTCCGATCCCCAAGGACATCGATCCGCTGGATGCTCTTTTTTTGGCCAATATGGAGACAGCCGTCAATTTCTTAATGGACGGCCGCCCCGTTATCGGAGAAAAAGTGGTTGTCTTCGGCCAGGGTGTCGTCGGGCTTTTGACCGCGGCCTTGCTGGCCCGATTCCCTTTGGCGGCATTGCTGACACTGGATAACTTTAAACTGCGCCGGGAGGCATCCCGACGTGTTGGTGCCCACCTGACCCTGGATCCCGCTCAGCCCGACACCCTTGAGACGGCCATCCAATGGCTTGAACCGGATGCATCAGAGGGCTCGGCGGATCTGGTGTATGAACTGTCGGGCAATCCCGGGGCCCTGAATCCGGCCATTGCCGTCACCGGCTTTGACGGCCGCATCGTGATCGGCTCGTGGTACGGCAGGAAACAAGCAGCCCTGGAGTTGGGCGGCCGGTTCCACCGCAAACGAATTCGCCTGATCAGCAGCCAGGTCAGCAGCGTGACACCGGCCCTGTCGGCCCGCTGGTCCAAGCAGCGCCGGTTGGACACGGCCTGGGATATGGTCCGCCGCATCAGACCGGCCCGGTTCATTACCCATCAAATGCCTTTAAGCCGCGCTCAGGTGGCCTTTGCATTGATCGATAATGATCCCGCCGCGACCATCCAGGTTGTTTTGGAATATGGCCATGGATAAAACCATAGAGGAGACGTGCATGTACACAGTAGCCGTACGCCGCGATTTCATCGCCCGGCATATGCTTATCGGCGGTGATTGGGGACCTGAAAATGAGCCCCACGCGCATCATTATATGGTCGAAGCCCGTCTATCCGGGAAAAAACTGGACCGGCACGGATTTCTTCTTGATATCTGCGAAGTGGAAACCCACCTGGACAAGCTCGTCGACTATTTTCGGGATACAACCCTCAACGACCTGCCGGAATTTGAGGGCTTAAACCCCAGCATCGAAAACTTCGCCCGCATTTTGTGCCGGGCGCTGGGAAAAGAAATCAATTCTGAAGAGCTGACGGAACTGAGTATAAAAATCTGGGAAAATGATGCGGCCTGGGCTGAATATCGGGAAAAATTTTGATGCACATCGGACTGATTATCTACGGCCACCTGGACACTTTGACCGGCGGCTGGATATATGACCGGCTGATGGTCGAGTACCTGCAGGCGCGAGGCCACACCGTTGAGGTCATCTCTTTAAAACAGCGAAATTATGTGTACAATCTGGCCGACAACTTTTCGCGCTCTTTTTACCGGCGGTTGCTCAATCACGATTGCCGGCTACTGCTTCAAGACGGGCTCATTCATCCCTCCCTGGTTGGCCTGAATCAGCGCATCAAGCGCCGGCGCAGCTGCCCCCTGCTCACCATCGTCCACCAGGTTTTGTGCCGCCAGCCGTTAAAGCGATATCAGCAGCTGTTTTACCAGGCCGTCGAGCGCCGGTATTTTAAATCGGTGGACGGATTTATTTTCAACAGCGATACCACGCGCGCCAATGTTGAAACCCTTGTTGGCCGGCAGCTGCCCGCCGTGGTCGCGTATCCGGGGGGAGATCGCCTGGGGTGTCTGGCATCCGATGCGGTTGTGGAAGCCCGCTGTCGCCGGGCCGGTCCCCTGCAGCTCATATTGGTCGGCAACCTGACGCTCAACAAAGGGGTTTTGCCGCTGATTGCCGGCCTGTCGCGGCTGCCGCCGGAAAGCTGGCGCCTTTCACTGATCGGCAGCCTTACCATGGACCGGGCCTATGTTCAAAAGGTGCGGGCCTTGATTGACCGTCTCGGGCTTGAAGACCGAATTGATATCCCGGGGCCGCTGGACGGCGAAGAACTGGCCGGACGGCTCAACGCAAGCCATGTGTTTGTCCTGCCCTTTTCCTACGAAGGTTTTGGAATGGCATGCCTGGAAGCCATGGCATGGGGCCTGCCGGTGGTCGGATCCACCCGCGGCGCACTAAGAGAGTTTGTTTGCGACGGCGTCAACGGCCTGCTGATACCCCCCGGCGACATGGCCGCCTTTGCGCAGCAGGTTCAACGCCTGCACGCTGATCGAACCCTGCTGGCAGGCTATGGACAGGAGGCTTTAAAAACCTTTCGACGCCGGCCGGGGTGGCGGGACGGTTTCCAAAAAATTGAATCTTTTCTCTTATCGTTTGCGAAATGAAGCCCACGCCGGAATCCATCACGACGATCAAAAAGGCGCTGAAAACCCTGGGCCCGGTTGCGGGGGTCATGGCGGCCATCGCCTTTCTCAACGCCCTGATGAATGTCAGCTATCCTTCCGGCGATAATCACATCGGCCGCCTGTTGCTATTTTCCCCTGAGATCTTCGTCATCCTGATTTTTCTATGCCTGGGGGCAGCCCTGCGGCTTTCCTTTCACACCACCGTGTTTTTGCCGCTAACCCTGGTCATCATCTTCTTGCGCCTGTTTCGCTTCGCCGACAGTTTTGTGCCCGCCTATTTTTTCCGTCCTTTCAATTTATACCTGGATTCACAGTTTTTGCCCGATCTGATATTTCTGCTTTACAGCACGGTTTCGCTGAAAGTTTTCTGTATCGGGTCTTTGCTGGCGGTTTTAGCCTTTGGACTGATTGTCTGGGGGATATCGCGGGCCTTAAAAACCATTTACGCCTTTTTGAACGGGCTCAGTCGGGGCCGGGTATTTGCCGCATCGGCAGTCCTGGTGGGCGTTTTGATTTACAACCTGAATCCGTGGACAACCCGGCAACCCCAATTCATCTTCGCGCCCGGTATTCTTCAGCGGGTGGCCGCGGAATTTGATTTTATCCTGCATCTCAGCGATA
>JBATKU010000419.1:0-1547 GCA_049669725.1 Desulfobacterales bacterium
CAAAATTGCTTGGGGAGCGAGCAAAATCAGACTTTTAACGAGTTCATCAAATTTGAATTCCGAAATATTTGCAATTTAACCTGCCCTTGTGATTTTTCAGATTTTCCTTTCTCCTAAAATTATCCAAAATAGTTTTAAAACTGTCAAAGTGTGGCACAGCAGATGACAAATGTTGTCATTTACTAATAAATCACAATTCATCTATTAGCCTATCTAATTGATATTTAGGTATTATTCCTTTTTTTGAAGTAGAATAAAAATTTGCACGGTTCTTGCAAGGTTTAATATGATCCTTGCAAACCGAACATCGGTGCTAAGTGTCTAAATCTGGACCTAAGGACCACAAAAAAATATTAACAAAAGAAAGCATTTGGAAAGAGCTATTATTATGCGATATAAAGATCTATTTTATTTTCTCCAAAATATGGACACAGATCCATCTCGCCTGATATTTGAAGATGAACTTACAGGTCTATATAATCGTCGTTTTCTCCTAAACTACCTGAAGCATAAGATGTCACCTGATTCACTGAAGAGCAAGCCGGTATCATTGCTCATGATGGACCTGGACTATTTCAAGGAGATTAACGACACATACGGACATGGTGTTGGCGATAACGTGCTGATCTGGGTAGGTGAGATTGCCAAAAAAGTATCAGGAAAAAAAGGAATGGTCATCCGCTACGGGGGTGATGAGTTCATGATTCTTATGCCGGGTGCTGATAAAGAGACGGCCCTGCAAATTGGCGAACAACTTATCCAGCAGATCCATGAAGAACCCATCTTTTTAGACGAAGTGAAAGGCAATCTCCACATCACTTTAAGTATAGGGGTTGCCTCAGCCCCGGATGATGCGATAAGCAGCAAATCCCTCATCCAAAAGGTAGACACTGCCCTATATCATGCCAAAAGATTTGGGAGAAATCGAATCGCCAGTGCAGATCAAGTTGACCTCCAGGACGTGTTCCCCAAGACAGCGCTCCACCAATTGGATAACGCAAAAATCACCGGTCGCAGGACTCAACTCGTCAAAATAGCCGAAGCCCTGAAGAAATTTGGTCAACGTCAAAACCAGTTTCTCATCGTCGAGGGGGCTGACGGCATGGGAAAGAGCGAATTCTTGGGGGCGATTCAGCAGAGTCTGCCAAAAAACAAGATATGGCAAATTTCGGTGAGTGGAACTCCCCAAGAGATGTTTCGACCCTACTATATAATTACGAACATTCTTCTTGAGATGCTCAAACAGCAACCTGACAAAGGCAAAGAGATCTTAGAGGATATGACGCCGAAGGAAGCCAACTATCTTTCCTATATATTACA
Source organism: Desulfobacterales bacterium (assembly GCA_049669725.1). Lineage (GTDB taxonomy): Bacteria > Desulfobacterota > Desulfobacteria > Desulfobacterales > JAFDCJ01 > JAFDCJ01. The sequence continues at coordinate 1,321 of JBATKU010000419.1, forward strand.
TCAACCGGAAGAACCTGAAGATATCTCTCATCAAGAAGATGGAAAGATTCTGCGTGAACATATTTTTAACGCTATTGTTTATTTCATTCTCAAGTTTTTAGATTCCAAACCATTTGTTCTTCTTGTAGATGATCTGCATTTCAGCGACAAGGCTTCCCTTATTCTTCTCCGAAAGCTGTTACTTCGTCAGGACATTCCATTTTTTATCTGTGGGACCGCAACAGATA
>JBATKU010000420.1:0-2352 GCA_049669725.1 Desulfobacterales bacterium
CGTCACATTCCAACCCGAATTTTTGGGCCGAATACACTATTCAATGCTCCGCTATTGGCCGACTCCGGCACGTCGTACTTTAGAAAATCTCGCTTGGGGAATGGCAGCTTACTGCTCCGAACCGGCCGCTCAGCGCCGACTGTAACCTATAGCAACTGTCGGCCAGAAGCCGAACAATTCACCCCTCGTGTCCCAACAAAGTTAGCCACATTAAATCTGCATTCCCAGTCGCACTGGTGCCACCTGGCGTTTCGATTTAGTTTGCAAATGTATAAGATGCTGAAATTCGGAAAATGTTGCTAGCCGCAGAACCTGGCCAATCTTTATACACCACATTTGTTCGGTACTCGCCATACGCATTCCAGGTTCCTCCCCTTTTGTCCTTTATCGTTTTGCCGAGACGAAGCCCCAAGGGTACCAACCACTCTTTTGCCTGCCAATTATATGCAATGGGTGATTCTCCATTACTGATATACCAACCGTCCTTAAGCTGATAAACCGCAAGAGCTTGAAAAGCAAATGCAGAAGCATATACCGAGTCACTATTCGGTTTGGTTTTACCCCAAACCTGACGAATCAGTGCGCCCCACATCAGCCGACCATCAAAACTGTTTTCCAGGAACACAGCAGAAAAACCAAAACGCCAGACATCTGTACCAAATTGTTTCTCATCGGCCGGCAGGTTGATGGCAGGTCCAATACCGATCTTACCCGTTGCCCAGGTCTTGGGAATAAACAGTGTTATAAACTCTGCATTGCCTGATCCACTAGTACCTCCAACCTGTTCCACATTAGAAAAACTGAAGCGATTGATGATCGGCCATGGCGATCCCCACTTGCCCTTTGCCATGGGAATCACAAATCGTGTATTAAAGGAATTATCACTACCTGGTGGACGTGTTACTCCCGGGGCTATTTCATCGTCATACCAATCATAAAACTCCCAGCCCGCAGATATCGAAACTGCCGGCGCGGTTGGGTCATTGGTATTGACTTCTTCCGTTGCTTCAGCAGTTTCTTCAGCATAGTCTGATGATGTATCGGACTCTGTATCAGCCTGCTCTGCTACCGCATTCAGAGCATAAGACATTAACAGGATCGAACAAACCGGCATCCATAACCAGGAAAGCAGGCGGGGCCCTTTGGGTCGCCATAGTGAATTTGAAACAATTTTCATATTAACCCCACATATTCAAGTGAAGACAGGGAATCCATTGTATTACAGTTATCCATTCAATCTATCATGTAAATGCTTTTTCAGACCCTTCTACAAACATTTCTGCGCGGCCTGGTTCCGACAAGTCAGAGCGCCAACCAGGGCTTGATCTGAAGACAATGCTTTAACATGTTGGCGACAGGTTGTTGAAACCGGAACGGCAGGGTCGCCCTTGCGTTCGAGTCTTGAAAAGGATGTTTATTCTATACTCTGAGAAGGTGGTTAATAATTCCTATGCGCTTGATGATTCCCTTTCCGCCCCTGGATATATGCACAAACTCTTGCGTTTTTTGATGATAGTATCAGGAATGATTTCGTGTTTCTTCGAGGAGAGATCGTTTCTAAAGCACAGTTCAGGAATGGTAAAAAGAGATAAATAAACAGGGCAATAAGTAGCACCTCGAAATCAACCAACCAGCTTTGGAGATGATATGTCAGATATTACAGAGAAATATGGAGTGGTACCTAGCAGCGAGCGCAGAAAGAGAGGCAAGACTATTCGAAAGCAAGCGCCGCGAAGCAGCCATGGCGATTGGGTCCCTGCTGCGGATCGAGTCGATCCCATCAGCTTGCTTCAAGCACAAGACAAGGGGCGCGTCCAGGAGCTTTTGCCAATTAAGTACGGTCGGATGGTGGCTTCAGCCTTCGCATTTTTGCGTGGTTCGGCCGTGGTTATGGCGGCCGATTTAGCAAACACACCCACTTCTGGACTCGAGGTTCAACTATGTGGCGACGCCCACCTCTCAAACTTTGGCGTTTTCGCCACACCTGAGCGCAAACTGGTCTTTGACATTAACGATTTTGACGAGACTTACCCGGGGCCTTGGGAGTGGGATCTCAAGAGACTGGCAGCCAGTGCTGTCGTAGCTGGCCGCGAAAACGGATTGAGCGATCGAGATAACCGGCGGCTAGCAAGCGCGGCGGTGCGTTCCTATGGCAAAGCCATGAAATCTCTGGCAACGGCTCAAACATTAGACGTCTGGTACTTCCATGTCGAGGTGGACGCGGTCGTGAAAGCTTTTGAGAAATCTTCAAAAAAAGCATACAAGAGCGCCCAAAAGATGGTCACCAAAGCCCGCACGAAGACCCAGGAACAGACGCTGGAGAAACTAACCCATATTGTCGCCGGCCGGCGG
>JBATKU010000421.1:0-7321 GCA_049669725.1 Desulfobacterales bacterium
GAGATAACCATGGCAATCTTAGCAGAATGTCCAATATGTCATAAAAAACAGAGTCTTAAAAACAAAAAGTGCAAGTGCGATCTTAGCTTTGATGACGCAAAAGGGGCAAAAAAAGTAAGATACTGGATCAGCTACCGCATGCCCGATGGAAAGCAGCGGCGAGAATCAGTTGGGGCTTTGGAAGGTTTGAATCCTTATTCCATTACAGATGCAAAAGAGGCTCTTTCAAAGCGCCAGGTCCAGAAAAGAGAGCGTCGGATTTTTGACATATTGCCCGAAACTGTGAAGACCTTTAATGAATTAGCCGAATGGTATTTGAATCTTGAAAAGGTTAAAGCTTTGGCATATTACAAAACTCTGTGCTGTAATCCTAGTAAATTCAATGAGTTATTTGGTAATTTTATCGTTAGTAATATCAAGCCTGCCGATCTCGAAAACTACCAGATAAAAAGACAGAAAGAAGATTATTCGGACTCCTATATTGATGCTCACATCGAATCCGCTAAGAATATGATCACCAAGCCGAGATCCCATATGGCCGGTTTGAGGAAAACGGTTTCATTTTCCACGACTTAAGACGAACAGCCAAAACCAATGCGAGAAAATCAGGTGTTGATAAAAATGTAAGGATGGCATGGTTCGGGCATAGTTCCGGCAACGATATGGACTTCAGGTACGATATTGTCGATGAAGAGGATTTGATTAATGCTGTTGATCAAATGGAAGCGTATTTGGAAAATGTTGACCATCCTGTTGACCAAGGGCAGTTTTTAGAGGGTAGAGGGAATGCAACTAATTAAAATAAAACGAGAAAATTTCTCTTCCACAAAAAACCCTGTTAGGGGGGGTACCTAACAGGGTTAGTCGGAGGTGGGAATGAAGGAAAGGAGGAAACTTCATTCCATTTGATCTACTAATATAGCAATTAATGTGCCACTTGATCCAAAAGAGCCGGAAAGGCGGCTGAAGATGATTTGATGGTGCTCTAACGCATATAAATATGTCTTAATTACAAAAGGTTATATTGGCTGATCAAAAATGCCGCTATGATTAAAGGATTATATCAAACCGGAGATCAACTATCCCGGCGGTCAACCTTGTCGTCAAAATTTCGACACTGGGCAATATTTTCACTTTCGATACGCGCCGGTGGTCAAGTATTTTGGTAAATGACCGATATAGCCAACAAGAATACAGGCCTTAATTAATTTTTTGCGGGTGACCGAGATGTTGCCAACATTGAAAAAGAAAGACAACCACCAGATAGAAACAGAAGATTTGGTGGCCAAGTTGAGCGAAAACAACCAGAAGAAAGAATATTTTTTGCTGTCCATCCAGGCGCTGCTGCAATTTATAAAGGAATTTGCCCTGGATCTTAAAGAAATCAACAGCGAAGGATTTAAAAATAATATCAACCGGTTATCTGAAAAATTTATCAGAGAAAAAAAACTTAAGAAGATTCAATTGCAGTTTGAAAAGGAAAAAAAAGGAATTGACGCTTTTATCAATCTGCAAAAAAATTATCTTCTTGACCGGGAAAATGAATTTAAGGACATCATTGAAATCTTGACCAAAGCGATGGTAACCCTTGATACCGAAAACCAGGAATACAATCAGAAAATTTTAAAGCAGGGCGAAAAAATTGAAGAAATTACGCTTCTTGACGATATCAAAAAACTAAAGAGAGCCCTGATTCAGGAAATTGAACAAATTCGGGAAACTGTTAAAGAAAAACAGTCCCACGACAACACCAAACTGGGAATCCTTTCCAAACAGGTTAGCAACCTGAGCGTGGAATTGGAAAAAGCCCGAACGGAATCTCTCACCGACGGCATGACCGGCATCTATAACCGCAAAGCCTTCGACCGTCATATACACGGTCTCGTAGAAAAAAATACGGTTTCCAAGGCTCCGTTTTCCCTGTTAATGCTGGATATCGATGATTTTAAAAAGATTAATGATGTCTACGGCCACCAGACGGGCGACCGGGTTATTCTGGCGATTATCAACAAATGCAGGCAATCCATTCGGGGAGAGGATTTCTTTGCCCGTTACGGTGGAGAGGAATTTGTAATTATTCTACCCGGTGCCTCGTTGAAAAATGCCATTAAAAGAGCCCAGTACATCTGTAAATCCATTTCTTTAACCCGCTATTACCTGGTGGATGACGTTGCAGGCAGTCCGACCCTGTCGGTGACCGTCAGTATCGGTGTCAGTAGTCTACAGAAAGCAGATACCATCGCCTCGGTCACCCAAAGAGCCGATCAAGCCCTCTACGCTGCCAAGCATAATGGTAAAAATCGTGTTTATTCCGAAAAAACATGAAATAAAATACCGGAAAAAATTTCCGGAAATCTTCCTGAGCCGGGCATTCTTTTCCGGGCTTTTTAAAAGAGATAGTCTCTGGAGTACATGCCACCCTGGCTAACGTCTTATAATTGCAATAAAATAAAATTTTCTTCAAAAATCTTTAAGATGTGCATACATCTTGCAGCCTATATTTTAACTTTTAGTCGGATGATGATGTCACTGTTGAGTTTCAAAACCCCAATTATAACCATAGGAAACCTGAGCGATGAAAATTGACAACAATGACCAAATAATGAAAAGCGTGTACCCGGAAGATAAGTCCAGGTCCCGACCCGCAGGTGAAAAAGAATTCGGTACGATCTTAAAAGAAACGGTTGAGAATAAGACAAGAGCAGGTGTGGAACCCCGTCAAACTGCTTTTATTAACCCGCTTTCCGGTGTTCGGCTGACAACCCCGACTTCACCTGACCCAACGATTACCATTGAACGAATTGAAAATATGATCGATTTACTCGATCAATTTCGCCATAAATTGGCTGATTCCCGGATCAATCTAAAACAGATAGATGCTATCATCAGTAAAATTGCTCGGGAAAATGATAGCTTGGCCACCCTTGAAAATTCATTGCCTGATGATGATGATATAAAAAATATTCTTAATCGGACCAGGGTAACCGCATCCCTGGAAGTAACCAAATTTTACCGCGGCGATTATCTTCCGGTATGAACCGGTGACTGGCTCAAAAGATTCATAACTAATCAATATTATTTAATAAATTTATGTTCCACCAATGAATCATGTTAACCCCAATCGGGAGGGCCATTTAAAAAGAATCCAGGCAGCCATCGCCAGAATGCCAAGCCTTTCGACGACGGTTGTCAAGGTTTTGGAAGCCTGCAATGATCCCCAGGCGTCCGCCAATGACCTCCAACGGGTAATTTCTCTGGATCCGGTTCTCACCGGTCGCGTATTGAAGCTCATCAACTCAGCCTATTTTGCTCTGGGCCAGCCCATCACTTCCCTTACCCGGGCAATCATTATGCTGGGAATCAATACAGTTAAGAACCTTGCGCTAAGCTTTGCAATTCTGAAAAACATGAAAGGCAGCGGGTCTTTTCATGCCTTTAGCACGGATGAATTCTGGTTGCATTGCCTGGGTGTCGGAGTTGTTGCCAAATCATTGGCCGCACTCAAAGGACTTTCGCCGGCGGAGCAAGAAGAGTATTTTGTAGCCGGGCTTCTACACGATCTGGGCAAACTTCCCCTGAATAAGCAATTTCCGGAAGAATACTTTCAAGTCTGCCAGTCATCGGGGAAAGAGCACGATCCTTTTCTCCTTAGCGAAGACAGGCTGCTGGGTATTGACCATTGTAAGGTAGGCGCAATGATTGCCCGAAGATGGCGTTTGGGTGTTTCGCTGGTTGAAACCCTGTCGCACCACCACCAGCCAGATGACTCCACGGAGAATAGCCGTGATTTGGTATCAACCATATCACTGGCCAATCAAATCGCCATTGAGTTGAAGATTGGTACGGCTGGAGATTGGATCGGCGATAAGGCGATGCTTGACCAACTGACAGATAGGGTGGGCGCTGACTATGGCATACTGAGTGATTTCCATCAATCAGTTTCCGGAGAGATCGAAAAAGCCAGGATATTTCTGGAAATCGTTCAAAAGTGATAGACGATTAACTGGAAAATTGACCCTGCACTACCCTGGTGACAATCCAGGTTGACATCTACAACCAAAGTTAAAAATAAATGTTATGAGAATCAAATTTTGGGGGGTCAGGGGATCCATTCCAAGTCCGGGACCTAACACTGTTAAATACGGCGGAAACACACTCTGTCTCGAGCTGCGGCTGCAGGATCAAGACCGTCTGATTATTATTGACGCCGGATCCGGCATCCGGGAACTGGGCGACAGCCTGAATTCCAGCAAAAACACAAAAGATAATCTCAACACAGAGATTTTTTTGACCCACACCCATATAGATCACATTCTGGGCCTGCCGTTTTTTGCCCCTATTCATAATCCCGGGACCCGTTTAAAAATTTATGGTCCAGTGACCTGTGAAGAGGATCCCCTGGAAGATGTCATCGGCGGTCAACTGTCTTATCGGTACTTTCCGCTTCGCCAGCATGAACTGGGCGCGAGTATCGACTATATAGATCTTAAGGAAGGAAATTTCGATATAGGCCAGGGTGTTACTCTCATCACAAAATATTTAAACCATCCCCTGCTGGCTTTAGGCTACCGTATTGAGTATGGCGATAAAGCTATTTGTACGGCCTATGATACGGAGCCCTTCTATAATGTGTTCTGCACCGATCCTTCCGATCCATCCTATGATGAGTTTCTCGCCTCGGAAGGCCATCGGGCGGCCAAGGATGAGAATCGCCGGATGGAAGCATTTTTTAAAGATGCAGATCTGCTGATTCACGACGGTCAATATACCCAGGCTGAATATGACCGCGGCAAGCGAGGCTGGGGGCACTCCCCCATCGAATGCGTGATTGCTGCAGCCCGGCGCGCAAATGTTAAGCGTCTGGCAATCTGTCACCATGATCCCATACGGACGGATTCGCAGCTTGATGAGTTGTCGCAGCTGTTTTGCAATGAGGTAATTGAAGGGGATAAGGTAATTTTTTTCGCCAGGGAAGGCCAGGAGGTGGAGATTTAGGACTTACAAAACCCTCCTGCAAAACGGGAGGGTTTTGTAAGTCCTAATTTTTAAATAGTCTTCTTTTGCGCAAATAATCCCGCTGCCACTGATAGAACAGTTCGGTTAATTTCTTTTGCTCCTTTTCAGTAATTTCCTTAAACTCCATCGCACATTCATACTTTTTGGTCTGTGGATTGCGCTCCTGCCGAATGATCTGACACCGTTTTATCGTCACTTTAGAATCGTCTTCATTTTCAGCCTTGGATGGAAACACCAGTTGCACATTTTCAAGTATTCTGGGAATATTTAATTTCAACTCCTGTTTCATTTGTCTGGTTAAACTCACCAGAACACCAAGGGTGCCGCCCAGGCTGACATTGATCACTAGCAGTTTATAGCGGATGTCGTTAACGGTAAAATAAAGTCTGGTTCCATGAGGCGCTTCCAGCCGGAAAAGACTGCGTCGTTGATAGCGGTGGACGGTTTCCGGGAACTTAATCCAAATCCTACCCTGAGACACATCGCTGTCATTCGTTTGAAACACATACTTGATCCCGTCTTTACCGGCAAATTCTATTTTCAGGCGCCAGTCGTCAAGGTTCTCCGTGGCCTTTTGAAAATCCTCCTTGTATTCGATTAGAAAATAGTGGGACTTTAACCGTTTGCGGATTTCCTTTAGTTGGGACAGGTGTTCGTAGCCACCATCGGTCAGCTTAACCTGCAGGGGAATTTTTTCCTGCTGCAATTCTTTGAAAAGCTGCAGAATGGCATCGCCCTGGATTATTTCAATATTTTCCATGGTATCCTATGGCCTTTGCGGATTTTTCTGACAACATTTTGTAAGAATTATCAGAGCACTCGACAAAGCATCGATAACATTAGTATAGTCCATGCAAAGTCGCTAAGCGCCTAATCTACTTATAGCCGGGCCACATGTTCGGCAAAATCGGAATCCTGCAACAATTTCTTGGCAAAATCCAAATACTTGGCTGTAATGGCCCTTACCGCGAGTTGCAGGGCGTAGGGCTTGACCGGTTTTTCCAACAGGTAGTTTACATTGGAAGCCAGACAGATATTAACGACATCATCACTGGCATTGCCGCTGATTATAATGGTGTCTTCATGGGCGGTCGGGTACTTAACTTCGATGGCATCCAGGAAATAAAATCCGCTCAGGCCACCGAGAAATACATCCACCACAAAGATTGCGACGCCGATATCCCTTTCCAGACAAAAGGATATCGCTTTGTCGGGATCAGAGAAATCATATACTTTGCCCCAAGTGTAAAAGCTCTCAATTATCTCTGAGACAATTTCGCAAATACCCGGATCATCGTCGAGGACAATTACATCCAAACCATCTGACATCGGTTGGCCTCCATTCAATTTTTGTCGACAATATTATATTTTTCAATTTTGCGATAGACGGTTGTGACATTAACTCCTAGTATCCTTGCCGCTTTGGGTCGATTTCCACCTGTAACCTCCAGCACCTGTTTAATGTGGCGTTTTTCGAGTTCGTCCAAGGTGAGCATTTCAATGTTTTTACGCCGCTCCGGACCCGCGTAGGGCAGCAGGTTGCGGGCGGAGGCCAGGCTTAGAGTTTTGCTTTCTTCAAGCAATACCGCAGCTGCAATCATGTTTTCAAGCTCGCGGACATTGCCGGGAAACGAAGTCTGCAGAAGTCTTTCGGCCAGCTCAGAGCTTAACCCCTGGATTTTCTTTTTATTGGCCCTGGCATGAATATTAAGAAAATGGGAGGCCAGCGGCAGAATATCATTTCTTCTATCCCTCAGGGGGGGGATTTTAATATTATACATGTTAATACGGTAAAACAGATCCGCCCGGAAACGACCATTAATGATTTCTTCATTGATATCACGGTTGCTGGCAGCAATAATGCGAACATCAACATTTCTAATCTCGGTGCTGCCGAGCCGGTAAAATTCTCTTTCCTCGATGACCCGTAAAAGCTTGGCTTGTAATGAAGGGTCTAATTCAGTAATTTCATCCAGAAAAAGAGTACCTCCGTGAGCAGCTTCAAAGAAACCTCTTCTTTCCCTAGATGCGTCTGTATAGGCGCCTTTGGCATGTCCGAAAAATTCATCTTCGAAAATCGTTTTGCTGACCGAGGCCATATTAACTGCATAAAAAGGTGCCTTGGAACGGTTACTCAGCCTGTGGATGACCCGGGCCAACATTTCCTTGCCGGTTCCGGATTCGCCATTGATCACCACGCTGTAATCCGTACCGGCCACAGCCTCTACCTGGTGGAAAACCAGTGCCATGGATTCATCTTCAGCCACCAGGCCCGAAAACGCTCGGGGGTTTCGCAGTTCCGCAA
>JBATKU010000422.1:0-2397 GCA_049669725.1 Desulfobacterales bacterium
ATAGCGCGTGCATAGGTCTAAAAAAACATCCTGAGGCAGGGTGTAGAGGGTGGCATCGTCGACGGTCTGCACCGTGCGTACCGAAAGACCGGCATTCATAAGAATATAGATTCCGCCAAAGATTTCACCCGGCTGCAAAAACCCGCTGAGCGTTCTTTCATCCTCGGTTTCGTAGAATAACTCCAGCGATCCTTTTTTAACAATATATACGCGCTCCAGCGTTGTTCGGCCCTGGACGGACAGGATTGTTTTTTTAGGGTAAGTTTTTATTGAAGCTTTGTTAACCAGCTGTGATAGTTCTTTTTCCGGCAACTTGGAAAAAGGCGCTAGATTCGACAAAAACTGTAATATTTCATCTTGCATGATATCACCAAATTTAAAGGGTTGCAGCTGCCCCTGTTGCTTAAGACAAGGACACAAATCGTATTCAGAATATCACATCCCCCCTGGCGTGCCAATCCAAATTGACACTTGGGCATGATTGGTTTATGGTAACAACAGTTTCACTCCCTGGAGAAAAACGATCCATGACGCGTGACAGCAAAATAAACAAACGCCTGGTCGCCTTATTTCTGCTTGGTTGTGTTTTGTTAAACTTCCCGATCCTGTCTCTGGTTAACCTGGAAATCCTGATCTTCGGCTTACCGCTGATGTATGTCTACATTTTCGGTGTCTGGTGCCTGCTCATCAGCTTCACGGCCCTGACGACGTTGTTCCATTCCAGGAAACGGGCAGATGATTCCGGTGATACAGGAGATCGCTAATTGTTACAAACCGGAATCATTTTATTTGTTTCCTTCTGCTATGTCGGTCTTCTTTTTGTGATTGCCTATTATGGCGATAAACGGGCAGATGCCGGGCGGAGCATCATCAGCAATCCTTATATCTATGCCCTTTCTCTGGCGGTATACTGTACGGCCTGGACCTTTTACGGCAGCGTGGGCCTGGCTTCCCGCAGCGGTTTGAGCTTTCTTACCATTTACCTGGGTCCGACCCTGATGGTTACGCTGGGCTGGCTGGTCATGCGAAAAATCATTCGCATCAGCAAGGTTCATCGCATCACATCCATCGCTGATTTTATTGCGTCCCGCTATGGGAAGAGTTCGACCCTGGGTGGCGTCGTTACGATCATTGCCGTCGTGGGTGTCATTCCCTATATCGCCGTGCAGATCAAAGCCATATCGACCACCTTTTTTCTGATCAATCAGTACCCTGATATCTCTGTAACGTCAACTTTCGCCGATATACCGGTGTTGGGCGATACCGCCTTCTATGTCGCCGTGGCGCTGGCTGTTTTTGCTATTTTTTTCGGCACCCGTCATCTGGATGCCGCCGAACGGCACGAAGGACTGGTGGCGGCCATTGCCTTTGAGTCGATTATTAAGCTGGCGGCCTTTCTGGTGTTGGGCTTGTTCGTAACCTACGGGCTTTATAATGGTTTTGCCGATTTGTTCGAAAAGGTCCACCGTTTTTCCGATCTCAAAAGTGCTTTAACCATCGAATCACCCAAACATTCCTATCCCTTTTTTGAAGAACTTTTAACCATTAACGCCGGCGGCTTTACTTATATCGATTGGGGTATGCATATTTTTCTCTCGATGATGGCCATCCTTTTACTGCCCCGTCAGTTTCAGGTGATTGTGGTCGAAAACGTCAACGAAGAACATTTAAAGAAGGCCATCTGGCTCTTTCCCCTCTATCTTCTGGCGATCAATGTTTTTGTTTTGCCGGTAGCCTTCGCCGGCATGCTGCAGTTCGCCGCCGGTAGCGTCGATGCCGATTTTTTCGGTTTGACGTTGCCGATGGCCGCCAAGTACCAATTTCTGACGTTATTCGTTTATCTCGGGGGTGTTTCCGCCGCCACCGGCATGGTGATTGTCGAAACCATTGCCCTGAGCACGATGATCTGCAATGATCTCGTGATGCCGGTGTTGCTGCGCTTACCGATCCGGGCCATTTCCCGCAGCAGCGAACTATCCGGTTTACTGCTGTTCATCCGCCGCGGAAGCATCATCCTGGTTTTAATGTTGGGCTATGCTTATTTCCATTACCTCGGCGGGTTCTATGCCCTGGTTTCCATTGGCCTGATGTCGTTTACAGCTGTGGCCCAATTTGCACCGGCTCTGATCGGCGGGATTTTTTGGAAAGGCGGCACCCGCTCAGGCGCAATCGGCGGTTTGATCGCCGGATTCGCCGTCTTAACCTATACGATTTTCCTGCCCTCCCTGGTCCAGGTCGGCCTGATTCATCAGGACTTTTTGAAAGCGGGACCCTTTGGTATCAGCCTGCTGAAACCGTACCAACTGTTCGGACTGCAGCATTTCAACCCGGTCTCCCATGCCGCCTTCTGGAGCATTCTGGTCAATCTGAGCGTTTATATCGCCGTATCCGTTTTCG
>JBATKU010000423.1:0-3066 GCA_049669725.1 Desulfobacterales bacterium
AATCGCTATGCCTATCAGGATCGACATAATACTCTTTGTACAGGAACGAATGATGTGTCTCTGGCCTTTTGAAAATGGGTAAAAGTAGGCATCAAGAACCATGTAACCATTTCGGATTATTGATATGCTATCTATGTTGTAACCTTTAATTTTTATCTCTTCAATCATATTGGCAAGCACTTGAGATTGCATGCCCTGTTCCTCAGGAGTGGAGGTCTGCCATCCATTTGCGGGGTAAGTGTTAACGGCTGCGGGCGAGAGTGAATAGGAAAATATAGTAATCAAAAAAGCAAGAAGGGTGGAAAATAAAATGTACCATTTATCTTGAATCAAATTCATGGTTCCCCCTTGGGCAAATATTAGACGATTGCAGATACATGGAGAATACATGCAAAATAGCCAAATTACAGATACGTAGATGGTATTCCAACCTTGCCCAAACTTGTGATATCATAAAAACCGGCTGCCAAGTCAAGATAATCCTTAATATAGTTTTCGAAAAATTATTTGGGCCGACTGGCACCTTATTTTAAGGATGGATTTTTGAGGCCGGGATATCCGTATCGAACTTTAACAGACCATTTCACAAAACCGCTTGTGATATCCATTTGTAACATGTATTTTTAACCGAGTATGGTTTCTGACGGAATCCGGCTCCCAGATTGCACTAAAATTTGTTCCGATTCTTTGGATATCACAACCTTGCCTGAACCGTGGTTATTCATTTCATATCCTATTGCGTTTTACTTGCCACAACGTTAGTAAATAATGACCCTCCAAATTTCAGCATGGCTAAAAGCTCTAAGGCTTCTAATCAAGCATCGGGTTGATCTTCTGAAGGTGAAAGCCGAAATCAACAGGGAATTAACGAATAACTCTGGACATGTATGGGGAAAGTTTGCTCAGGAATAGAAATGGGTTATTAAGGACACAATATCAGCAAATGGTGACAGCCAGATTAATCCCTAATTATAGTTGACATAACTCCATCTTAAGGTGTATCGATAGTTACCCCATCTACTCTAAATCTAATCTCAAACACACCATCAAATGGATATTTGAGATGCATGAACAGGAGGCAATTATGAGCAAGGACGAAATGCCACATGAGGGACATGAAAAACATCTATGTTATCTTCACAGCGAAGGACTTTTAAAAGATAATATAGAGGAGTGGAAAAAATTGGTATCAGATGGACAATATTTTTGTGGCGGTTGTGGACGTGTAGCAAATAGTTCTGAAAATCTTTGTGATCCTCATAAGCTTTAATGCCAATCTAAGAAGACCGGTTTCTCATTTCATATTGTTTTGGGTTATACAGGCCTTAACATCAGCAAGTGATGGTCTCCCGAAAAATGCCCAAACTTTGTGATTTCCATTTCATATCTGAAAAATTGGCAAAACTGTGTTACTCTCAATTATTGGCAACCAGCTGATATTTGGTTTTATGTCATGATATCTCAAGTTTTGTTCGGTGAAATTTCAGCCGATTTAAACTCAATCTGCAAAATCCCAAAATTTCATATTGCGTCAGCACATCTAACCAATTTTCGGTTTCTCCAAATTTTACATGAAGGCACGTAATCCACACTCAGCTCAAAATTTAGATTGGCTATGGGGAATATACATCTCCTGATAATTTTAGGTTTGTTCAGCGAACCTAAAATATCATGGAGCAATTTTTTGGTGGATTTGAAAGTGTAATCTACACACCGCGAAAAGAGAGAATAAAATATTTAAGACTTATCCTATTCTTCTATCTTTTCAAGTTCTTCATCTCGCAGCACCCTGCGTAGCACTTTGCCGATGAGCGATGTCGGCAGGGTTTCTCGGAACTCAACGGTGCGCGGCCTTTTATAACCGGCCAACTTCTCCTTGCAAAAATCGATGATTTCCTGCTCATCGGCGGTTTCGCCTGGAGCCAATTGCACAAAGGCTTTAACCTTTTCTCCGCTACGGTCATCCGGGACACCGATAACCGCCGCCAGGGCGACCTTTGGGTGCTCGTAGAGCACCTCTTCCACCTCCCGGGGGTAGCAGTTGAAGCCGCCCACAAGAATCATGTCCTTCTTGCGGTCGGTGATAATGATATAGCCTTCACTGTCGATGTGGCCGATATCGCCGGTAAGAAAATAGCGGCGTCCCTCTATCTCCCTGAAAACTTCCTCATTGGCATCCGGCCGATTCCAGTACCCGGCCATCACTTGGGGGCCGCTTATGGCGATCTCGCCATCCTCGCCCAGCGGTAGCTCTTTCAAGCCTGTCTCGATATCGAGGATTTTTACGTCGGTGTTCGAAATCGGGAAACCAACCGAGCCGAATTTGCGCCTCTCCTTATCACTCGGGTTAGCAGTAGCCAGCGGGGCGGTTTCGCTCAGACCGTAGCATTCGAAGATAATCGACCCGGTACTGGCCTCGAACTTTTTGGCCACTTCCACCGGTAGCGGTGCCCCGCCGGAGCCGCACCCCATGACGGATGACAGGTCGAACTTGTTTAGCAGGGGATGGTTTGTAAAGGCGACAAAGATGGTTGGGACGGCGGCGATGATGGTCACCTTATTTTGTTCCACCGCTTTTAATACCTCGGTGAAAGGTGGCTTGCCGGCCCGCGGGTCCGGGATACAGACCAGGCTGCTGGCGGTCAGGCAGGCCCAGTGCATTACAATGTTGCAGCCGAAACTGTGGTACATGGGAAGAACGCCAAGAAAGCAGTGTACCCCGCCCCTTCTCATTTGTTCCGGTGGGGCGCCCGTTTCGTGGGGGAGCCGCATCCATTGGTCCAAAGCTGTAACGTTGAAGACAATGTTCGCGTGGGTCAGGGCTGCACCTTTGGGTACGCCGGTTGTACCACCGGTGTAAATGATGGCTGCGATATCTTTCTCAGGATCGATTTCCACGGGAGGCGGTTCGGACGGGGTTGAGGCCACAACGGCATCGAAAAAAAGATGTCCGGGGTCATAATGCCTGGCTTTTGGTATTTTTCCCAGTAGTCCGCCTAAAAACGCCTTGAGGGGTGGCAGGCTGGATTTGATATTGCAAATTACCACCGTTTCCACATCGGTACC
>JBATKU010000424.1:0-14199 GCA_049669725.1 Desulfobacterales bacterium
GCGTTGTGGGGTGCGGGATTTTCGATTTTGGATTTGGCCTGCCCGCCATCGTCTGAGTCCGCCTGAGGTGGACGATGGCGGGCGGGAATTGCGGCTTTGGGGTCTACATATAAAAGGCTAAAGGTGTAGGGTTATTCGTGTCGGTATTTGGGTTTGGAATTGCGGATTTGTCTGTTTTTCACCACGTAACTCGCAACACGGAACGCCTAACCCGCAACCCGCAACTATCAACACGCAACACGAAACTACATCTTACGAATATGGCGGGTTGCGGCCACCTCGTCGTTGAATTTACGCTCGGTCTGCATCATTTTCTGCTGGTATTCAAGCCAATCTTTTTCCTTAAGTTTTTCCAGTGTTTTGCGCTTTTTCATGCTCTCTGTTAAATTATGGCGTTTTTGAGTAACATTTGCTGAGGCCTTGCCGACTTGCTGCATCTGTGCTTCCATATCTCTTGATAGCTGTTGGATATAATTTATAAATATTAAAATATCGGATATGTTGTGACGCTCTTTCTGTCTGGAGTGCAATTTCTGAAGGTTTTCATGCTTTTCTTTTTTTTGGTGCCTTAGCTTTTCTTGGGCATCGGTTAAAACCCGCGTAGCCTCGGCCATCTCTTTCTGGCAAATCTCTTCTTGGTGGCAGCGATGCTTAAGGAGTGATTGCAGCTTAAATCGGTACATTGGCTATTGCCTGATACAGGTTGATCCGCCTGCGGGGAAATTTAATGAGGGTTGAATGTTAATTTTCAATATTCAATTTTTCAGGGTCAGCGGTGCGGTTTTCAAACAGAAGATCCATTTGGGCGACGCTGTCCTCAAATATTACCGTTTCCCCGATGTCCTGTCGCAAATAGGCGTTTATCCTATCAATCATTGTGATGGCATAATCGATTTTGGGGTTACTGCCCGCTACATAGGCACCAATGTTGATCAAATCTTCAGCCTTGCGATAGGTGGCCATGATCTGTTTGAGTCCAGAAGCGTTTTGCCGGTGTTTTTCATCGACGATATCGTCCATCACACGGCTGATACTGCCCAGAACGTCTACCGCGGGATAATGGTTCTGCATGGCAAGATCCCGGATCAGATTTATGTGACCGTCCAGTATGGATCGCAGTGCATCCGCGATGGGCTCATTGGCGTCATCACCTTCAACCAGCACGGTATACAGGCCGGTAATGGTACCGCGACCCTCTGAAGTGCCGGCACGCTCAAGCAGTTTGGGCAGCAAGGTAAATACAGAGGGTGTGTAACCCTTTGTTGTTGGCGGTTCACCCAGGGCCAATCCGATTTCTCTTTGGGCCATGGCAAAACGGGTCACTGAATCCATCATTAGATTAACATGATTGCCCTGGTCTCGGAAAAATTCGGCAATGGCAGTGGCAATAAAAGCTCCCCGCATTCGAATCAGCGGCAACCGATCCGAAGTCGCAACCACAAGGACAGATCGGCGAAGTCCCTCTTCACCGAGCTCCTTTTGAATAAATTCATTCACTTCCCTGCCCCGCTCTCCGATAAGGGCTATTACATTCACATCGGCTCTGGTTTTGCGAGCGATCATACCCAGCAAGACGCTTTTGCCGACACCGGATCCGGCAAAAACGCCAACTCTCTGACCGCATCCGACGGTTAACAACCCGTTAATAACCCGCACACCCAAATCCAGTGGCTTATGTATCCTCCTGCGCAGCAGGGGATTCAATGAAGGGGCATAAATCGGATATTCAGTTTCGGACACGATGGGTCCTTTGTCATCAATAGGATTTCCGAGCCCGTCGATGACCCGTCCCAGCAAACCGGGCCCTACAGGTACGACGGCATTTTGTTGCCTTGCGACAACCCGGCACCCCGGTCCGATGCCCCGAATTTCTTCCAGCGGCATCAGTAACACCTTATTGTCTTTGAAACCGGAAACTTCGGCAGTTATGCTATGGCTATTCTGGGTATAAATATCACATACGGTCCCCAGGCAGGATACCGGTCCCTGTGCTTCGACCACCAAACCAACGACATTGGTCACGCGGCCGGTTGCACGAATCGGGCAGGTGGATTCCAGGCAGGAATGATATTTTGTTAAATTGACTCTGCCAGACATCGAGGTCCTATAAAATCGAAAAAGTTAATAAATTATTTGTTTCGGATTTCGTGTTTGGAATTTTGCGGGAAAGCTATCGCACGATTGGAGCAACTCCTTCATTTTCCAGCGCAGGCGATGTTTCCGAATCATTTCTCCGCACTCGTTTTTTCCAGGGCGCTTCGAAAGGATTCCTCTACGGCCTGGAGTTGCTTCTCTATGCGCGCATCAATTTCGCCCAACTCCGTCTCAATGATACAACCGCCGCTCTGGATGCTTTCTTCGGCTTCAAAGGTGACATGATTAACGTCGGCGATCAGATTGGAAAGTTGATATTTGGTCTCGTTGATAAATTGCAGATCGGAAGGATTCATCTTGATTTTTATTTTACCCGGATCATCGACTTTTGCC
This sequence comes from Desulfobacterales bacterium, assembly GCA_049669725.1. Lineage (GTDB taxonomy): Bacteria > Desulfobacterota > Desulfobacteria > Desulfobacterales > JAFDCJ01 > JAFDCJ01. Next base: position 2,488 of record JBATKU010000424.1, read on the forward strand.
AGGGCTTCTTTGGCAACACATACCACCGTTTCTGGGTCTGTGGAAATCTCGCGGCAAATGACTTTTTGAGCAATGGCGAGGGCCAAATCCACCACTTCTTTTTCAATTTGCTGATAGGTTTCTTCCCGAATAGCATTCAGCTGGATCAAGGCCTCTTTTATGCTGCTTAAAAGTGGCTCGATTTTTTTGACCCCCAGTTCAAACCCCGTGTTTTCACCGTCGTTGACGCCCTGGGCCTTACCATCCGCAAAGCCTTTGTGGTATGCCCTCTCTTCCCTTTCGCGGGCAGTTAGGGCTGCTTTCCTGCCTAACGACCTAGGCTCATCAAGACCTCCAACGGAATCCAGACAGGCCGGATCGCCACTGTCATACTCGATCCTTTGAAAATCATCATCGGCGGACGCACAGCTTCGAACAACCAACTGGCCGTCAACCGGAATGTCAGGAAAATAATGCAACCTGAAACCGGTTTGTCTGCTATGAGATGATCGACGTTCATTGCTAGGCAATGATTTCTTCTCCTCGGCGGCCACTAATAATTATTTCTCCTTTGGCTTCCATTTCCTGGATAATACTTGTAATTGCCATTTGTGCATCGGAAACTTCGTTCATCCTGACCGGCCCGAGGTCTTCCATCTCTTCCTGCAACATTGCACCGGCACGTTCCGACATATTTTTGAAAACTTTCTCTTTGACCTCTTCAGAAGCTGCTTTGAGAGCGATGGCAAGCTCCACCGTCTCGACTTTGCGCAGCAGTTTCTGAAACCCTCTGTCATCCACCAGCACCAGATCTTCAAATACGAACATTTTCTGTTTTATCTGGGCGGCCATTTCCGCATCGGTATCTTCGATTTCGTTTAAAATCAACTCACTCGAAATTTCATCCGTCTGGTTCAAGATCTCGGCCAGACGGTCAATGCCACCGCTGATATTAGCCACAGAACTTTTTTTGTTTTTTAGAATTTCTTTAAAAACATCATTTACCTCTTCGATCATATCAGCGTTGACCTTTTCCAGAGTAGCGAGCCTTACCGCGACGTCTGTTTTGATCTCGTCCGGCAAAATGGCCACAACATCACTGGCGACAGGTGTTTCAAGATGAATCAGAATAATAGCGATCGTTTGGGGATGCTCATCTTTGATCAAGTCATAAACTGCATCGGCATTCAGAGCCAAAATGGCTTCCAGTCCTTCAGCCCTTTCAGAGGAACCTCCCGAACCCCCGTCATTTTTTTTGGTTTGATCATTTCCGGCCGAAGGCGCCGGCAGAGCTGATCTTGTTTTCATGGCCGCATTGGTCATAAACTCTCTGGCCACATATTCAATAATCGGGGCTGAAATGGCACCCATTTGGTCCAGATGTTGATTGACCACTTTTTTCTCAGCTTCGGACAGGCCGTTGAGTATGTTTCCGGTCAGATCCGACCCAAGAGAGCGTATTAAAATAGCCGCTTTTAAAGGGCCTGATAAATTTCTAATATCCATACTTGCCTAAAAAAAATAAACAGCATACTTCTTGAAGCCTGCATTAACTAAGCAATAGCCAATGGCGTAACTAGCTTTCCTTGATCCAGTCCCGCATAACGCCTAAAGACGCTTCTTTATTTTTGGCGATTAATTCAGAGGCCTGATCTCGGAATATTAACTGGTTGGCCTCCGGATTAAATCCCCCTTCGAGCTCACCCACCGTTTTGGGCAGTTGTTTAAACATCTGCATATCCCCGAAAGAATATTCGGTCAGCCATCGAACCAGTGGTTTAACAAAAAACATAAACGATAGTAATAAGAAAAGACTTAAAAACCCATATTTCAGATAGGGCTGGTATTGTTTCAGCAGGTCCATCCATCCTTCCTCGACCACTTCGGTGTCTTTAGTCTCCAGTTTGGTCGTTTCGAAAGGAATGTTAACGATGTCAACTTCGTCTCCCCGTGCTTTATCAAAATTTACGGCCCGTTTAACAATGCTTTCAAACTTTTGCATCTCCTCCGGGGTACGGGCCACATATTGCCATTCAATTTTCCCTCCGGCTTTTTCAATGCGGTTATAGGTACCATCTACCAGAACCGCGACTGAAATTCGGGTCATTTCCCCCTCCGGCTCTTTTATATGACTAATCACCTTCCCGATCTCATAATTAACGGTGCGATCGTTTTTTTCAAAGGCTTGATTCGAATCGGTAGACCAGCTTTGTTCACCCGCAGATGGATCGCCGGGTAGATTGGATCGAATGCCTGGTACTCCCTGGGGGGTTCTACTGGGATCGACCGAGGTTTCCTTTAATTGTTGCTCGCTGCGAACCACTTTATTGTCAGGCAAATAGTGTTCTTCGGTTCTCTCCTGCTTTTTAAAATCAAACGAACCGGACAATCTGACGATGGCCTTATTTTCTCCCAGAGCCGATTCCAGCATGGTCCGGATTCGATTTTCCAGCGCTTTTTCGACCCTGTCCTGGTAATCAAGCTGATCTGAACTGAGGCTGCCGAATGAAGATGGATTTTTAACCCCTGCCAGAAGCTTGCCCTTGCTGTCCACGATGGTCACGTTTTCCGGACTCAACCGTGCCACGCTGGATGATACCAGATGCAAGATTCCGTTAACTTGGCCCTGGTTCAACCATTTACCGGATCGCAATTTCAGGACAACGGATGCACTTGCCAGTTCTTCCTCATCGACAAAGAGAGATTTTTCGGCCATCACGATATGGACTCTGGAGCTTTCGATTTCCGATATCTGATTGATGGTCCTGGCCAGTTCCCCCTGAAGCGCTCTCTGATAGTTAACGTTCTGCGCAAAAGCAGTCATCCCCAGTTTCGTATTGTCAAAGATCTCAAAGCCGACCCCGCTGCCACGGGGGAGCCCTTCGGATGCCATTTGCATTCGGGTTTCATATATATGCTCCTGGGGAATAAGAACCGTGGAACCATTTGATCCAATTCGGTAATCAATTTTTTGCTCTTTCAGTTTGGATAAGATGGCACTGGCATCTTCCGGATCCAGTTGAGCATACAGGGGCTGGAATTCACTTTTTCCCGACCAGTTCATCAGAAAAAGGAATCCGGCCACAGAACCTAAAATTAGGGTCACCAGGGTTATTTTTTTTCCGAGGCTCAGATTGGAAAAGGTGGCATTGAGTTGTGACAGTATCTGACGAATGGCTTCCATAAAACTCCTAACTCGAATCCGCCTGAGGCGGAGAATTGCTATTCAATAGTGCTGAAATCGTATTTAGGCCCTTATCGGGTTTGTTCTGACAGCATGTTGTCAGAATCTGATGGTTTCGGGTGTCAGGAAAAGGAGGTGCAAAATACCTTCCAACCCGTAACCTGAATCCCGCAACTCGCAACCCGCAACCCTTCTACACCGGCATGCGCATAATTGTATCATAGGCGGCAATGAGTTTATTGCGAATTTGCATCAACAGCTCGAAGGACACATCGGCTTTCTCCACTGCGATCATGGTCTGGTGAATATCCGTTTGCTGTCCATTGGCCAAATTGTTGATATTTTCATCCGCTTCTTTTTGAAGTTGATTGACACGCTCCATGGATCCTTCCAGCATCTGGCCGAAAGAAACAGAGCCGGACGGCGATGTCTGCTTAGCGATCGGAGAGGCCCCCTGCGGGGATAATGTATTGTTGTGTATGGTGATATCATTCATGGCTAACGACCTATCTGCAGTGCTTTTAATGCCATATCCTTGGCGGCTTTAATGGCGGTTACATTGGCTTCAAATCCCCGGGTAGCCGAAATCATGTTTACCATTTCCTCTAGGGGATTGATGTTCGGCATGGCAACATAGCCTTTGTCGTTGGCATGGGGATGGGAGGGTTGATATTTCATTATGGGAGGCGTCGGATCCTCATAAACTCGCTCAACGCGTACACCGGCAGATTGGTGTTTCTGTCGATCCGTCAAAATTTTGTTAAAAGTGGAATTGATCGACTGGGCGGAAAATATGGCCTCTTTTCGTCGATAGGGCCCACCCTGGCTGGTACGGGTTGTGTTGACATTGGCCAAATTTCCGGAAATCAGATTCATGCGAAGTCTCTGGGCACTCAGCCCCGACGAACTGGTCTGGATCGAATTTAAAAAATCCATGACTATTTACCTCCCTTGATAACATTTTTTAAACCTTTGAATTTATTTGAAATAAGCTGGGCGGCGGCATCGTACAGGAGTGTGTTTTCCGCCAGTCTACCCATCGTCCGGTCAATATCCACCGTATTGCCGTCGCCTCTCAAACTGTATGCCGGCGCCGTGGCGGTCGTAAGTTTCACGTTGTCCGCGCGATTACTCCTGAACTGAAAATGTCCGGCATGGGTTCGCACAAGCGGAATGCCGGGAACCGATCCTTTATTTTTATTCATTTTTTCAGTGACATCGAGTTCAACAGCTTTATAATTTGGCGTATCCATGTTGGCAATGTTTAGCGCCAGCGCCTTGTGCTGGATAGATCGTAAATTCAGGGACTTTGCCAGGATGGCCATGGTATCGCTAAAAAGTATATCGGTCGGCACTTTATTATACCCTCCATTGAAAAATGGCGTTACAAAGTATTTTAATAAAATAAAGCAAAATCTATACCAGATACCCGATTTCAGATTTCGTAATGTGGATTGGGTTCTAATGATCGGGCTTACAGCTAATCTCCGAACCTGCATAGTTTTTTTTAGTCCTGCGCTGCCTCCTCCTTATATTCATGCAATTTATTGCGCAGGGTTCGAATGCTGATTCCCAGAAGATCCGCAGCCTGGGTCCGATTGTCGTTTACCTCTTTTAGGGTTTGAAAAATAAGGGTTTTTTCCATTTGCCTTACCGTATAGCCAGCTTTGACTTTACAATCATCGAAGGATTCGGCGTTGGTTTGCGATGAATCCAGCAGCAGGTGTTCGGGCAAAATCGACGGCCCATCCCCGATGAGGACCGCCCTTTCGATGACATTTTCCAACTCACGAACATTGCCTTTCCAATCGTGGCCAAGGAGCATATTCATGGCCGCCACGTCTATGCCAACCAGTTCTTTATGATTGGATAGACTAAATTTCTCCAAAAAGCGACGCGCAAGCAACTCAATATCTTCCTTTCTTTCCCGCAACGGCGGAAGAGTCAGAGGTATGACATTGATCCGATAATAAAGATCTTCTCTAAATTTGCCGTCGGCCACGGCGCTTTTTAAATCGACGTTGCTGATGGCGACAATCCTGGCATCAATTGGGACCGGGCGGGTCCCTCCGATGCGGTCAACTTCTTTTTCCTGAAGGACCCGAAGCAGTTTAGCCTGAAGGGGCAACGGCATTTCACTGATTTCATCCAGCACAACCGTTCCTTTGTTGGCCTGTTCAAATTTTCCAATTTTGCGACCCACGGCCCCGGTAAATGATCCTTTTTCATGCCCGAACAGTTCGCTCTCAGCAAGGGTGTCGGGTAAGGCCGCGCAATTGAGGGCAACATACGGTGCTTCCGGATGCCGGCTGTGTTGATGAACATAGGCCGCCAATAGCTCCTTGCCGGTTCCGCTCTCACCCTGGATCAGCACAGTTGCCTTGCTGGGAGCAACCCCTCGAATCTGTTTTAAAATTTCCAGCATGGTCGGGCTTAGCGTAATAATTTCTTTGCCGGCCACACGAAGATCAGATATCCTGCCGGCGGATAAAAAATCCCCATTTCCGTTGCAACCCCCGATCGCCCTTTTGACGGTTTTTTCCAGTGATTCCGATGAAAACGGTTTGAGCAGATAATCTGAGGCGCCTGCCTGCATGGCTTCAACCGCGTTGTGCACGGATCCGTTGGCGGTCATTATGATGACCGGAATCTGCGGTGATGTTTTTTTTACGGACTTTAATAAGTTCATCCCGTCGGTTCCAGATATGTGTTCATCTGTAATGACCAGGCTATATTTAGTGGTGCTGAACCTTTCAAAGGCCTCCGGACCGCTGGACACATTTTCAACTTGGAAACCGGCTGATTTCAGGTATTGCAAAACCTCTGTGCATATATCCGGATGGTCATCTACAACCAATATGGGGAACACGTCCGCCAAAAATGATCTCCCTTTTGCATGGCTGATTTTTGATCTTATCAGTCTGCGCTGCAAATACTTATTGAGTTGAACTAAACCGTTTTATATCGAGCAAATATCATGCCACGCAGGGTTGAGCCTATATCAATTTATATCATCTATAATTAGCTATTATTTCTATTAGTTATATCTTTTTTTAAACCCGATCCGATAGGTACTACAGCGGGTGAATTGTCAATATTTCAGGGGTGAGAGTCAGGGTGTTGACACTGGGATGAAGCCTTTTTTTGCATTGCGACCCGGTCCCAGGCGAGAACGGCAATTGTAATCAGGAGGACATGTCCGCCGCAGGCGGATTAAGTATTGCAGGGTTGCAATTGGTGTCGTTTTATTTTTTCCACCAGGGTGGTACGGTTTAGATGCAACAGTTTGGCGGCCTTATTTTTGACCCATTTGGTTTTTTCCAGAGATTGCAGAATCAAGGCTTTTTCAAATTCGGTGACGGCACTGTTCAGGCAGATCCCTTCATCGGATATTTCGATGGTCGACGTGGGTTCGTATTGATAGGCCTTCTTCAATTCGACCGGCAAATCCGCCACGGTAATCTTGCCCTCTCCTTTTAAAACAACCATCCGCTCCACCATGTTTTTGAGTTCCCGCACATTTCCCGGCCACGTGTAAAGCATCATCATGGCCATTGCATCTTCAGCAACCTCAGTCACATGGCGGTCATTTTTCTGATTGGATTGCTCTGTAAAATAAGAAACCAGATGGGGGATATCCGATTTGCGATTTTGCAGCGACGGAAGTACCAAAGGAATAACATATAGGCGATAATATAGATCTTCCCTGAAATTTCCTTTTTGAACCTCTTCACATAGATCACGGTGGGTGGCGGCGATAATCCTGACATCAACTCTTAAGGTTTTAGAGCCTCCGACCTGCTCAAACTCACCCTCTTCCAATACCTTCAAAACCTTTACCTGTAAGTCTGAACTCATATCACCGATTTCATCTAATAATATGGTGCCGCCGTCTGCCAGTTCAAATTTTCCCTGTTTGGAGGAAGTTGCCCCGGTAAAGGCACCGCGGACGTGCCCAAACAGTTCACTTTCAAGTAAATTCTCAGGAATTGCACCGCAATTTATTGAAATGAATGGATTATTATTTCGTTTTGATTTTCGATGAATGGCTTTGGCTACCAGCCCTTTGCCTGTGCCGGTCTCACCATTTAGAAGGATGGTGCTGTCGCAATCAGCGACTTTTTCGACAAGCTCAAATACTTCCCGCATTTTCTTGCTTTGACCAATGATATCATCAAATCCGTATTCCCCATTCAACTGTGCGGATAAAATTTTACATGTATCATTGGCATCAGATGAGTTTGATTTTGATTTCCGTGGCGCTGCATTCTGCAAGGCGTCCTCCTCAAACAAGAATATTAATATCCGGTCGCATTCATGAAACTAAATTATCATTAATCTAAAGAGTAGAGATTGAGACAGTTAAACGGGGGATACCCGAATGGTTCGATCCGGGCAGTATAGGGTGGTAGCAATATCCATGCCGCAATGAAGATAAACGCCTTGGGGTAGGAATGTAACGATTGGATGGTTATCCGGCGGCAAATCACAATTACCACATGAAGTATGTTGACCGGATTAGTCGATACTATATTTTGTGGCGCTGCATTTTGGGGGTGTGAAAAAGAAAACCCGCTAAAAAAACCTGGTGATAAAAATTCAGGAAAAACAACGCACCAGTGCCGACCAACTATCCTCATATTTATGCAAATTGCAAAAATATGACCGGATCGACAGGAAAAATTCACGACTTTTTACCAGTTTTTCAACAACCGACAGACCGGTTGTCAACCATCGCCGTGACCGCTCGAATTTTGCTCGCCAGTATAAATTAAAAATCGACCTTTCAATTGAGTTAGTTAGACGGCTGACGGTTTTAAACCGCTATGCAATCATATAATTAAATTTGCATTTAGGGTGAATAGATGGCCTCCGGGTCTGTTTTATGCAAATTGCAAATTCTCATTTTAAATTCTGCAAAAAGCCTAAAATAGTAGTGATCGCAGTCGAGCTTAGGTGATAAAGGAGGCGATGTCGCGATATTCGCGGAGCATAGTTGCCATGATCGTATCGATGGCACTGAATCTAATTTTGAGGCGTTCCCAGGCGGGTTTATCGAGAGGCGGAATCTTGTTGTCACCCCCGTAACCGATGTTCAGCGCACGGCAGAATATGTCCGCCAGATGCACAATGGCTGCTTCCAAGGCAAAATTACCGGCGCTGTGGGGTTGGTGATGGTGGGCGATCACCTGCACGAGCTTGACCGGCAGGTTCCATTTTTCAACCAATAGTTTGCCGACTTCGGCGTGATTAAATCCCAGAACTTTATTTTCGGCCGTGGTCATTAAAATATTTTCCTTGTTGACCACGGCGACGACGTTGGCAAATTCATTCGGCAAAAACATCATTTCAACAATTTTACCGATGTCATGCAGGAGGCCGGATACAAACAATTCCTCAATTTTATCATGGCGCAGGTAGTTGCCGATGACTTTGGCCCCGACGGCACACCCCAGAGAATGATCCCAGAATCTTTCCTGGTCTTGCTTTTTTTGCCGGTTGCGGTTGGCAAACAGATCAAATACGGAAGTCGTCAAAAGCAAGCTCCGAATCGCATCAAAACCGAGCAAAACAATGGCGCCGGTAACTGTGGATATGCGCTGGGGAAAGCCGTAAAAAGATGAATTGACCAGCTTCAACAGTCGGGCCGTCAATACCTGATCGTCGGTAATTATCCGGGCCAAATCCTCGGCCGATGATTTCGGGTCGTTGACCAGTTCCGTGATTTTCAAGACGGTGCGCGGCAGGGTCGGTAAGTCGTCAATTTTTTCGATTAATTTTTGAGGATCCGGCATGCTCATCGTTGCTCTCGTTGTTCTGTAATTCCTTATTCAGCTGCCGGCTGGCGGCATTAAAAATCTCAACCATCACAGGATCATCCAGTACGTCCGCAAATTTTTTCTTTAACTGCATCTCGTCGGATTCATTTATCCGCAGTTCCGGCTGTTCGGCACTGTCAGTCGCCCGGCCCACCTCCCCTTTGACGGTGACGTCGGTCACCCCCCAGGATTTAAAAATCCGGATATTCTTTTTAGTAATCTTAGCCCCGGCTTCCAGCAAGAGGATTCCCTGGTGATTATTTACCGGCCGCTCCAGTATCATACCGGGTTTCAGGTCTTCAATACCCACACGTATCATTACAACCTCTTAAAACTGAATTGGTTCCGCACCTGTCGATTCGATTTTTCTTTCCAGGTTACCCTGTAGCACAACAATTAAAAAATGTCACACGGTCGGGTTTTTGCCCAATTGGGCTTACTTATATATTAGACGGTCGAAATCAACTATAGAAGCTATCATTGATTATGTCGGGCTGCAATCTGTTTATTAACTATTTCAGAAACTTAAAAGAAAAAAAATAAAAAAACGCTAAAGTTCCCCCAAATTCATCCGATAAAAAAATTGTATGGCAAAATACAGGTCCGGAAAGGAGGCAAATAAAATGAGTCGGGCCCATCCCTTGCCCTGCAAACATTGTTGAAACTATTTTTTAAACCATTGGCAAGAAAGCCAACACTAAAAACCTAGAAGAGGAGAAAAATCATGGCATTAAGTACGATTAGTTTAACATCCGGTATGCGGGCCAATCTGTTCAGCCTGCAAAAGACGTCCCGTGACATGGAAATCACTCAGAATCGTTTGGCCACAGGTCTGAAGGTTAATACGGCCCTGGATGATCCCATCAACTTTTTCACCGCCCAGGAGCATCGGTTAAGAGCTTCCGACCTCGCCAGCCGTAAAGACGGTATGTCAGAGGCCATCCAGACCATCAAAGCAGCCAACGTGGGCGTCGAGGGAGTCAACAACCTGATCGCCCAGGCCAAATCGCTGGCTCAGTCAGCGATGTCGGCCGCGACTACGACGGAAGCTATTGCCTTAGCCAGTCAATATGGCACGGTAATGGCTCAGATTAATGAAATGGCAGCGGATTCGGGATACAAAGGTGTCAACCTGCTGCAGGAAGGCTCCTTAACGGTTGAGTTCGCTCCGACAGCCGGCCAGTCCAACTTGAGTCTGACCGGTTTCGGTGACTCCACCGCTGCCTTCAATATTACGGGCTTAGACGCTGAGGTCAGTACCGCAGGCATGGGCACGACCTGGGTCGGTGCCGGCGCAGTCTCAACTGCAGCCATTCAAACCTCCATTGACAACCTGGAGACTGCGATGGGCGCTTTGAGGACTGAATCCAAAACGCTGTCCAACAACCTGTCAATTATTACGGCACGTGAAGATTTCACCTCCCAGATGATCAACACCCTGGGTGACGGTGCCGCCAAGTTGACCGAAGCTGATATGAATGAGGAAGGCGCCAACATGCTGATGCTGCAAACGCGTCAGGCTCTCGGCACAACCTCATTAAGTCTGGCCTCACAGGCAGCCCAGAGCGTACTGAGATTGTTCTAACCCAAACATGGTTTTTGGAGGGGGAGCAATCCCCCTCCAACCAGATAGCTGATCTCTTGAACCCATAGATGTCCCTCAACGCTACCTTATTATAGGAAATTCCACTCTATTTGATGTGTCAGGAGACAAGTCAAGGTTCAGGCAAACGGTTGAAAAGAAAAAAATGGCACTAAAAATAACCTTAAAGCCGAATGAGAAAATGATCGTCGGTGGTGCTGTGATAGCCAATGGCAATATTAAAAACGCCGATTTGATCATCGAAAACAACGTGCCGATTCTGCGCCAGAAAGATATTTTAAGTGAAAAGAATGCGACATCACCCTGCCGTCGAATCTACTTTTTAATTCAGCTTATGTATATTGATGAAGAGAATATAACCACCCACCGGCAGACCTATTGGGAATTGGTCCGTGAATTGCTGGATGCAGCCCCAAGGTTAACAGGACACATCGATCAGATTAACGAAAATATTCTGATCGGCAATTGCTACCGGGCTTTAAAACTCGCCGGCGAATTAATCGATTATGAACGGGAGGTTCTTGAATATGTACACGCCAACACAGACCCAATCCCTGAGAGCATATGAAAGCGTCAGCAAAGCCACCCGGTCCGGCCGCGAAACCGAAGCGGCCGTGCTCACCAAAGCTGCCATAATGCTCAAAGATTGCCAGGACAACTGGGATGCACCGGATCGCGACAACAGACTGGAGGAGGCACTGAAGTATAACCAGCGCATCTGGAGCATATTTCAAAGTGAGCTGGCGCGAGAAGACCATGAACTGCCCAAAAAATTGCGTCTGGACATTCTTCGATTGGCTGCGTTTATCGACCGTCGTATTTTTGAAACCATAGCATTTCCATCACCGGAAAAACTCAAAATTGTGATCGACATCAATAACAACCTGGCCGCCGGCCTGAGAAACTCGCCCTGACTCTTCGCAGACGCGGTGCAATCATCGGAATAAAATTACCTGCCGACAGGCATGCGCATGATCATACACCCGGTAAAGAAATAAAAAAGGGCCTCGATTATAAAGGCCATTTTCATTTAAGCATTACCCGTTTGTCTTGAACGCAGCAGACTTGCCGCTATATTTCATACACTTTGATCTGCGTCGGGGCCCTACCCTCAAGAAATATCCGCC
>JBATKU010000425.1:0-2186 GCA_049669725.1 Desulfobacterales bacterium
GGATCACCGTTCATGGTTATCATCCGGACTACGGCGCCCGTTTTTTGCGAAGAATGATTGAGCGCCATGTCACCACAGCGATATCTGACACCATTGTTCGGGAAAATCCCGTACCGGAAGACACCATAGAACTGAGCGTGCGACGCAATCGAATTCGCGCCAGGTTGCCGAGTAAACCGCCAACCTCTCCCACAAAACAGCGCGAAACTGTGTTGCTGCCGGTGGGAACTACCCAAAAGATGCGCAATCTGGACCTGAATCAGATGATCGTCGAAGCACGCACACTTGTTGGTGCGGCCGGCAACCATATGGCCGGATTGGAAAGCGATCGCAGAGAAGCGGCGGACCTTTTAAACCAAATTAATGAACCTGGTTTTTGGGATCGTATCGATCATCGCGAGGAAGTGATAGACCGGTACCGAACGCTGGATGTAGCAATTCGGATGAGAAAACGATTTGCCGAACCGATCCTGCATCTAGCGGAAATCCTGGAGGACAATACGCCGACTCACACAGTTCTTACCCCGGCGCTGGAGCAGGCAGCCAATTCCTACCGCCAATGGGAAGACTGCCTGGCAGAAGAAGGAAAGGCCGAAATATGGATGGTTTTAAGTGCTTCGGACCCACTAAAACCGGCATGCCAATGGATTCGAAGGCTGGCGGCCATGGAGCTGGGCTGGAGCCGTCATCTCGGGCTTACAGCGTCGGTAGCGGCTTACAGCATTGCTGAAGATGAATTGAATCGCGTTGTACTTGAGATTGAGGGGCCGGGTGCCGAAATCTATCTATCCAAAAGCGTTCTATCCAGGCTGCTGCCCGATCTGGCCAGGTACTGGAGCAGGCAGCCGGTTCAGGTTGATGTGTCCAGGATTTACGGAAAGGATGGTGTCATCCACGATCCGCGAACCGGCGTGACATCCAAACGCATAAAAGAAGTTTGGAAAGGCCGTCTGGACGATTTCCTGGAAGGATGGCGACGAAGGACGAGGGGTTAATTTTTTTGGTGCTTTAATGATATCACAAAATCACTAATCAAAGCGCGACCCTCAGTCTTTTAATCTCATAGGTGGCGAAGAAAAAATGCTAATTTAATTTGAAACCATTTAACCTGGGTGGGCACCCAGTATTCACTAATTTATTGACGACTCGGGAATAAAGATCTACAACCCACGTAAAAAATTAAGTCTTTTTCTTCCCGCAACGAATTGAAACCGCAAATTTATCTAAAATCTTAATCTTTGATAAGCCCTTTTCACCTGGATATTTATGCTGCCGCCAATTTCTTTTCATTTTGAATGACAATTTTTGGGTCGGTATTCCTCTCGGGAACTGGAAGGCTCTTTTCTTTCAGTAATTCAACATGTTCCGTCATGCCCCACCGGGCTTTAAAAAGACAATCCTCTACAGAGTGACCTATACCTGAAAAGCCCTCCAAATCAGGAGAATAAAACCCGAAAAAATCCGGCTCCTCTGTAGCTTCTATTACCAAGGAGTATGCTAAATCAATCATTGGAACAAACCTCCAAAATTATTTGATTCCGACAGTCGTTTCAAAGAATACACCTCGGTTAGACCTTTTACAGGCTTTGGACTGGCAATAATTTCTCACCGACCTGTGGGATGATAAGTTTGTATGAGACTGGAAAACGAAGATTCTGTGGGCTTTAAGTCTGCCGACATATTGCCCTCCCTTTTCTATCTTTTACTTAATCAATTTTTCTTGTTCCTTTTACCTTTCTAATTTAATGAGGCCCGACCCTCAATCCCCATTTTCGCCGGAAACTTATTAACTTATGTGCGTAATCCCATTGAGCGGGTAAAAAATATTCCGGAAAGTTCCAGCTGCGCCTCGGCAATGGGTTACGTCAAGCTCTGGCAATCCGTGCCATGCAAACTGCCGACAGCTTGAATAATTTTTGGGACTATTTGGGCAGCAGCCCGTCAAGATGCAGCATTATTCCATTTTCCCTTTCGTACAATTTTGTTTGACTAAAAATTAAATTTTTGTAATAAAATATGGGCATTAACGATTATCAACCAAATTTTAATAGTAAATATCACTTTGGTGGGTTATGAAAACTTTCGAAAAATGGGAATACAAATCGCAGGAAACCTCCAGTCTCTTAAAAAAGGTTCAGGACAAAGTCCATTCGTTGCTTCCTGGGGCAGACATTATACTATATGGC
>JBATKU010000426.1:0-4516 GCA_049669725.1 Desulfobacterales bacterium
TTCTTATTTTTCAAACCGGGTCGGCCCTTGGAATTCTGGTGAGGTAAAATGGAAAATCTCCTGGTCATTTTAATCGTCGGGCTGGCGGCCTTCTTCATCGGTCGCAGGTATTATAGAAAATACACACAAAAAAACCAGTGCAGCTGCGGATGCACTTCCTGCCCGACAGACGCATCTACGTGTGATTTGCCTGAAGCCAACGAGAAACTGTCGGAAAACCAAAAAGGATAATGAATCACGAAAACCCCCCGGTTAAACAGCAAAAAAGGTGTAACTGGGCAGGCAAAATCTGGAAGAAACGAAATTTTATTCTCTTTTTCATGTTTTCGTATTTTCGCGCTTTCGTGATAAAAAGATGGCTGCATAATGCAACCCCAAAATAACTAAGATAATTGCTATTTTATGGAAGGTACCATGGCACATCGAGCAGCACTCAGTTCAAATATGGAAGACTATCTGGAGGCCATATTTCACATTTCATCTGATAAGCAGGCCGCCAGGGCCAAGGACATCGCCGATCGGCTGAAGGTCAATAAATCTTCGGTGACGGGCGCACTGCGGTCACTTTCGGAAAAAGGTTTCGTGAACTATGCCCCCTACGACATCATTACCCTGACTGACCAGGGCAAAGTTTTAGCCAAAGATGTTGTCCGCCGACATGAGACCCTGAAGGACTTTTTCATAAAAATCCTCTTGCTGGAGGAAGATGAAGCCGAAGAAGCCTCCTGTAAAATCGAACATGCCATCTCTGATAAAATACTGAACCGCATTATCAATTTTGTGGAGTTTGTCGAAATATGTCCCCGGGGCGGCCAGGAATGGATCAAGGGTTTTCGGAGCCACTGTGAGAAGGGAGATACCTCCGTCCGGTGTGCTAACTCTATATCACTGTGCCTCAAAGACCTGGAGAAAAGAAAAGATCTCATTCATAATTCACCCAAAGAGACGGTCCTCTTAGAAACAATGGATCCCGGACAAAGGGGTAAAATACTCAATATCCAGGAACACAGTGAAATTGACAATCGTTTATCCGGTTTGGGAATAGCCTCGGGAAGCATCATCGAAGTGGAGGGGCAGAAATCCCAGGATGGCCACATTGAAGTCAAGGTCAGGGGATATCACCTGTCCCTCAGGAAAAATGAGGCGGCTAAAATATCAGTAGAGCTCTACGATTAGGTCCCTCTCGCCATTCTTATTATTGTAAATATTAAGTCTAATTTTATGTCCGAATTTTTTCCTCACTATTGGAAAAATGGAATGATGGAATACTGGAAGGCTGGGTTTTAGAAAGGAAGTTATCTGATTTTAATTCGTCGTCAAATGTGGTTGCGACCAATTGCAGATAAATCTTGCAATAGCAACTACGGGGTGGTTGTTTTCGGAAGATTTTGAATGATTTCTTTTAATTTCTTAGAGAATTCTTGCGGGATGGGCTGTTCTTTTACGTTTTTGCAGAGGGCCACGGTTCTTTTCAGCGTTTCCATGCAGGAGAAGCAGGCTACACAATTTTTGGCATGTTTTTCAATCTCATCACAGGTCGCATGATCCAGTTCACCGTCAATATATTCGGAGAGTTTCTCAAACATCTCCAGACAATGTTGATGGTCATGATCGTCACTGGTCATTTTCAAAATATCCTTTCAATTTGTCCCTTAAATAAAGACGTGCCCGGTGGAGTCTGACTTTCACGTTGGATGGCGACAGATTCAGAATCTGAGACGTTTCGGCTGTGCTGAATCCCTCAATATCCCGCAAGACGATGACCACGCGATACTTTTTTGGAAGCGCCAGGATGGTCTTGTTTATAACGCCGGAAAGCTCTTCATTCAACAGCTTATCCAGGGGCAGCATCGCCCATTCCGGAACATTATCAGGTTTCTCGGCTTCATCGTCGGGCAAAAACGCATCTAAAGACAGTTCTTTGTCCGGGGCAAATTTTGATTTGCGTCTTTTTTTGATACAGGTGCTGGCGGCGACCTTGTAAAGCCAGTTTTTAAACTTGGTTTCGTACCTGAAATTTTTTAAATATTTGAAAACATTTAAGAATGTGTCCTGAATCATATCCTCGGCATCACTGGGATTCCGACACATCCGCAGGCTGAAGTTATAAAGCTTCTGTTCATACCTTTTGACAAGGTCATGGAATTTTTCAGCCTGCCCCGAGTTGATCGCCTGTATCAGATCAAAATCATTGTCTTTGACTATTTTCCGGTTCTGATTCTTTTCTGCTGTCATCGCTGCTTGTCACCTGACAAGAATCCGCCAGTCAGGTGGGGACTCCGAGCTTCGGCAATATGTATTTCTGCAGTACAAACCATGCGACTACGATTGCCATAACAATTAATATGTCTTTCATGGGATATCTCCTCGTATTTAAATACGCACTTATCGTTCGGTTGTCCAATGTTTTTTGACGATCAGGCAGTAGAGGCTGACAAACAGAAACACCATCACAAGTCCCAGATGGGTGACATCCAGAAAAATAATAAATTCGGCAGGAAAATTGGTCCCGGCCAGATTCCTGATTACCAGCAGGCCGCCACTGGCCAAAATGCCGACCAGCAGGGTGAAACGAATATATCCGGTGGTGGTCATGCGCCTCGCATTGCGCTCTAAGATCAGATAGTCTGCCACTATATAGGTAACCAGGGACAGCAACACAATGGCGCCCAGATAATGTATGTAGTGGGTCACAAAGAATTCCGCCAGCCAGCTGAGTCCGGGAATGTCGGCAATATAATAGCGTTTGAATATCGGCATCTGGCCAAATCCGGTCAGCACCAGAAAAAAAGTCGTTGTCAGGTAAAGCCAGCGAAGGGGCCGGCTAATCACCCGGTTGTGTGCTAAATTTTGATTCATCAGCTTAGGCTCCCTTGCTCACTGTTTTTGACCGTTTAAAATATTTTCCGACAGCGGCTGCGACTCCGGCCACCGGGGCAATGATCATGGCGGCAGCCAGGTTATTGGCCTGGGCCATGGTATCTTCCACCGGTTTCAGGTGGGGTTTGCCCTTGCCTTTTTCCATGGACCGGTTGAGCTCTTCAAACGGAACCGGTGAGACATAAATGGTGTTGGTACCGCCGTTTTCGTTTTCACCGTAAATATACCCATTGATTTCCCGGGCCAGGGCATGGGCCTTTTTAATGATTTCTTCCCGGGGTCCGATCGTCTGGACATCTTCCGGGCAGGCCGCGATACAGGCCGGCAGTTCGCCGTCTGCGACTTTTTGGTAGCACCGGTCGCATTTGTACATCACGCCGTTACCGGCCATGGACGGCATAATGTCCAGATAAAGTCCGGTACCGGTCTGTCGCTGGGGGATGTCCCAGGGACAGACCTTTTTGCATTTGGACCCTCCCAGGCAGAGGTCCGAATCGATCCGTGAGATCCCGTTTTCCTGCTGTTTGGCCGCTCCCCAGGGGCAAAGCTTGACACAGGGCGGGTTCACGCAGTGCATGCAGCGCCGCGGGATGGTCAGTTCTTTTTCTTCACCGTTAACCTCAACTTCGGCGTGCTGGATAAAGAGCCAGTTATAGGGGGTCAAGCGGTCGTTTACATCCCGTTTTTCAGACCAGTCCTCCACCGGCACCCGGTTAGGGTACATTTTTGGAAATGGTTTCTGGGGATCGGGATATTTGTCGGCATTGGCTTCCGAGCAGGCATCCACACAGGCTTCACAGCCAACGCATTTGCTGATGTCAATCAAGGTTGCCAACTGTTTGCTTTCATCAGGCCCGGCCAGGGCCGTTGTTCCCGGAATGCTGGAGGCGGCCACACCTGCTGCAGCCGCCACACCGCCTTTTAAAAATGATCTTCTTGAAATTTGCTGCTTCATTCAACCTCCTGACAAAATTGTAAAGTCCAATCAAGTTATTCAGGTCCGTTCTGAGATTTGCCTGTAATGAGACAGAGGTAGTTAAAGGGTTACAAAAATATCGTCTTGGGTTTGTCATATTGAATTCAATATAATATCTGAGGTGAGATTGGATCATGGAAAAAGAGTATTCGGATTCATTGATTCCATTTGGAATCGGAGTTAGCTTTTTCTTATTCCTTTTCATCCTGCTTTTGCTTGGGGCCTTAGTGGGTTTTTATTTTGAGGACAAGCTCAGCTTTAAACAACTCGGAGGCGTTCCCTTACTGTTCGCAATTATTTCATCCGAGAAGCAAGTTCTTTCTTTAGCCTTTCTTATTGAAAAAAGATTTGGGCCTTTATCGCCGCTTAATATGGGTGGTTGGTATTCATTGGCGCAAAACAAAATCACAAAATCAATTTTTATAATTATTTGTATATCGATTGGAATCTTTTTGTTTTATTTGGTATTTGTTTTATAAAGTCGAAGTGAATTAGTCACCACCGAAATACTGCTGAAGGCCATGGCCAGGGCGGCCAGGATGGGGTGCAGCTGCCTCAGCATGGTGGGCAGGGATTCGAAAGGGTAGAGGATACCGGCTGCAATCGGGATCAGGATGACATTGTAACCAAAGGCCCAGAAAAGATTTTGCTTGATAGTGT
>JBATKU010000427.1:0-2096 GCA_049669725.1 Desulfobacterales bacterium
CATATGAAAAGTAGCGGCATTCCGGGCTACGTTCTTATCCACCGTTAGTGTTTTTACCACAAGGTACAAATTTTAGCAAACCACCAATCCAGCTATTTTTTATATGCGATGTTGGGCACTGCTGTGTGCCCTGACCGTCCATCAAGGGTACAAGATAATAAAGTTCTTTGAAAGATGGACAATGCTGTAATTGAGATGAAAGGTCTCTATGAAAGCATTCTTTTGCGCATCAGTTACGAGCTGTCCCCAAATACTTGGACAAGACAGAGGTCTCACACGATAAGCATTTGAATACCCTGTATAGAGTTGGTCTTTCGGCAGGGAGAGATTAGGCTCACCTGTCAAACCACCACAAGGTGCTTGCCTTTCAAGGGCTGGTATTGAGCGTTGTGGAAAAGGCAGGGACATCGTTTATATGATGGATTCTGTCAGGTGTAGTATAAGGAGATGAATGAGATGCGATTAAACCATCGTAGAGGCGTCGTAACTAACTCTGTTGTTGCTTAAAATCCAAAGAGGTCAGCGACTCGCGGAGACAAGTCATGTAAATGCAACCTACAAGCTGTCATGGCAGGCAACCGGCGTAAAGATGGCATGACCTTATACCGGGCTCAATTACGGAACAGGGGAAGCTACCCAATAGCAATTGAGGAAAAGCCATAAGCCGCGGAGCGGTAAGGTAAATACCAAGTTATTGGGCTAGTGGCGGATCAACTCGTAGTAGTGATGAAACTTTTGTAATGGGAGTGGAGCGAAGGGGTTGACATGATCATGATTTACTATTTAGAACAACTTAAAATTAAACGATTTTAAAGAATGAATTTAGAAAAGAAATCAAAACCGTATCCCATCACCCAAGAAAAGGTATGGGAAGCGTACAAGCTTGTAAAAGGAAAGGGCGAAGCACCTGGAGTCGATGGAATAACTATCGAAGACATAAGCCGCAACCCAGAGAAACACCTGTACCCTGTGTGGAACCGATTAGCAAGCGGAAGTTACTTACCTCCTGCTGTAAAACGGCATGAGATATTCAAAGAAGATGGAACTGTGCGTGTTTTGGGTATTCCAACCATAAAGGACAGGATTGCCCAAACGGTAATAGCCAAAGAATTAGAGCCAATTGTAGAACCAAGGTTCAATAATAGCTCATTTGGTTATCGCCCCAAACGGGATGCGCACCAAGCCGTAGAGCAAGCCCGAAAGAATTGCTGGAACTATGCATGGGTAATAGATATGGATATCAAAGGCTTCTTTGATAATATTGACCATGGCCTGATGATCCGGGCTTTGCGATATTTTACCAACGAGAAGCACATTATCCTGTATGCAAAACGATGGCTGAAAGCCCCAATACAATTAAAAGATGGCACCCAAATCCAGAATACGGAAAAGGGAACGCCACAGGGCGGGGTTATCAGTCCTGTTTTGGCCAATATTTTTCTGCATGTGGTTTTCGATGCGTGGATGGCCAAACATTATCCCGACTGCCCATTTGAGCGGTATGCCGATGATGTTATCATCCATGTGAAGAATGAACCCTATGCTCGTCAAATTCTCAAAGCAGTTAGTCAACGGTTAGAGGAATGCAAACTAGAATTGCACCCTGAAAAGACTAAGTTGGTTTACTGCAACCGTAAAGGAAGACGAAAGAAAAGAGAGGTCAAACACCAACAGTTCGATTTTGTGGGTTTTACATTTCGCCCCCGAAAGGTGAAGACCAAGGATGGTAAACTGATGTATGGATTTAGTCCATCGATTAGCCGAAAGAGGACAAAGCGCATTGTTGCAACATGTCGGAAACTTGGCTTTCATCGATGGACACATCTTGATATTCATCAGCTATCAAAAGCCTTATCTTCGAAAATCAGGGGTTGGATAAACTTCTATGGTAAATTCCATTTATCGGGATTGAAAACGGCCTTTCTGCACTTTAACCGCAGATTAGCAAAGTGGGCATTCAATAAGTATAAACGCTTTAAGAGGCGCAAATCTGTTTACCATGCACTACGCTGGCTCAGGCAGATTGCTAGAAACTATACATATTTATTTCCTCACTGGAAATATGGTTTCACGCCTTAGGTTTGATCGTGAAGAGC
>JBATKU010000428.1:0-2431 GCA_049669725.1 Desulfobacterales bacterium
TGATGGTCTTGTAAAAAGTCCAAATTTATTTTTTTATGCCCATAAATATCTGATATTACAATATTTTTTTGTTATTTTTGTGTGTTTTGTGCTTTTTTGCGGCTATAACAATCTTGATGGCCCTGTAAAAAGTCAGAGGCCCATTATGCGGTAGTTATGGTCATATGCTCATAACTACGGATAAATAGGACACTAAATTTTCTCAATTGGCTCCAAGCCATTAGAAGTCGCTCTTTGATAACATAAATAGCATGCATTTGACCGCATAGACTGCTCTCATGCGCTGTCTGATCACAACTGACCGCCTTTCGGACGGCAGTTGCCCTGAAGATGTTCACCCCGATGGCTTTTAAGGTCGCACAGAACCGAACGGCCTTAAAACCTCTAACTCTCAGATGTTTAACTCCGGTTCTTCTATCGTATTCTGACACGGTAGCTTCAGAGCCTGAACGCCACCTGTAGCGGTCTTTAAACTCATCGGTTTGCTCATAGGCTCTTCGCTTTGCCAATCTCATTTCTTTATCCGTATAGCGAAGATAATGATGCTTTTTGCCTTGCTTCACCGGGCAACTGTTCTGGTTCGGACAATTGATGCACTGCTGGGAATCAAAAGCTACAGTGTGCCTGATTTTCTTCTTTTTTGTCCTAATAGGTTTATGGCCTTGCGGGCAAGAAACGATGGTTCCCTTTTCAGTCACTTCAAAATCCGACAAGCTGATACTACTTTCTTTTTTGCTGCCCATTGTAGGAGCAACAACCTCTACACCAAGCTGTTTGGCCTCCTGACAGTTCTCATCACTGCCATAAAGGGAATCGGCCAAGACTTCTTCAGGTGAAAGGTTACGTTCCTTGGTCGATTCAATAGCGGGAATCAAGGCGTTGGCATCGCTTTCATGGGCAGGGTCCACTTGAACATGGGTGATCAAATTCAGTGTCCCTTCTTTGGCTTCTTCCTCCTTACAGTAGGTCTCCATGATTTGTACCTGATAACCCTGTCCTTTATGACCACTGTATGTTGCGTCAGGATCTGAAGGGTTCTGAAGAGAGTCAGAAGGAATTTCTTTTGGCTTTTTTACTTCAACCGGATTCTTATCATCTGATACATTGACATTGCATTGTTCTTTCAAAACCCGCTCAAGCAGTTTGTAACTATGCATAGCCTCTATTTCGGGATGATCTTTGAACTGCTGAACCAGATCAAAAAGATCAGCGCTGACTGAGGCAAGCGTTTTGGCCGATTCTGAAGGCTTCACCATAGAAAAGCATTGCAGGGATTTTTCGGAAAGGTATTTCTCAATGATACCTTTATCTACAGTATCAAATAGCGCTTCGTGCCCTCGCTTTAAGTTGACCAGAAACTTGTTGATGCTTGAGGTAAAGATACCGATTCTACCCAGGCGCCGCATGTTGGATTTAATGTGAACCGAGTCTATCCTTTGATTGTCGGTATTGACCTTGAAAACCTTTGATAGCTTATCGGTCGTATGGTCAAATATAACTGCATCCAGGCCATTATCTACAACAATGCTGCGCATATTCCATAAGGTCTTAAGACACATATATTTGGCTGAATCCGACTCCTCAGTTATATTCAGCGCATAATGCCACTGGATGTTAAAAGATAATTGGTTTACAGTTTCTTCATCAGTCAGGTCGTGTGTTTGCTGAAGAACCAGAGCACCAAGCGCCGTGTACAGTTCTTTTGTGGGACGGCCAAAATCATCATTAAAAAACGGGGCCACTTCGCCAACGGGGAGTTCACACAGAAGTTCTTTTTTAAATAACCCCGCCCAGGATTGATCCAGTAGTAGTCGTCGTTTTGGGCTCATAAAACTCCAGGGATCAAAAAGATCGTTCTGCATTTGGTCTTTAATTCGAATCATGCCTTTCACCTGCATTTTGGTTGATTATGTGAGTTCTTTGTACCAAAATGTAAAGCAAAAGGCAAGCTAAAATAGCAGTTATTTTTAATTATTTCAAATCGTTAAATGGGTTTTACTTTTTACGAGTTCATCAATTATGGCTTTGATCTGGCAGGACCGCGGGGTCATAATGAGAATTGTTGGTGCCATTTGGCCGGGATTGACATGGAGACTATCAAAGAATATTTTATCTGCTAACCAGCCGTCTATATAAAGCAAGATCGTGAATTTTGAGCCGAGTTTTGTGAAAAAAACAATTACCAGCATTTAACACGTGATGTCCCGCCGAGGCGGGACTGGTTTCTGGATACTTGTTGTAGCGAAGCGGAAATCCCGTCTTTACCGGGAATGGAATAAGGAATGTTTTTTCTTTATCCAGCATCGAGCATCCAGTCCCGACACGTCGGGACATCTCTATGCTTTAAGCAGTATATTTGATAAATGCACACAAACTCGTTCATTAGAGGCAAAGCTTCGGTAGCAATGAACCAAAAAGGCATACAATACCT
>JBATKU010000429.1:0-6122 GCA_049669725.1 Desulfobacterales bacterium
TAATGCCCCGTTTCGCAAGCCAGGAATGCAGGAAGTCTTCCGCTTTTCCGTATGATCGGGCTGCATCAAAATAGCGAATACCAGCATCCCAAGCCGAATCCAATACTCTATGCGCCTGTGCTTCCATTAATTGAAAACACTTCATACCGTCTTCCGTTAACCACGAGTCAATATAAATGAGACCTTCTGGCTTAAATGGTTCAACAACCATGTATTTCATGGAAATTCTCCGAATCTATTTAGTCGTCCAACGAATAGTCTGATGCCAATTCTCCTGCACACATTTGTAAGAGAAACCAAATATGTATTACCAATCAATTGGGAAGTAATCTTTCAAAAACTTACCGCACCAGTGTTTACCGGTATTGATACCATCATAAAATGGATCGCATACACGTGCGGCGCCATCTTTCAAGTACATCGTCGCCGGATCCTCGCCTGCGCGAGGCGCGGTCAAATCGAACAAGTACGTATGCCGCAGACCGAGTGGCGCGAAAATCCTCTCCTCGAAGTTTGCTGCCATCGGCTTTCCAGTGACAGACTCGACAATCGTGCCGAGGAGACGATAGTTCGCGTTCGAGTAATGTGCCTTGCCGCGGGTTCCAGGTGCAAAACGGGGTGATAAACTCCGCACGATCTCCATCGCCTCCATGGTGTCAATTGCACGGTCGTGCCCGGCCTTCAGTTCGTCGAGGACGCTATTTCCACCCCGCGGCTTGTCGGCTTCATGGTCGGCGAGACCAGAGCTCTGGTTGATAAGCTGGGAAACCTTGATCTGATCGCTGCAGTCCGTGCCCTTGTATACGTGGATCGCACGTCTCAGCGAAGCAGGCAGGTATTCCGAGATCGGTGCATCAAGATCGATGCGCTTCTCCTCATATAGGCGCAGGACGATCGCGGCGGTGCCGGCGGCTCCGACGAAGTCGATGCTCCGATCATGCGATTGCACAGCCGCGACCACATTGTGGACGCGGCCTTTACGTAAAACCGCTACCTTCGCACCGTCTGCTCCACGCTTTTTGTTATAAGATGCTGTTATTTTATACCAAAATTGGCATTGACACAATTATTTGTTTGTTGTACTATACGTACGAAATTTACAAAAAAATTAAATTGTACAAAAGGTGATGTGTCATGTTAAATAAAATTACGGCTGCTGATGCAAGAAAAAAATTTGCGAATATTATTAACAGAGTCGCATACGGCAAAGAATCATTCGTTTTGACAAGACGAGGCGAAGCGCTGGCTGCTATTGTTTCAATAGAGGATTTAAAGCTCCTGCAAGAAATTGAAGAGCAAATGGATATTGAAGATGCGTGGAAAGCTCGAAATGAACAGGGGGAAAGCATTTCGTGGGAAAAGCTTCGAGAGGAGCTTGACATTTGAAATTCAGAATTGAATTTAAAAGATCGGCAGCTAAAGCGCTCAAGAAAATTCGAAAATCTGATCAAAAGCGGATAGGCGACGCAATTGATAGCCTTTCTGAGAATTTGCCGGATCCTGCTACAACCAAAATGAAAGGCGACAATCCTTTTCATAGGATCAGGGTTGGAGATTATCGAATTATTTATGAAATTCACGGAGATATTTTGTTAATTGTGGTTTTGAAGATAGGTCACCGGAAAGAAGTTTATAGGCGGCTTACCTAAGATTCATTCTATTCAGAATTTTTCCATTTTCCTCTCCTTATAACGCCAGCTTCACGCGCGGTGGCCTTTTGCCGTCGCCGTGAAAGCAGTGGTTAGCGATTTGCCTCTATTCTCGCCAATGTTCCGGTTTATTCAACATGTCTGCGCATCTAACCTTGCCGGATACGCTCCCTATCACCCCTGGGCGTAGTTCCTGAACCATCCATGCATTAGCGTGCTTTTCTGGGATTGGATAAGGGGCTTCAAATCCCTCTACACCAGCAGGTTTAAAACCATAACGAGGATAATAATCTGGATGTCCGAGCACGAAAACCAAATCGACGCCAGAGTTCGCTAAATGCTGCAAGCCGCGCTCTATGAGCTGGCCGCCGACGCCTTGTTTTTGTAAATCAGGTATTACAGCTAAAGGAGCCAAAATTGATATAAATACACCATTTTGTGTGTCCTCTAAGCGTGCCGCTGTAAATAAAACATGACCCACCGCCCTATCGTCATTAAAAGCAAGCAAAGAAAAAAAAGGGCTTGCACTTGGATCACCTAATAGATCCTTTACGAGATTTGACTCTTTGTCATATCCAAACGCTTCTTTCTCAACTAACAATACATCATTTAAGTCTGAATCTGTTGCTTCTCGAATTTTCATTATTTCTCCGATTCTAAATTATCGCTAACGCCGCCGCCCTGTGAAGAGGCATGTTATGCTTCTCATTTTTTAATTGACCGGTTCTCCAGATACCATAGAGCAGCAGATCGCGGATTTCTTTGGTAGCTCCCGAAAGCCTTTTTGCGTGCTCAAAGTGTTCGACATCAAATCCAAAAATCTGTTAATTGGGCAGTTTTAGGGGAAAACCGATCGATTAAGACCGTTTACAGACGTTTTTAAAGCATTTTATTTGCAATGTCAATTACTTGACGTGGCCCGACCCCAGCCCCTTTGTTTTTCTTGCGACCTTTTCTTTTCCACCGGATTGATTTTTACCGTCCGATCGTCTAAAGTGAATGGGTTTGGATACCAAAGGCTGCTTGTCTGGGCGGTGGCGTACGCAAAGATCTCGTCCAGAAGCAGCAAGGACTTGAAAGGAGTGGCAATGAAGGTTTTGGTTTTGTACTATTCCAAGGGCGGCAATACCCACAAGCTGGCAGAGGCTATCGCCGAGGGGGTGGGGCAGGTCGATGGGGTCGAGGCTGTGCTGCACCATACCCGGGACGTGACCAAGGGTGATTTCGTGGCCGCCGACGGACTGATCGTAGGCTCACCGGTCTACTTCGGGACGATGGCCGCCCAGGTGAAGCAGGTCCTGGACGAGTTTGTAAGTGTTCGCAAGAAAATGGAAAACAAGGTTGGCGCCGCTTTCTCCACCGCGGGCGATTCCAGCGGCGGCAAGGAAACCACCATAATGTCCATCATTCAGGCGCTGCTTATCTATGGGATGATCATCGTGGGCGATCCCATGTCGGCTACCGGTCACTACGGAACCGCATGCGTGGGCGCACCGGATGCCGCTGCCCGGGAAAACGGACACAAGTTGGGCCGGCGGGTAGCCGAGCTCGTCAAACAACTTGGCCGGTAGAGGGATAGACCTTGATCCGTGACTAATCTTCCATTTCAAATCAAGACGCGACCCCATTCCGTTCTTGTTTCCCAATGTCTCTATAGCGAAATCTTACGTTGCACCATTTTTTTTTCGCATTGATAAACCCGATGCCAAAAATACCTTTGATAAAGCGAAGTGACCCAAACACTCCCCTGTGGCTTCATCTATTATTTGGCATCCTGATGATCAGTCATTTTGTATATATTGTTCTCAGATGCTTTTATGCAGGGACCCTTGAAGATATTTTGTGGATATCCCATGTGGGAACCCTTATTGGTGGACTTGGAGCGGTTTTTCGAAACAGGCTATTGATCTCGGTTGCTTTGGTGTCACTGGCCGGGCATCACGGTTTTTGGCTCATCGATACCTTGACATGGCTTCTTACCGGTAACTTTCCATTCGGAACCACGACATATCTGCGGGATGCGGATATTTATGGGTGGCTCCAGTCTTCCAATCATTTTTTTTCTTTGCCCTTTCTTTTGATCCTGGCATTTTTTCAAGGTGGAATAAAAAAACACGCCTGGGTTTGGTCTTCTCTTTTGTTTACCCTTTTGGCGGTTATGAGTGCATTTATCTCGCCTGAAAGTTCCAATGTAAACAGTGTTCACCAATTATGGCCGGGCCTTGATCAATCCTTTCTCTCGGATCTGGATCAGCGTCCTCCGGGGTTTTACGTTGGGGCTATTATCTTATTGAATATTATCGGCAATTATTTGCCCGCATACTGGATACTCATTTTGCTGTTTGGCGTCACCCAATCCTCTTCACCCCTTAAGCAATGAATGGCGAAACAGCCATAAAAGCAATGACACGCCTGCAATAAATATAAACTCTGTGATTTCTTCCCAGAATTCCATCCAAACGAGGTTATCCTGGAACCCATGAAAAAGGATAAACCGAAAAAAGGAAAATCCCATTGCCCCGCAGGCGCCGGCAAATAATATTTTTGCAAGCGGGAAGGAACCTGTTTTCTTCATTAATAATGTGAGCGCTGCCGAAGCAAATGCCGCACTCGCAATTATGGGACAGTACCGAACTTCAAATACTTGATAAATAACGGGATGGGAGTAATTGTAAAAGGTGTCCCAAATTTCCGTATTATAGGATATCATTTTAAGCTCAGCAAAAAGCGGCATAATCGCAATAGCGGAAGCTGAAAAGCACAGGAAAATATAAGATCGTTTTAGAGCACAGGAGACCTTTTCGTATTTAATGCATTGGATGCATAACCCAAGAAAAGCACATTTTTTCTGCGGGTCGAAATAATGAAACACATACTTGTCTATTCCCTCAAACAGTGCATACGCAGAAAATCCGAAGCAAAGAACCATTCCCAGGCTGTGCAGGTATTCAAACAAATAGGACTCATGGTGAAAAAATAGATAATTGGCCGCACAGAAATTTTCTCCTAAAAAAAAGAAAATCAGTGCATATTTAAATGCTTTTAGTTCAATCTCGTCTTTCTTCCAGAGGATGATTACCAGTATAAAGGATAATAAGGTGTAGAGCGGTTTTATTCCATACCCGGTCAGCACCGCCAGCCATTGTTCGTGGGACAGAGCAATCCGAAACGGAAAGAACGGTTGCCCCCCCGAAGATGTTTTAAGAGACGTAATACCTGTAACGGTTTTCCCTTTATCAGCAATCCACCTACCTATCCCGCCCTTAATATTAAAAGCCTTTATATGATTTTTCCTGAGTTCTCGCGTTACCCTCGCGCTTGCCACACCCGAACCACATACAACCAAGACGGTTTTACCCCGCATCATTGCCAAATGATCATCGTTGACACTCAGTTGTAGCAATTTATCATAAGGAATATTGACAGATTCATGAACATGAACCCGATCAAATTCTTGTCTATCTTGTACATCTATCAATAGTGTGCTGATGGGTTCTCTTAGGAGCAAGTCTTTGGCTTCCCTGGTACTTACGGTGGGTACATTGCTGAAGATATAATAAGCAACAGGGGGAATGACGCTGCCTATAATCATTAGAAAAATTAAAACTGATTTTTCAATACGGCCCATGGGTCAATTTGTTTCTTTGGTTATTAGATAGAATTATTTTTACGATAGGATCAAAGCTTCCACCCTTATGTATTTCCGTCCAACGGCTGCGACCATGGTGCCGATTATTCCTCCGACAAACGCAGAAGCAATATAGGATACGATGATGAAAGATTTGGCCATTTCAAGATGGTTTGAACCGATCAGAGAAGTGAGTGACGGCAAAAGAGCCGTACCGATTCCAACTGCGGCGCCATTAAGTATGCCGTTAAAAATACTTGCCGGGCCCGAGTCACTGTGATGTTTTACAAGCCACATGTCGACGCTGTATCGATTGAGATAGGCACCAATCGGGCATCCAACTACCAGGCACAATGCCAGGCGGACTATATATACTTCGCGGAAAGGAACAAAGAGCAGCATACCCACAAACCAGCCGAGAGAGGGAAGGGCGCAGTGCAATACGCCGACCAACCCGGCTCGCTTAATGTATAAATCGCATAGTTTTTTCATAACCCCTCAGTTGTAATTTTATGGACGTCCCCAATCTCCATGTTCTGTTGTTTTTCAATGATCTTTGTTGCTTCTGTTGATGAGAAAGTAATTTTTTCTGCCATCACATTGATAGCAATTGTTAAGCAAATTATTAAGCATGCGATATTGATATTTAGGCGTTTGCCTTTCATAATATTTCTTCTACTATCGAAGGTGTTTGTGAATGCTTAATATTCAAGATGCGATCTGTTTCTTTTCCGATTCTCAGTCAGTTTGTCAATTATTAATCACTAATCAAGATTTGGCACCTATTTTTTGGGCGTGCTCAAGATTGCACCATGAATGCGTCATAGGCCCACACGATGCAGAGT
>JBATKU010000430.1:0-4635 GCA_049669725.1 Desulfobacterales bacterium
TTGTTCACGGGTCTGAAACACATCATCCTGTCCGGTTTTTTTGCTGGACAGTGAGATTCGTTCGTGATCCGGACCAAGTTCAAAAGATCCATCGCGCGCCAAAATTTCTTGATCTTTACGGCTTAGCATCGATTCAATATAGCGCTCACCCAAAACCGTGCAAAGAAAAATCCCACCCGGCCGAAGGATTCTGTATAATTCTTCTAACCACAGCTTCTGAAGGTCAAGCGCAATGTGTGTAAAAACTGAACAGGCGAAGATCAGATCAATTGTAGACTCCTGTGCGAAAGCCAGAGGTGGTTGTTTTTCGTTCTGATAAAACTCAGCTCCGGCAATATTTTCGCGACACCAGTCGATACAAACAGAATTCATGTCGGTTCCGATCAGATTTACGTCCGGGATGCAACGCAGCAGGCGCAGCAAACGAGCTGATCCACATCCAAATTCCAAAATAGTATTAACGGATCGAAAATCGAATTGGACTTTTTCAAGTGCTTCCATTGAAAACCGCATCCAATGGTATGCACTCCGGAAATAAATATCCGGATCGGTCATTCGATCGAGATCTTTTGCGCTCATCGCCGATGTGGCCATCGCAAGCTCACGCGACTGGACCGGTCCCGGGTCCGGTTTTATGATCTTTAGATCGGGAAAACGGCGCATCTGACGGTAGAACAGATATTTTTCGCGCATATGTTCAAAATATAATCGAAATCTACGAGCCATAGTTTAATTACCGATTTTTTCCCGGAATCGATTTATGGTTTCCAGATAATCGCTGCTTCCGAAAATAGCAGAACCGGCGACAAATATGTCTGCACCGGCGGCTGCAATATCTGCGATCGTTTTTTCGTTTACGCCGCCATCAACCTGTATGGGCGTGTTCAAATTTTTGCTTTGGATCATTTGGCGCAGTGCTTTGATTTTAGCGAGGCTGTTTTTGATGAATGCCTGGCCGCCAAATCCGGGATTAACACTCATAATAAGCACATAATCGACATCCTCAATTATCCATTCCAGGGTTTGGATCGGAGTTGATGGATTCAATACAACACCTGGCTTCGCGCCGCATTCCCGGATCAGCTGGATGGAACGGTTCAAATGAACACTGGTCTCGATCTGAACCGAGATCCATGCTGCCCCTGCTTTAGCAAAGGCGGGGATGTAACTGTCGGGGTTTTCAATCATCAAGTGTACGTCTATCGGCAGAGAGGTCACCGACCGCACCGCCTCAACCACCAGTGGCCCAAAAGTAATGTTGGGGACAAAATGGCCATCCAGGACGTCCGCGTGGATCCAATCGGCACCTGCCGCCTCCACTGCTTTGATTTCATCACCCAGCCTGGCAAAATTAGCCGATAAAATAGATGGTGCGATCAGTGTCATATAAAAAATCTCCGATTTTTTAGTTTATTAAGTTTCGCAACCCAGCGCACGAGCCTCCTAACCTGCCAGCTTTCCAGCCTCAAAGCTTTCAAGCTTCCAAGCCTTCGAGCTTCCAAGCCCCCGAGCATCTATGAGCTATCAGCTATCAGCTGTGAGCTAAAGATTACCACGCCTCATACAAATGGGTTTTAACCAGTTCGTCATCTTCAAAAATAAAGATAGCAGCATCCCGATCCCTGGGAACCAGGATCCACAGCTGTTCACCGGGTTTCACGTAGTCATCAAATATTTCTGCCGTACTGTTTTTGTGCTCCAATTCAATCACTACCCTTTTTTTCAAAAAGCCGCTTTTTAAATTGTGTTGCAGCAAGCTGCCGTATAACGGCCGATGAAAATTTCCATTTGTTGATTTACCCGGGGGTCGGTTGATGATCAGATGAACGGGACTGTTTTCGATTACCCGATAACCTGCAAGCGGTTCCTGGCGGATGATAATATTGCGCGGTTTTTGTTGATCAAATTGCGATTGGATCGCGCCCACGGCCAGGTTGCTTTTTTCAACCCTGGATACGGCTTCATCCAGAGAAAGCCCGGATAAGTCCGGCATTTTAAGTTCGATAGCTCTGGGCCCCATACTCACCAAAAGATCCACAGAAGCACCCCGGGGGATTACAGCACCGGCTGCAGGAACCTGGGCTATAATATGGTCGTGCTCAATGTCTTTGTTGAAAGTCCGAGACAGGTGTCCTCGGAAAATCCCGTTTTCTTCCATTATCATACGGGTCTGTTGCTCGGATAGGGCGACTAATTTGGGCATTAAAATATTGCGGGTGCCCTTTGATATCATAATCCTGACGTCACGGTCTTTTTTTATTTCCGATCCGGCTTCCGGCTCTTGAAAGGTCACATGATTTTTGGGGAATTGATGACTGTATTCAGATCCACTGACTTTGGTATTCAAATTCAAGTCAGTTAGTAGCTCCAACGCGGACACCACATCCTTGCCAACAAGGTCGGGTACGATGACCGTATCTTCGCTTTTAATGATAAACGTCAGTGTCAAATAAGCACTGATACCGACGACCAGCAAAAATGCGGTACAAAGCGCCGCTAGTTTCAAAATTTTTGCAATCATTGGGCTCTTTTTAGTCGAACAAAAGAAAATCCATCCATATGACTAAAATGCGGAAATGTTTTATACCAGCCATTGGCAGCCTGTATAGAAAGCATTTTGTCAGGCGGCCCTTCAAACTGTTTATCTATAACAAACTTGGCATGATTTTTCAAAAACTCATTAACGACCTCTTCATTCTCTTCAGGCTCGGGGCTGCAGACGGCATATACCAGAACCCCGGAGGATTTGACCAGCGGTGATAAATTGCGCAGCAGCGCTAATTGTCTGCCTTTGAACTTTGCCAGATTTGTTCTCAACATTCGCCATTTAATATCCGGATTACGGCGCACAACCCCTAATCCGGAACAGGGCGCATCCAATAAAATGCGGTCGAACGGGTTGAATTGCTGTTGAAGGTTTTTATTTTCCAGATCCTGGCGGGATGTTTTGACGATTGAAATCCCCAGACGCTGCATCTCAGATTCAAGCCGCAGGAGCTTGTGCTCATTGATATCAAGGGCAACAATAGACCCCTCGTTTTTCATGAGCTGAGCGATATGGGCGGTTTTGCCGCCCAGACCGGCACAGGCATCCAGAACGGTGTCACCGGGCTGTGGATTTAATAACAATGAAACCAGTTGAGCGGCTTCATCCTGAACCTGGAACCAGCCTTTCTTAAAGGCGCTCAGTCCGGGAATCGATGTCGCCGGATTGATAAAAGTGATTCCGTCCGGAGAATAAAGCGTGGGTTTTATTTGCTCGGCCTCGCCGGCAAGTGATTTCACCAGGTCATGCGGTGATGTCTTCAGCCTGTTGGTGCGGACGGTTAGGGCGGGAATGGTGTTTAAGGCATCACACAGAGCTGTTGTATCTGCCAGGCCGTAGCGTCTTATCCACCGGCGAATGATCCATTCGGGAAAGGACTTGGCCGTTGCTGTTGCCGCAACCGCATTTTTTCCGACAGCCGGAAAGGAAAGGTTGTTATAATCACGGGCCGCTTTCCGTAAGACTGCATTGACAAAGCCAACCACCCAGGGTGCAACGGTTGTTTTGGCTATTTCAACCGCTGTGTTGACGGCAGCAGATTCTGGAACGCGATCCAGATAGATTATCTGGAACAGGGCCAATCGCAGGATGTTCAATACCCTGGGATCGATTTTATCAAAACGGGTGCTGGAAAAATGATTTATGATAAAATCCAGTCGACCCCGCCAGCGCAAAACGCCGAAGACAAGGGCTTGGATAAAGGCCCGATCCCGCTTGGACACGCCGGCCTCTTCAGCGATTGTCGCTTCCATTATGTTGTCCAGGGTGTGATGCCCCCGGTCCAGGGTGTTTAATGTATCAAGCGCAACTTTGCGGGCATCGAAAATCATAATAAAAGTGCTTTGAATAAAGTTTGGGAATCAATGATAGTTTTAATGATTACTTTCCGGCATCGGATGGGCTTGAAAAAACACTTCTCAAATTACAAATAACAAATAATTTCCAATGTGGGTGAAAACTATCCGAGAACTGCCCCAGGTAGTATTGGATGTCCTCGCAGAAAATCCTTAATTGAAAGTCGTTTTCCTGAAGCGCCTTGAATTTCTTCAATCGATAACGCCCCTATGGCGGTAGCGATCCGCAATTCATCCGGAAAACCCTTCAGGACCGTACCGGGAGGCCCCGATATTTCGGTCTCGACGGATCGGGATTTAAATATTTTTAGGCGTTTATCGCCGTGGAAGGTATGGGCGCCCGGCCATGGCGTGACACCCCGGATGAAGGACTCCAGGGATTTTGCAGGTTTGTTCCAATTGAGAAGGCCGTCATCTTTGGTGAGCATGGGGGCATAGGTCGCCAGGCTGTGATCCTGACCAACAGGTTGGATGGTGTTGTCTTTCAATCCCTTTAACGTGTCGATCAGAAGGACTGCTCCTTTCACAGCCAAACGATTATGAAGGCCCCCGGCGGTATCATCGGGCTTTATGGCTTCACGAACGCTGAGAAGGAGATCACCGGTGTCGAGTTCTTTTTCCATCATTTGGGTACAAACACCGGTTTCTTTTTCACCGTTGATAACGGCCCACTGGATCGGGGCGGGACCGCGGTATGTGGGGAGCAGGGAGGCATGAACGTTGATCGTTCCCAAA
>JBATKU010000431.1:0-7684 GCA_049669725.1 Desulfobacterales bacterium
GGCAAATTTATCGTCACTACCTCCCCGCTTTTTCCGGAAAGTGGCACAGGTTTATCGTTAAGCGTGAACTTTACGCCCCCGGAATTGCCGATTAGCAGGTTATATCCGGACAAGGCTTCAAGCTCAAGTTTGTCCCCAGAGGTTAACGTGTACTCTGTGGAATCCTTTTCGTCGATGATGACCTTCAACCAGGTATCTTCCAGCACGGTGATTTTCAATACCAACTTCTCGGCAACCGGCTTGGCTGTTATGGCATCCGAATCAACTTCCTGCTGTTTCAGGGCATCTGCCGGTTGCGACATGTCAGCAGGAACCTTTTGCTCATGGGATTTACCCGTATCCGGTTGGTTGTGAAAAAAGGCAATGCCGAATATGGACAACACCATGATGCCTGCAAGCAAAATAATGGACATCAAAAGCTTCCACCACATTCTGGGCGCCGATTTGCCGCTAAAGCCTTCAGACACGGCTATTTTCTGTACGACATTAAGCCGTGATTCATATCGGCGAACCGCTTCATCACCATCTGCACCAATGGCGGCGGCGAAGGACCGCAAAAAACCTTTTACAAAAACCTCGGCCGGCAATCTTTCAATATCCTCCTGTTCAATCATCGAAAGATTGGCAAGCCCGATGCGGGTTTGGGCAGAAATGTTTTCCAAGCTGACCTTCTTTTCCAGCCTGATGGCTTGAAGATAGCGTCCGAATGATAGAGAGTCGTGGTCAGGTTTCATGGCAAAGTACCAAGCCGTTTAGAATTTTTATTTTATTTTTATGGTGAAGCTCTATCGAAAATTACCAATCAGCAAATCCATTCGTTTGGAATCATGGAATAGTGGAGTATTGGAATGATGGGTTGTTTGAAATCGGATTGGATTCCATTTTATATAAAAAAGATCTTATCCGAAGTTTTCCCCAGTATTCCATTATTCCAACATTCCAGCATTCCAATAATTTGCGTCTATGATCTCGATTAAAGCGACCTGTGAAACAAATTGGTCACAGTATGAACTATGGCGCCTAATTGATGACCCTGATGTGCGACCTGGCCCGCAACTGGTCCAGCCATTCCTGATATTTATTATCTACAGATTCGTTGTAAAGTAACCCTTCAATTTCTGATTCCACTGCCTCAAGGGATTTGGCCTGAAATTCCTCGAGTTTCTGAATGTAAAGAATCTGATAGCCAAAGTTGGTATCCAGCACGCCCGAAAACCCGCCGATTTCCATTTTTTTAACAACCAGTCGCAGTTGCTCCGATAATTCTTCCAGGCGGTACAATCCCAGGTCTGTTCCCTGTATGGCGGACGATGAATTTTTTAGCTCATCAACCAGAGATTCAAAGGATTGGCCCTGTTTGAGTTTTGCTAAAATTGCTTCCATCTGGTTGCGAGCCTTGTTTCTTTCTGAATTGCCGCTGCCGGACGACACTTTTATAAACATATTCCAAAGGTAGTATTTTTTTTCTCCGCCGTACTTCTCCCGATGACTATCATAGTATTCTTTTATATCTTCTTTGGTGATTACGATTTTGGATTTGACCTCGCGATTGACCAGTTTGGATCGTAAAATCTGCTCTTGGATCTCTTTGCGATATTCCTCCATGGTCATCCCCTGGCTTGCAAGACCTTGGCGCAGTTGCTCCTCTGTAAATTGACGTGACTCTTTTATGCGCTCGATAGTTTTATTTATTTCTTTTTGACTGACGGTGATTTGACCCCGTTTGACTAGCTGATCAGCCAGCATGCTGTCAATGAGCTGGTTGAGAATATCCTGTCGTACCTGAAAAAGGGTTTCGCGCTCCTTTTCCGGTGGGTATTTTAACGCTTTGATATCCTTGGCGTAAGATGCGAAGGTTCGGTTTAATTCATAAAGGGTGATAATTTCGTTGTTGACCACCGCCACAATGCGGTCCACCACTTCAGCTTCCTGTGCCCAAAGATTAGCAGCTACAGGCACTGCAATGACAATAGCTGTCACCAGCAAGGCAAACATCCAAACGGGTACAGTCTTTGCCAGGCTTCTAGTCGCTTTTCGATTTATCGGTGTCGGCTTCATTTTCCTTTGTTCTTTTGGACGCTGTTATTTTATCCCATTGTTCGCTGTTAATTTCTATGTGATATTTAGTTTTCAATTCTTCAATCCAGGTTTCATAAGCCTGTTCTGCTTTCTCGCGACGAAGTTGCTTAACAATGGTTTCATTAATATCTTCCGATGATTGGGTCGCATCAGATTCTATTTCCTTGCCTTCAAAATTTTTTTTATAATATTGGGAAATATCTTCGGGAGATATGGAGATCCGGTTCTTAAGCTCCGCTTCGACCACCTTATCCATCGTCAAACGGATCTTTAATCGATTTCGCCAGGTATCATATGAAACGGCAAACTCTATCAGTGTTTCCTCGAATTCTCCTTCAGGATAGTCACTTTTAATTTCGGAAACGGCCCCCTCGAGTTCATCATCGCTAACGCTGATTTCCAGCTCTTTGGCCCGTTCAAGCATAAGCAACTCGACGGTTAATTGATTTAGGAGCCGCATTTGTGCGTCTCGCCAATCCTCGGACTGCTGTCTGATATTATGCGCATAAGCTGTTTTGGAAATTTCAAACGCTTCATTGAAGTCGTGGACAGTCAACACACTGTCTCCCACGCGCAACAGCTCCTCATTCCCATAATCAGAGACTTTCTGCTCGCATCCCGTCGACAGGCAGCAAAGCAGTACCAAACCAATCAGGCAAAATATTCTAAACAGGTTCTTTATCATCAATCATAAATCCCAAATTCGCTATTAAAGTATACCCCTAAACTATTAGCCGTTAACACGTTGGGCAATTTCTTTCAAGAGGTTTTTGGTCTGAGCCAGCTGGCGATTCAAGTTGAGTGAATCCAATTTAGTCTTAAGAACGTGTTCCGGTGTCAGTTTGAAATTCTTCGGCGCAGCCATTATCATGTCCACCAGGGCGGCGGGATTGCGTTGGTGAGATTCAGAAAAATTCAGAGATAGATTTCGGCCTACCAAATCAAGCCGCAAGACACCGGCTCTTTTTGCCAGCACCTTCAGCATGATTTTTAATAGCAAGTTCGCCGCTTCTTCCGGCAGTGGCCCGAAACGGTCAAGGGACTCTGATTTAAAATCGGCTAATTGCTGAAGTTCAGTCATCTTCGCAAGACGACGGTAAGCGGACATTCTCTGATCAATGTCCGGTATATAGGATTCTGACAGATAGGCAGACAGATTCACGTTTATTTCCGGTTCCAGGGGTTCGACGGTCGCCTCTCCTTTCAAGCCGGCGACCGCGTTTTCCATCAATTTTAAGAACATATCATAACCAACAGCGGCGATATGTCCGGACTGGGAAGCCCCCAGGATAGTTCCACCTCCCCGTATTTTCAAATCGCTCATAGCGATTTGAAAGCCGGCACCCAAATCACTGTGCTCCATCAAGACTTTCAGTCTTTTTTGAGCATCTTTTCCCAGCAAACTTTCATGTGGAATCAGCAGATAGGCATAGGCCTGTTCATCTGCGCGTCCCACTCGACCTCGCAGTTGATACATCTGGGCCAGCCCAAATCGATCTGCGCGGTTGACGATAATCGTGTTGGCCGAGGCGACATCAAGGCCGGATTCAATAATGGTGGTACACACCAACATGTCTATTTCCCGGTTCATGAACAAGAACATAACTTGCTCAAGTTCATCTTCATCCATCCGGCCGTGGGCGACTGCAAGACGAACCCGGGGCACCAGTCGCTGTAATTTCCCGGCGATTTTATCAATACTTTGAATATTGTTATGGACAAAGAAAATTTGTCCTTCACGCCGCAACTCTTTGTTAATAGCATCGGCGATAACCGCATCGTCAAATTCTGATATGTAGGTCATAATGGACTTACGAAATTCAGGCGGTGTTGAAATGATGCTGATATCGCGAACCCCCACCAACGACAAATGCAGGGTCCGGGGTATGGGTGTTGCTGTTAAGGCCAACACGTCCACCGTGCTTCTGAACTTTTTAAGCTTTTCTTTATGTTTAACACCGAAGCGTTGCTCTTCATCCAATATCAACAGCCCGAGATCATTGAATTGGACATCCTTTTGCACCAGCCGGTGAGTACCGATAACAATATCGACCTTGCCTGCTTTGAGGTCATCAATGATGGCGCGCTGCACGCGCGGGGAACGGAACCGGCTTAAACAGGCGACATTGACCGGATAGCGCTTAAAGCGTCGGCGAAAGGTTTCATAGTGCTGCTCTGCCAGAATGGTGGTTGGAACCAGCAT
The DNA here is from genome assembly GCA_049669725.1 of Desulfobacterales bacterium. GTDB lineage: Bacteria > Desulfobacterota > Desulfobacteria > Desulfobacterales > JAFDCJ01 > JAFDCJ01. The sequence goes on from JBATKU010000431.1 coordinate 4,283, forward strand.
GGCCACCTGCTTGCCGTCATTTACTGCCAGAAATGATGCCCGCAGGGCAACCTCGGTCTTACCATAGCCGACATCACCGCAGACCAGACGGTCCATGGGAGTCGGATTATGCATATCTGCAATTACATCCTCAATGGCTTTAAATTGATCGGCTGTTTCCTCATAGGCGAAGCCGGCTTCAAAATCTCTGACATAATGGTCTGCCGGTGAAAAGGCATAGCCTTTTTCCACCTTTCGCCGGGCATAAAGTTTAAGGAGTTCTCCGGCAATTTTTTCCGCCGATTTTTTTATCCGTGATTTCACTCGCTCCCAGGATTTGCCGCCGAGGGTATCCAGCACCGGTACGATGCCTTCCACACCCATGTACTTCTGCACCACACTCATGCGCTCAACCGGCAGATAGAGTTTATCTCCATCCTTGTAAATGATGATCAGAAAATCATTGGCAAACCCTTCGATGGTCATTTTTACCAGACCGCCATACTGTCCAATTCCGTGATCGTTGTGAACAATGAGATCATCTTTCTTAAGTTCCTGAAGGTCGAGCATCTGGGTGCGCGGTCTTGGTTGGGTGCGTTTCGGGCGCTGATGCCGAACACCGAAAATCTCATCATCAGTTACCAGGGCGAGATATTCCGCCGGCCATACAAACCCGCTGGAAACCTGCCCGATGCAAAGGTAAATCTGACCTGAGTTTGGTTTAACTTCTGTAAATCCCTTCACAGCAGTCAGCTGAATACCATAGGGGACAAGCAGAGAATTCAGTCTGTCGGCCTGGGACCGATTCCGGCAAATAATGAGGGTTGTGTATCCGGATTGTTGTTTATCACGCAACCATTCAACCAGCGGTCGGAGAAGCTGCTCTTTTTCCCGATAATTTTTCAGAGCCATTCTCAGGTCGGTATTACTTTCAACCGCCGCATGGAACTGGTAGGGCGGAACCTGGTGGTGATCATTGCTTCTTAAAACATCGAGCATCTTAAAATTTAGCGGCTTTCTTTCCGATATAGCCGCCACGGCCTGGGACCAATTCAAGTATAATTCCTGTGGCTCTACACAAAGTTTTCCCTCATCACGGGACGCCTTAAAATTGTTTATCAATCGTTCTTCGGTTTCCAGGGCAACTTTGTCCAGTTCATCGGAATTAACATTAACGATCAAGGAATTTTTCGGAATATAGTCGAATAAGGTATCAAGTTGGGGATAAAATAAAGAAATCAGGCTTTCGAGCCCGACCACGTCCCCATCATGTCTGATGGTGTCAATGATTTTTCGGGCCTGGGATACCGGGACTTCCAATCCATTCGCCAAAGATCGTATCCGGCTGATAATGTTTGGAATATACTTCTTGTGCAGTATTAATTCCCTGGCAGGAAGTATGATGGCTTCCTGGGAATCTTTAATTTTGCGTTGATTGGAAGCCGAAAAAAATCGCAAGGATTCGACCAGATCCCCATAAAATTCAATTCTTAGTGGATCATCGTACAGAGGTGAAAAGACATCGATAATACCTCCTCGAACACTAAAATCACCGAATTCTTCAACAATGGCCGTTTTCGAATAACCGCCGGATATCAATTTGGAGATCAAACCGTTACGATCAATCTCCTCTTCAGCAATTAAAAGCTCCGCATAGCGGCCAATCTCCTGTCTGGGAATAATTTTTTGCAGCAAGGCATCGACCGTTGTCACCACAATCGACGGTTTTTTGGCCTCCATCAGCTGATACAGCACCCGAATACGATGACCGGCTGTTTCATTATGATAGGAAAGAAATTTAAATGGCAATATATTATAAGGTGGAAAAAACAGAATGGGAAGATCATGTTGACCGGCAAAAAACCGCAGGTCCCCTATTAGGCGTTCCCCTTCCCTGACCGATGAGACAACCGCCAGGCAGGGGAATTTGTGTTGCAGATATAGCCTTGATATCAAACAGGCTTTTTCAGAGCCAGAAAGTCCGATACAGTCAATTCCGCGATCTCTATTTAAAAGTTGATCGATAAATTTTTCAGATAAAATTAATTCTTGATTTTGCACCCTAACTCCAGTATCTGAAGAACGTCAAAGAGGATGTGATCTTATTGTAGCCGTTCAGGGGTTCAAGGTTCAGAGTTTACATCAACTCTGAACCTGTGGAACGGTTATATCATTACCGGCCGACGTAGCTCAGTTGGTAGAGCAGCTGATTCGTAATCAGCAGGTCAGCGGTTCGACTCCGCTCGTCGGCTCCATGAATATAAAGGGTTTTCCGAGAATTTCAAGGGCTTATCTCGCAAGGCCTTTTTTTTGTTTTTAGCTGCTTTTAACTATTTCCAATTCAAATTGTGACTGTTTTGCACCCAAAATTATATACACCCCCAGGTTATTTGTCCGGATGCCTAAGTACCCGAAAAAGCATAGTCTGGTCAATGGATTACTTGTGGTATTTTATATGGGTTTATATAGAATTGGTAACAATGTAACCAAATCATTCTCGATTTCTTGGGAACCCCCTGTTGCCGGCGTGAAAGGCGGGTGACAGGGTTTTGGCGATAGTTAAGAACCTTCCGAAACTATTATGATTGCAGGTACTACGCCAAAACAGTGGGGTCGGTTTTGGGGTGGTTTTTTCCCTATTTGGGAGGATTTTTTCGGGAAAACTACCCCAAAGACCACCCCACCCTACCCTTCGGATTTTTCCCTTGGATTTTCACTTTTCTGGTTATTTTAAAACCCCATTTATAATATTTTCGATTTGACAGCCAATTTCCTGGTGCGATAGGTTGCGTGTATCCATAACCTATCTGCATTAATTGATAAAAAATTGATAGTTGTGCTATTGGCAAGAAAACACAAGTTCGGAAAAGCATCAATTTTGATGCTGGATTGTATAATATCACAGGTTTCTTCTGAACTGAGATAATCTCAATTTGTATCTGCAATCGGGCGACATATGATTTTCTGGCGCATTGCCATACACAATTCTCGCCTACTTTTTATATCCGTTGAGTTAATTTGGCTTGACTTTCCCGTTATATTTATTTAATGAACGATATTAATAGCCTAAATACCATACAGGTTGTTTCTCAATTCTTTTCTAAAATATATTGATTTGATTTATACATCGCCAATAGCTGCTTAATCAAATCTCTTTTGGAGCGACACATAAAATTGGGCTATTCAATTCGGAATTATTCAGCAATTATTGACGAAGTCCTTTTTAAGGTAGGGCTGTGTATAGAGCTATAAGTTCAAAGTTCAATATTTTCACAGAGGGTATTCCACATAAAATGCTGAAAAAATATAATAGTCTTCTTGAGATAGTGCCAGCCCTTGTTAAAGAATGGCATCCAACTGCAAATGGCAATTTAACACCAAGAAATCTGGAAGTTGTTTATCCCAAGAGGGTCTGGTGGATAT